>DASYRF010000202.1:0-18185 GCA_036004705.1 Myxococcota bacterium
TCCGTCGGCCTCGGGCTCCATCAGCACCTGGTAGCGTGGGGCGGTCCCGCCGGCCGCCACGGCGGCGCCCGCGTCGGCGCCGCGCGCCGCCGCCAGCCCCTGCTGCAGGTCGGCGATGGTCGCGTCCTTCACCACGCGGCCGCGCGCGATGATGATGGCGCGGCTGCAGGTGGCCTCGACCTCGGCGAGGTTGTGCGTGGAGAGGATGACGGTCTTGGCCTTGCCGAGGTCGCGCACCAGGGCGCGCATCTCGAACACCTGATTGGGGTCGAGACCCGCGGTCGGCTCGTCGAGGATGAGCACCTCGGGGTCGTGCATCATCGCCTGCGCCAGCCCGACGCGCTGGCGGAAGCCCTTCGACAGCTCGCCGATGTACTTGCCGAGCACGTCTCCGAGGCCGCAGACGTCGGCCATGCGCGCCATGCGCTTGCGGCGCGCGTCCGGGGGCACCTCGCGCATTTCGGCGACGTACTCCAGGTAGTCCCACACGACCATCTCGCGGTAGAGCGGGTTGTTCTCGGGGAGGTAGCCGATGCGCGCCTTCGTGTAGAGCGGGTCGTCGAGCACGTCGCGCCCGGCCACGACCACGCGCCCGCGCGTCGGGGCGAGGTACCCGGTGATGATCTTCATCGAGGTCGTCTTGCCCGCCCCGTTGGGGCCGAGGAAGCCGACGACCTCGCCGGCGCGCACCGAGAAGGAGACGTTGTCCACCGCGACGGTCGCGCCATAGGTCTTGGTGACGCCGTCGACCCAGACCATGGCTCCGTCGGGCGACTTCCTGGCCGCGGCGGCCGCCGTGGCGGCCGGCGCCGGGCTCGTCGCCGATGGCGCGCCCTGTTGAACCTGCCCCTCAGTCACGATTTCCTCCAGCATTGCGCATGGTTAGTTCACTGGATGCAAGCGGTCGCGTACCATCGTCGATTCGTGGCGCCGTGTCAACACCTCGGCCCCAAACGCGATTCCGGCGCCGTTGCGGGTGCGGCCGGCGTGGCTAGAAACCTTCCATGCGCAGGAAGGCGGCGAGGTTCGCGTAGAAGGCGAGGTGGTCGAACGCCAGGCTCGTGATGCCGGCGATCTGGCCGACTTCGTCGAGGTGATCGGCCGGAATGACGCCGAGGTAGGTGCCCCAGTGCGCGCTCGTCTCGGGCAGCAAGCCGTCGTTCGCACCGGCGGCGTCCAGTAGGAAGAGGTACGTCGCCTGCACCTCGATGTCGCAGAGGTCGTCGACGCCGGGCGTGTAGGGAGTGAAAGGCGGCAGCGTGCACACGCCGCCGACCGAATAGTAGGCCACGCCCGGGTCGTCGGGGTTGGCCGGATTGAAGGCCGTGGTCATGTTCACGGTCGTGAGGTCGGCGAGCCCGGCCATGAGGTCCGCCTCGGGGCTCTGCCCCAGCACCGGTCCGAAGAGCGCCAGCAGCGCGTCGAGCACCTCGGTGGTGGAGGCGGGAAGGATTCCCATGACGAGGTCGGCGACGGGCGTGCCGTAGTGTGGGGTACCGACCGTGGTGATGGAGGCGACGACCGATCCGTACCCGAGCGACGAGACGAGGTAGCGGATGTCGAGCCCGCCTTGCGAGTGGCCGATGAGGTTGACCTTGTCGGCGCCGCTGGCGGCGAGGATGGCGTCGATCTGCGGCGCCAGTGCGGCAGCGCGCGCGGCGACCGAGTCGAACTGCGGCACCTCGGTCGTGTAGACCTCGTAGCCCAGGTCCGTCAGATGGTCGGCCACGCCGTAGAAGTACTCGAGCGGTCCTAGCGCGTCGAAGCCGCCCATGCCGTGGCACAGCACGAACGGGTAGGGGCCGCCGCCGGGGATCACGTCGCCAGGCACGGGGCGGATGGGATCGGGCGGCGCGGCGGCGTCGGTCTGGGCGGGGCCGCCCGCGTCCGTCATCGCGTCGGCCGGTCCGCCGGCCGCGTCCGGATCGTCGCCGACGTGGCCGCCACAGCCGCAACCCGCTGCGCACAAGAGCGCGCCGAGCGCTACACCGATCGCCGCGAGGGCCCGCACGCGCGGCACACTAGCAGGAGCGGGCGTCTTCGGGGAGATCACTTTTTGACCATAGGTTCCATATACTTGTAGGGTGTCACATCTTTGTGCTATGGTCGTGCGCGATGCCGCCTCCGCCTCCGCCTCCGCCTCCGCCGCCTCCGCCGCCTCCGCCTCCGCCTCCGCCGCCTCCGCTCGACGAGCGCCACGACCAAGAAAAGGATCCCGCATGGCGTGATGCCACGCAGATCATCCAGGTCGACGGCGTTCCGGCCGCCATCACCGTCCGCAAGGTCGCGCTGCGCGTCATCGAGGGCCCCGACGCCGGCACCGAGCGCACGTTCGACCGGCGCGAGATCCGCGTGGGCGCCGCGGAGGGCGTAAACGACCTGGTGCTGCACGATCCGACGGTGAGCGGGCGGCATCTCGTGATCGAGCTCAAGGAAGCCGGCTTCCTGATGCGCGACCTCGAATCGACGAACGGGACGTACGTGGCGCGCCACCAGGTCAAGGAGATCTGGCTGAACCCGCGCTCGGTGATCTACGCGGGCAACACCGGCATCGAGTTCCTGCCGCTGCAGGAAAAGGTGCGCATCGAGCTCAGCGCGCGCGACTCGTTCGGCGAGCTCATCGGCCGCTCGGTGCGCATGCGCGAGATCTTCGCCACGCTCGAGCGCATCGCGCCGAAGGACATCACCGTCCTCATCGACGGCGAGACGGGCACCGGCAAGGAGCTAACGGCGCGCGGAATCCACGACCGCAGCCCGCGCGCCAGCCAGCCGTTCGTCGTCTTCGACTGCGGCGCCGTCTCGAAGAACCTGATCGAGAGCGAGCTCTTCGGCCACGTGAAGGGCGCGTTCACCGGCGCGCACCAGGCGCGCCCCGGCGCGTTCGAGCTGGCGCACGGCGGCACCATTTTCCTCGACGAGATCGGCGACCTCGACCTGGCGCTGCAGCCGAAGCTGCTGCGCGCGCTGGAGCAGCGCGAGGTGAAACGCGTGGGGGCGGCGGCACCGGTCAAGGTGGACGTGCGCGTGGTGGCGGCGACGAACCGCGACCTGGAGAAAGAGGTGCGCGCCGGCGCCTTCCGCGAGGACCTCTTCTACCGGCTGGCGGTGGCGCGCGTGCGCCTGCCGTCGCTGCGCGAGCGGCGCGAGGACGTGGCGCTGCTGGTGGAGAGCTTCATCAAGAAGTCCGACCCGCGCGCCGCCGAGGGCGTGCGCATTCCACCCGAGACGCTCGACTTCCTGATGAAGCACGACTGGCCGGGGAACGTGCGCGAGCTGCGCAACGTGATCGAGCGGTCGCTGTCGTTCTCCGAGGACGGGCTGCTGAAGGTGGAGGACATGCCGTTGCGCGTGCGGGCGACCGAGGGTGGAGGCCCGGGGCCGTTCATCGCCGACCACCTGCCGTTCAAGGACGCCAAGGAGCGGTGGATCGACTACTTCGAGGTGCGCTACCTGAAGGACCTGCTGCAGCGCAACGGGCGCAACATCTCGCGCTCGGCGCAAGAGGCGGGCGTGCCGCGCCAGACGCTGCACCGCCTCATCCGCAAGCACGACCTGGACGTGAAGGGGTTCTCGTGAGACTTGTCGAGGCACGCGGAAGGCGTCGGCTCGGCTCAGGATCATTCACATCCTCTGAGCCGCGCCTCCGCCGGCGCGGTAAGATGGGGCAGGCGTGGGCGAGCAGAGCTTCGGCAAGTACGAGCTGCTGAACCGCATCGCCGTCGGCGGCATGGCGGAGGTGTTCCGCGCCAAGGCGCACGGCGAGGCGAGCTTCGAGAAGACCGTCGCCATCAAGCGCATCCATCCGTCGTTCACGGCGTCGACGGAGTTCGTGAACATGTTCATCGACGAGGCGAAGATCGCCGCGTCGCTGAGCCACGGCAACATCGTCCACATCTTCGACCTGGGGCGCGTGGGCGAGCAGTACTTCATCGCCATGGAGCTGGTGGAGGGCTTCGACACGCGGCGCATCCTCGAGGAGCTGAAGGCCAAGGGGCGGCGCGGGCTGCCGTACGACGTGGCGGCGTACATTGTCAGCGAGGTGAGCCGCGGGCTGGACTACGCGCACCGCAAGACGGGGGCGGACGGGCGCAACCTCGGCATCATCCACCGCGACATCTCGCCGTCGAACGTGCTGGTGTCGTTCGAGGGCGAGGTGAAGATCGTCGATTTCGGCATCGCCAAGGCCGAGCACAAGCTGAGCCGCACGCGCACGGGCGCGCTGAAGGGGAAGTATTGCTACCTGTCGCCCGAGGCGGTGCGCGGCCAGGGGATCGATCAGCGCAGCGACATCTTCTCGGCGGGGGCGGTGCTGTACGAGCTGGTCACGGGACGGCGGCTCTTCGACGGCAAGAGCGAGATACAGATCCTCGAGCGGATCCGCGACGGCACCTTCCGGCGGCCGAGCCACCATGCGCCCGACATCCCGGCGGCGCTGGAGCGCATCATCCTCGGGGCGATCGAGCCCGATCGGACGAAGCGCTTCCAGACGGCGGGGGAGTTCGCGGCGGCGCTGCAAGGATACCTGCATTCGCTGCTGCGGCCCCTGACCGGGGAAGACATGTCCGCGCTGCTGCGCGACGTGATGCCGCGGGCGGACGGGAGCGGCGCCGGCGGGGCGGCGGTGGAGCCGGGGGGCGGAGCGGCGGGTGGCTCGGGTGAGGCGTCCTCCGCGGCAAGCGCGGGCGCGGCGGGCGGCACCGCTGGAGCGGGCGTCGGATCGCTCGCGTCGCTGTCGTCGGCGTCGTCGCCGCTGTCGGGCTCCCGCCCGGGGTCGGGAGCGGCGCGCAAGCCGACGACGACGCCGGGCGTGCGTGGGGGCGCATCGGCGCGGGGGCCGGGGGCGGCGCCGCCGGCCGGCGGCAGCTCGGTCGAGATCGAGCTCGAGCCCGACCCCGACACCAGCGCCACCACGCTCGAAGGCCCGGAGGCCGTGCGCCCCGCCGCCGGCGTGCACGCCGGCTCGCGCTCAGTGCCGGCGCCGGAGGCGCGGCCCCGCGGCGCGCTGCCGCACAGCTCGCTGGACGACGACGAGGAGGACACCGGCGACACACCCGACGACGAAGAGGTGCGCGCGCGGGCGGGGCGGCCGCCCACCGTCATCGACGCCGACACCGAGGACGAGCGCGGCCGCGTCGCCTCCGCCGATGCCGGCGACGAGGACGGCGCCGAGGCCGAAGCCGAGGACGACGACGACGACGCGGGGCGCCACGAGCAGCGGACTCTCATCCGGCCGACGCCCAGCTTTCCGGACCGCGACAGCCGTACGGCGTCACGTCCCAAGGGAGCGGCGTTCCTCGCGGCACCCACCGAGCACCTCGGGCGCCCCACGGTGGCGGCGCGCCCACGCACGTCGGCCGACGGCGCGCTGCACGCGCAGGAGCGGGCGTTCGAAGGCGAGGACACGACGCTGGAGGGCTGGGCGGGCGGCGGTCCGGACGGCGGGGAGGCGTCGGACTCGGCGGCGCTCATCGACCTCGTCGCCAGCCAGATGTCGGCGCCGGTGACCTTCGCCGACTACGACCTGGGCGCGCAGCCTACGCTCATCGGCGCCTATCCCGAGCCTCCGGCGCAACGCGGGCGTGGGGGCGCGCGCCCCGCGCGCAGCGGGACGGACCCCGCAGGCGAGCTGCGGCCGGCCGACCTGGAGGCGTACCGGCGCCGTGGTCTGGCGGGGCTGGCGGCGACCGCCGCGGCCGCGCTGCTGCTGGCGCTGATGGTGATCCTGAACCGCGGGCCGGCGCGGCCCGGGGCGGCGGGCGCCGGCGGAGCCGGCGAGGGCGTGCGCTCGATCGCCGTGCCGGACGAGCCGCCGACGCCGGAGCCGCCGCCGGCGCCCCGGGCACCGTCACCAGGGAAGGGCGACGAGGACGGCAGAGGGAGCGGCGGAGGCGCGCGGACCGGTGACGGAGACGGCGGCGGCGGTGAAGGCGCGGCGCGGAGGGGCGACGGCGAGGATGAAGGCAAGCGCAGCGCCGCCGAGAAGGACGCGACGGCCGGCGCAGGCGGATCGGGTGAGTCCGCCGAGACGGCCGCGCCCCCTGGCGTGGGGAGCGACGACGCCGCTGGCAAGGCGACCGCGGCGGCGAAGAAGCACCCTCCGAAGGGCAAGGCGCCGCACGCTAAGACGGCGCCCGCGTTCTCCAGCGCCGGCTTCCTCACGCTGGGTGCGGTCCCGTACGCCGCGATGTCGGTCGACGGCACGAGCGTGGGGCGGGGCAGCAAGCTGAGCGAGATCAAGGTGAGTGCGGGCAAGCACACTGTGCTTTTCAGCAACGTGGAGATGGGCCTGAAGAAGGCCGTGCCCATCGACGTGAGCCCCGGCGGCCACCACTCCATCACCGTCAGCGGCGATCGCTGGGAGATCTTGGTCAAGCGCTGAGGCGCGGCGCCGGATCCGAGCGCCGGCTGTGGATCCGGCTGCGGGCGGCGGATTCGGCTGCGGATCCCGCTGCGGGTTACGGCTCCGGCTGCGGGTTGCGGCTCCGGCTGCGGGTGCGGCTCCGGCTGCGGGGTGGGGGCTGCGGCTCCGGCTGCGGGGTGGGGGCTGCGACTCCGGCTGCGGCGCACGGCGCGGTTCATTTTCTTGCTTGTGTAGGTGTGGATGATACATGTGGTCATATGTGCGAGCGCAATGCGAGGCGCGGGCTGTGAGGGCGGGCCGCGCGGTGACAGCCGCTCTGGCGCTTGGCCTGGGCGTCGCGGGGGCGGGGACCGCGGCGACGCAAGGCTTCGACGCGCGCGCGGCCGTGGCGGCCGCGCCGCCGATGGCGCTGCTCGGGCCCGCTTCGTCCGCGGACCCGGCGCCCGAAGCGGGCGAGGCGGCGGCGCGCGCGGCGCTGCGGTCCATGGTGAAGGCGGCCGCGATCGCCGGGACGGCGACGGCGGAAAACGCCGCCGTGCCGGCCGCGCCCGAGGCGGTGCCAGAGGCGGCGCGCCCGAACGGTGCGCCGCTGGCAGGGCTGAACCTCGCCGGGCTGGTGCGCGCCGGAGATCATTACGAGGCGCCGCTCGCCGGCGGGCGCCGTGCCGTGCTGACGCTCGACCCAGCGGTGCAGGCGCCGCTCGAGACGATGCTGGACCGCTACCGTCCGCCGTACGCCGCCGCCGTGGTCCTCGACGTGGCGACGGGCCGCGTCCTCGGCTTCGCCGGCGTCTCGGCCGACGACCCTGCCGCGGCGCCGCTCCTGCCGCTGGAGCCGTTCGGGCCGGCGGCGTCGGTGTTCAAGCTCGTCACCGCCGCCGCGCTGCTGCAGCAAGATCCCGCCGTGGCGCGCGAGACCACCTGCTTCGCGGGGGGCTTGCGTCGCGTGACTGCGCGCGACCTGGACGACGACGCCCGCCGTGACCACCGCTGCGCCACGCTGGGCGACGCGGTCGCGCACTCGCTCAACGTCCCCATCGGCAAGATGGCCCTCAAGCGCCTGGACCCCGCGGCGCTTCTGCGAGCCGCCGAACGCTTCGGCTTCAACCGACCACTGCCGTTCGACGTGGCCGCACCCGCCAGCACGGCACGCATGCCCGAGACGCCGCTGGAGCTGGCGCGCATGGCCGCCGGCTTCGAGGGCGTGCGCCTGTCGGCGCTGCAAGGCGCGCTGCTGGCCGCCACCGTCGGCGCCGGCGGCGCCGGCCGCCGCCCCGCGATCGTCGCGCGCGCTGAGCCGAGCGCCCCCGGGGCCCCCGACGGCTACGTCTTCGCGCCCGAAACGCTCCCGCGCGCGCTGGACGCGGCCACCGCGCACACGCTCGCGCGCATGATGGTCGGCACCACGCGCGAGGGCACGGCGCGGCGCGAATTCGCGCACGATCCGAGCCTGCGCGACTCCGGCGGTGGCGTCGCCGGCAAGACCGGCTCGCTGCGCGACCGCGAGCGCGGCCTCGACTTCTCCTGGTTCGTCGGCTTCGCGCCCGCCGACGCCCCGCGCGTCGCCGTCGCCGTCTTCGTCGCCAACCGGGCGCTCTGGCACATCCGCGCGCCCTACGTCGCGCGCGTCGCCCTCGCCGCCGCGCTGCACTGACTCCGCGCCGCGGCAGCGTTCTCACCTCGCGCGCGCTACTTCCCTTTCCAGGCGGGCGGGCGCTTGGACAGGAAGGCCATGATCCCCTCCATCGCGTCCTCGGCGGTGGTGTTCACCGTCAGCATCGCGTTCAGGTACTCGAGCGCGGCGGTGAAGGGCATCTCGCTCATCGCGTAGAAGGCGCGGCGGCCCAGTCGTAGCACCGCCGGGCTCTTCGCCAGCAGCTTGCCGACGATCTCGCCGACGGCGGTGTCGAGCTCCGCGCGCGGCACGACGCGGTTGAAGATCCCCCACGCCGCCGCCTCGCGCGCGCCCACGCGCTCGCCCAGGAGAGCCATTTCCAGCACGCGCTTGCGCGGCACGTTGCGCGCCATCGTCGCCATGATCATCATCGGGAAGAGCCCGACGTCTATCTCGGGCGTGCCGACCTGCACCTCGTCGTGCGCCACCGTGAAGTCGCACGCCAGCATGAGTCCGAAGCCGCCGGCGAGCGCGTGGCCGTTGACGCGCGCCACGATCGGCACGCCCAGCCCCGCCATCGTGGTGAAGAGCGACGCGAAGCGCCGCCCGCGCTCGTGACGCCCCACGAACCCTTCGGGCGCGTCGTCGCCGCCGCCGCCGCTGCCGCCCAGGCCGCCGCCTCCCAGATCGCCGCCGGCGGAGAACGCCTTCTCGCCGGCGCCCGTCAGCACGACGACGCGCACCGCCGGATCCTGGTCGGCCGCCGCCAGCGCCGCGCCGAGCTCCGCCACCACGGCCGGGCTCAACGCGTTGCGGCGGTCGGGCCGGTTGATCGTGATGCGGGCAACCCCGCCCGCGACGTCCACCAAGAGGGCCTCGTAGGCCATGGGGTCGCGCCTAGCCGCCGGCTCAGAGCGGCGGCGTGTAGACTTCGGCGGTGTTGTAGACGATGGGCGTACCCCCGGAAGCGTTGAATCCTCCGAAGATCAGCACCTGCCCGCCCGGCAGCAGCTCCGCTCCGTGGGTGGCGCGCGGCGTGGACAGCACGCCCGACGGGTCGCTCAAGAAGCCCGGGCCCATCGGCGACGGATCGAGCGTGATGGCGAAGACGCTGGGCAGGCCGCCCCCCGTCTTGCCGCCCAGCAGGGCCACCTTGCCGCTCGGCAGCGTGGTCCCGGTATGCTCGGCGATCTGCACCATGCCGGGGATGACACGCGCCAGCATCGGGTTGAAGCCCACGGCCGGATCGTAGGTCTCGACCAGGGCGGAGGGGGCGCTGAAGAGCGTCCGGCCCATCGGGTCGAAGCTGGCCGTGGTGTAGCCGCCCGCCACGAGCACGACCTGCGTTCCGTCGGCGTACGTGGCCAGGTTCGCCGTGTGGTACGCGCGCGGCGTGCTCATGGCGCCGATGCCGGTCCAGCCGGTGCCGGTGTAGATCTCCGCGGACGCCAGGACCTCCGGATTTCCCACGCCGTCGGCGCCGATGCCGCCGGTCACCAGCACGTCCCCGCTCGGGAGCAGCGTGGCGGTGTGATAGGCGCGCTCGTCGCTCATCGTCGCCGCGGCGGCGAAGCCGTTGGCGCGCGTGTAGAGCTCCGTGGTGTTGAGGAACGTCACGTCGAAGCTGCCGGGCATGACGACCTGCTCGAACGTCCCGCCGGCGATGAGCACGGAGCCGTCGTCGCGCAGGGTCGCGGTATGGTGCGCGCGCGCGTCGCTCATCAGCGTCGGCACGGGGATGAACGCGCACAGCGCCGTCTGCACGATGGCGTCGGGCGAAGGGAACGAGCAGCTGTCGAACTCGAACACCTCGCCCGACGTCAGCGTCGACAGCATGCCCATCTGCTGCGTCAGCCCGCCGGCGATGAGAACGCCGTTGTCAGGCAGGAGCGTGGCCGTATGGAAGGCGCGCGGCGCGTTCAGCGGGTTCAGCATCGCCATCGTGTCGGCGATCGACACGAACCGCCCGCTCTCCGCGTCGAACACCTCCGCGTAGCGCGCGATCGTCGACGGGTCGATGTGGCCGAGCGTGTCGGTCGCCATGACGGCGCCGCCCGTCACCAGGATGCGCCCGTCGGGCAGCACCGCCGTCGCCATCCCCACGCGCCCGGCCGGCATGGTCGTCGGGAGCTGGTCCGACGCGCGCAGCGCCGGCACCACGGTCTTGATGGGCGTGACGAACACGAACACGCTCACCGGGATGTCGTCGCTGGGCGTGTCCTTGAGGATGTCGTGCAGCAGGCTGGCGCCGTAGCCGGTCACGTTCCCGCTCGTGTCCAGCGTCTCCACGCGGATCTGCATCCCCTCGCTGAAGGGAATCAGGCCCAGCGTGGCATGGCCGCTGTTCGCCCCGTACTCGCGGCTCTTCAGGATCTCGCGCGCGCCGGTCTCGGCGTCGGTGCCGATGGCGGTGACGCGCACCTTGTCGGCGGCGCCGAAGACGTCGAACGCCCCGGCCGTGTAGACCGTCACGTCCACGTCCACGCCCGGGTGGCATCCCGCCGCGGACGCGCCGCCTGCCGCCAGCGCCACCGCCGCGATCAGCGCCGCCCGCGTCGCCTTCGCCCGCGTCTGCATCATCGTTCTCCCCATGTCACGATCGCGTTTACGCCGTCGCGCGACGCCAGGAACGCGCCGCCAACGATCGCGCCGGCGATCACGACGCCCACGGCGCCGACCCCCACCCAGAAGTACCACTTGTTCGTCGGCAGCTTGAAGTGGATGCCCCCGCCGCCGCCGCCGCCGTCGCCGTCGCCGTCGTCCCCGTCCCCGTCCACCGCCAACGCGCCGTCGTCCTCGCAGTCGTCCACCTCGGGGTCGCAGTCGTCGTCGTCGACCTTCGGCTTGCGGTGCTTGAGCCCTGCCTTGCTCTTCTTCGTGCGCGCCGCGCCCTTCTTCACCTTGTGCGTCCCGGACTTCTTGTGGATCTTCTTGGGCGGGCAGTCGTCCACCTCCGGGTCGCAGTCGTCCACCGATCCGCCGCCGCCGTCGCCCTCGTCGATGGCCGACGACTTCGTCGACTTCGCCACCTTCGCCTCCGGCACCGGCACCACGATCGTCGCCGCCTTGTCCAGCGCCTCGGCCTCGGGGAACGCGTAGGCGTACTTGATGACGAGCTCGGCCGTCTGCTGGACGCCCTTGTCCATCTTGTCCAGCGCCGCGAAGATCTTCTCGTCGAACTTCACCATCGCGCCGTCGTCCACGCGCATCATGTAGGCGCGCAGGAAGAAGACGTCGCCGTCGGGCACGAAGTACGGCAGCACCAGGTATTTCGCCTCGGCGGCCTTGCCGAACGCCATGAGGACCTTGCGCCCCTCGGCGTTGATGCGCCCCTTGCCCATCACGCGGTCGAGCACGTCCGGCAGGCGGCCCTTCGGTGCCGCGGCGGGCGCGGCCCCGGGCGCGGGCGCGGCTCCCCCCTCCGGGTCCAGCGCCACCGTCAGCTCCGAAGTCTCGTTGCCCTTGATGTCGACCTTCTCGACCTTGGGCTTGCGTCCGGCCAGCATCACCAGCACGTAGTGCACGCCGGGCGGAAGCCCCTCCACCGTCACCGGGCTCGGTCCCGGGGCCGCCTTGCCGTCCACCGTAACGGTCGCGCCGGGCGGCGTGGTCGTCAGCTTCAGCGACCCCGGCGCCTTCGTCGCCATCTTCGTCACGCGCTTGTCGAGCAGCCCCTTGTACGTGGCGTCGAGCCCGGCGGTGGAGGCCGGCTTGCCGACCATCGCCACCGCCAGCTTCATGCGCTCCTCTCCCTCGTCCTGTAGCCCGGAGCGAAACAGCGCGTCTCCCAGCTCCAGATGCGCCTCGGCGAGCGCGGCGAAGTCCTTCGTGTCGGGCAGCAGGGTCTCGTAGCTGGCGACCGCGCCCTTCAGCAGCTCGACCGCCTTAGCGGGGTCCTTGGTTTTCGCCTTCTTGCCCTCGTCCAAGAGCGACTTGGCCTCCGCGGCCGTCTTCGCCGCCGGGACCCCGGCGCCCGAGGCCGCGCCCGCGCCGGCGCCGGCCCCGGCGTCGGCGGGCATCTTGGCGGCCGCGGCGTCGACTTCCTTCAGCAGCGTGATGGGCACCGAGACCGACAGCTCCTTATACAGGCCCGCGGTCACGGCCGCGGCGCCGGCCGTCGACGCCCCCGCCGGCAGGTCGAGCGCGGGGAAGACGAATACCTTCGGGAAATCCTGCGCCTGCGCGGTGCCGGACCCGAGCCCGAGGACCAGGGCCGAGGCGGGGAGGAGCACGAGGGCGCAGGCGACGAGGGGGCGATGGGCGGTGGTGGCACGGGACATGAGGGGCTCTCCACTCGGGGCGAATCGTCGGGAGCTTCGAGGTAGCACGCCCCCCCGTGAACGGTCAAATCGCGGCGGGGGCGCGGCCTTGCGGGCATGGCACGGCGTGTTAGGGTGGCGGCGAGGCATGCGCGCCAACATCGTCACGCGGATCCTGGCGGCCTTCGTAATCGTGGGCCTCACGCCGCTGGCGGTGTCGGTCTACGCCTTGAGCCGCGGGCGCGCCGCGGCCGACCAGCTGATGGCGATGCGCACGGGCCTGGTGCCGGTCATTGAGGTCGCTTCGCGCGCCACCGCGTTCGCCACGAACAACGAAGACGTGCTCGACCGCGTCGTCGAGGACCGCAAGCCGGGGCTCCGCTATCTGGCCGGGACGGCCTTCGTCGACCGCATGTCCGTGGCCATCGAGCAGGGGCGCGCGGCCATCGAGGCGGCGCGGGCGGCGTCGGCCGCGGGGGACGCCGGGGGCGTGCCGCTCGGCGACGTGGCCGCGCGGCTCGACGCCCTGCAGACGACCCTCGAGCGCTACCGCGAACGGGCCGCGGCGCTGGAGGGAGCGTTCGCCGCCGGCGACGACGAGCTGGCGCGCACCTCGCGCGCCACGCTGGTGGTCTACAACCGCGAGATGGGGGGCCAGGCCCGCGCGCTCTTCAAGGTGGTGCAGACCTTGATCGGCGAGGTGACGGACGCGGTGCTGCAGCAGGAGAGCAGCACCATCTGGGTCGGCGCGGTGCTGACGGTGCTGTCGTTCCTGCTGGCGGCGATCGTCTCGCTCGCGTCGGTGCGGCTCTTGCGCCCGCTGCGGGCGCTGGCGGAGGCGGCGCGGGCCGTGTCGCGCGGCGACTTCGACGTGGCGGCGCCGGTGGCGGCGGCGGACGCCCCCGGGGAGATCGGCGCGCTCGCCGCGGAGTTCGCCACCATGGCCCGCTCGCTGCGCGAGCGCGACGAGCGCCTGGCGACCGAGCGGCGCTTCCACGCCAACATCGTCTCGGCGCTGGAGGCGGGCGTGGTGGTCGTGGACGCCGCGCGGCGCGTGGTGAGCGTGAACCCGGCGGCGACGCGCCTGTTCGGGCTGGAGGCCGACGCGGTGGGGCGCGCGGTGGCGAAGACGGGGCTGGTGGCGGGGATGGCGGACGAGGCGTCGCGGCGCGCGCTGGACACAGCGCTGGACCAGGTTCGCGCCGGGGGCCCGCCAGTAGGGCTTCAAGAATTGCCCTGCGGCGAGAAGCTCGTGACGCTGTCGCTGACCGCGCTGCCGGAGGGGCAGGTGCTGCTGTTGGCGAGCGACGTCACCGAGGAGGTGCGCACCAAGCAGCGGCTCATCCAGTCGGAGCGGCTGGCGGCGGTGGGGCGGCTGGCGGCGCAGGTCGCGCACGAGATACGCAATCCGCTCTCGTCCATCGCGCTGAACACGGAGCTGCTGGAGGAGGAGTTCCCGGAGGGGGGGACGGCGGACGGCGCCGGTGCCGGCGGCAGCGGCGGCGGCGCCACCGGCGCGGGCGGGCGCGGCAGGACGGGCGAGGGGCGCGCGATCCTCGGCGCCATCCAGCGCGAGGTGGAGCGGCTGACCGCCATCACCGAGGAGTACCTGCGCTACGCGCGCCTGCCGCGCCCACGGCTGCGGCGCGGCGAGCTCAACGACACGCTGCGCGCGTTGTGCGGCTTCATGGCGGAGGAGCTGGCGGCGCAGGGGGTCGCGCTGGAGACGGACCTCTCGCCGGAGCTCCCTCCGGTGCGCGCCGACGAGGCGCAGCTGCGCCAGGCGTTCCTGAACGTGATGCGCAACTCGCAGCAGGCGATGCCCGGCGGCGGGCGGCTGCGCGTGTCGACGCGCCCCGTCTCCGCCGGCGTCGAGGTGCGCATCAGCGACACCGGCAGCGGCATCGCGCCCGAGCACCTGCCGCAGGTGTTCGAGCCGTTCTTCTCCACCAAGGAGGAGGGGACCGGCCTCGGCCTCGCCGTGACCCGCCAGATCGTCGAGGAGCACGGCGGCTCGGTGCGCGTGGAGAGCGAGCGCGGCAAGGGAACGACGCTGGACGTGACGCTGCCGGCGGCCTCCGACGCGCTCGACGCCGACGCCCCGCCCGAGCTGGAGGACCCCCGCGCCCACGCCCAGCCGGTCGAATGAGTCGAGGCACGCCGAAGGCGTCGCCTCCGACTCAGGGAAAGATTCACGTCCTCTGAGTCGAGCCGAGGACGCGGAGCGGCGCCTCGGCTTCGGGATCGATGGCCTCCGCTCTGGCGCGCCGAAGGCGTCGCCTCCGACTTGGGGATGGATTCACGTCTCCGACCTGAAAGTGTGGTTTGACGCTGCCCCCGACCGCGCCTACGATTCGAACATGAAGCTCACGGCCATCGTCCCGCTGGCCCTCGCCGCTGCGGCCGGCCTCGCCGTCCAGGCGCGGGCCGACGGCGCTACCGTACCTTCCGGCGGGGCCGGCGCCGCCGACCTCGCGAGCCCGGCCCCCGACGCGCCGGCGGTCGCGCTCACCGGGGCGGGCGAGTACGAGACGCGGCTGGCCCGCTTGAAGACGGCCCTGACTACCATCGAGTCGAACATCTCCGCGCTCGAAGGGCGCATCGCCACGCTCGAGTCGGTGGCCCTGGCCGATCCCTCGGAAACGGCGCACGTGGTGCTCATCCACCGCAACGAGATGGGCGAGTCGTTCGTGCTGGAGTCGCTCAAGTACGAGCTCGACGACGCCGCCATCTTCAACCGGCTGGACCCGGGCACCGAGCTCAACGCCAAGCGCGAGTTCGAGATCTTCTTCGGCCGCATGCGCGCGGGGCGGCACACCATCGCCGTGACGATGATCTACCGCGGCCAGGGTTACGGCGTGTACTCGTACCTCAAGGGCTACCGCTTCAAGATCAAGTCGAGCTACACGTTCGACGCCACGCCCGCCGCCAAGACGTGCCTGAAGATCGTCGGCTACGAGCGCGAGAGCGACAGCCTGGAGCTGAAGGACCGGCCGCACGTGCGCTACGATCCCGCGCCCGAGTGCAAGGCGATGCCGCTGAGCGTGGGTACGGGGCCGGGCGCGGCCAAGGGCGACGAGAAGGACAAGAAGTAGTCGATGTCGGAGGAGCGGCCCAGCGCTCCGCCGCCGCCGGGCGACGGCCCGGACCGGCGCAGCGAAGAGCGCGGCACGCTCATGCTGCGCGTCGATTACGCCGACGGGCGTGAGTTCCTGCACGACTACACCGAGAACCTTTCACGCGGCGGGGCGTTCGTGGCCACGGCGCGCCGCTTCGCCGTCGGCGACAAGGTTTCGGTGGTGCTTTCCTTCCCCGGGCTGCTGGCGCCGCTGAAGCTGACCGGCGACGTCCGCTGGCTGCGGCCGGAGGCGACCGCGGAGGGCGAAGCGGGCGTCGGTGTGCAGTTCTCGCTGGCGGCAGAGGGGCTGTCGCGGCTGGCGCGGCTGGTCGAGCGCGTGCGCGCCGGCGACCGCGCCGTGCTGTCCGAGGTGCGCCGCTACCGGGTGCTGATGGTGGAGGACAACGAGCACGTGCGCTTCCTGCTGCGCGAGGGTTTGCGAGCCGTGGCGGAGCGCCAGCGACAGCTCAAGGTGGCCTTCGAGTTCGAGGAAGTGAGCAACGGCGAGGAGGCGCTGCGGCTGCTGCTGGAGCCGGGTCACAAGTCGTTCGACGTGGTGGTGGTGGATCTGTACCTGCCGGTGATGGACGGACACGCGCTGATCCGCGCGCTGCGCGCCAGCGAGGAGCACCGCCACACCCCCCTCTTGTGCGTGAGCGCGGGCGGCGACGCCGAGCTGGGCAAGGCGCGCGAAGCCGGCGCCGACCTCTGTCTGGCGAAGCCGCTGCAGATACGCACGTTCTTCGAGACTGTGACGAAGCTGCTGCGGCGGCGCGCCGACGTCGACCCGCGCGACGACCCGGACTCCTTCGCCGACGAGGGCTGAGCCGCCGTTCGGCGATCCGGCGCCCGCCTACGGCGGACGCCGGCTCAGATGTCGGTGCCGCGACCACCCGGGGCGTGTGTGGCGAACTTGCGCAGGTACTCCAGGATGCGCGCCTGCTCCTCGTCGGGGAGCAACGCCACGCGGTGCGGCGCGCGCGTGCCAATGACGTCGAAGAGGACGAACTGGCGCAGCATGCCGGCCTTCTCGATGGCCAGCATGTGCTCCAGGTACGGGATGGCGTGGCCGTCGCCCGACTTCGCGTCGGCGGCGGCCCGTGCGTCGAGGTAAGCGGCCAGCACCAAGCGCACGCAGTGTTCCTCTTCCATGGCGCTGCGCACGTAGGGCCCGTGAAGCCCGGTCACGTCCTCCCAGAGCGCCGGCTCGTAACGCATCGCCGCTTTGCACAGGGCGTAGGGGACGGCGAACGAGTCATCGGCGTCCAGGTACCCGACCTCGATGGCTCCGCTGGGACGGAGCTCCACGCGCACCGCGGGGTCGAAACGGGGCGAGGCGACCTCGGCGCCCTTTTCCAGGGCGGACAGCCGCGCCCAGGCGAGCACGTTGGCGGGTTGGTAGAGGAGCGCGCGCATCACCTCCTCGCGCGCGCCGGCGGCGTCGCCGGTGGCGAGTAGCGCGTCCGCCAGCAGCCGGTGCGCCTCGGAGTCGACGGGGTTGGCGGCCGCCGCGCGACGATAGAGGGCGACGGCCTTGGGCAGGTCCTTGTCGGCGCGCTCGGCGATCTCGCCGAGGAGGACCAGCGCGCGCGGGAGGTCGGGCGCCGCCTTGAGCACCTCGTCCAGCGCGGCGCGCGCCACGCCCAGCTCGCCCGCGGCGAAGGCCTTGTCGGCGCGGCGCCAAGCGTCGTCGGCGGCGGTCGGCGGCCTGAGCAGGTACAGCTCCTTGCCGCCGGGACCGGCACGCACGGCGGTGAACGGGCTCAGTTCGGGACCGGTGGCGCCCAGCAGCAGATCCAAGTTGGAGTCCGCGGGCGAGGTGAGCGCGTTCAGGTCGTAACGGCGCGGCGACTCCATGAGCGTGCGCTCGAGGTCGCGCAGCTTGACGCGCGCGGCATCGAGATCGGCGGCCCAGCCCGGGCGCGGCCCGAGCGGCACGAGCGCCAAGACGGCGGGGTCGGGATGAACCTCGCGGGCGCGCAGCAGGAGGCTGCCGTCGTCGCCGCGCGCGCGGTCGCCCATGGCGACGTGGCCGCCGCCGTCGGGTAGCTCGTCGGTGTAGAGCTTCGAGCGGTCGCGCGGGCGCGCACCGGCGCCGCCCGCCGCCGCCGTGCCCGTGCCGCAACCCGTCGCCCACGGCGCGCTGGCGAAAGCCGCTGCGGCGGCCGCGACGGCGAGTGCGGCTGCGCGCCGCTGCGCATCGAAGGGGGAGCGCCGAATGCAACGCGCGCGCGTCATCGACGTCAGCGGTATCACACCGTTGCGCGCGGTGCCACGCCCGGCCATGCGGCGGGCGGTATCGCACCGTCGAGCGCGGTGCCACGCGCGGCCATGCGGCGGGCGGTATCACACCGTCGAGCGCGGTGCCACGCCCGGCCGGGCGGCGCGGCGAGGAATGTGGCGGTGCGCGCGTCGATTCACCTACAGCGCTGGGCTGGCGAGTCGCTCCTCCGGCGCGCCTCGGCGCCGGGGCGCGCTCAGGTGCCGGCGCAACCGCCGAACGTACACACGTCGCCGGACGTGGCCGGGTCGCCGTCGTCGCAGGGCGTGCCGTTGTTGACGGGGACCGGCTCACACAGCCGGTTCGCCTCGTTGCACGTGCCCATGTTGCACTGGTCCGCGGCGCTCGCATCGCAGTCGCGCGGCGCGCCGCCCGCACACGCGCCGGCGAGGCAGGTCTCGCCCGTGGCGCAGAACGTGCCGCTGCTGCAGGGTGTTCCGTCGGGTGGCGGCGTCCCGCCGCAAGTGCCGCCCGCCGCTTCGTCGCACCCTTCTTCGCACCCCGTCAGTCCGCAGGCCGGCAGGCCAGTGCAGGTGCCCCCAGAGCAGAAG
>DASYRF010000203.1:0-20168 GCA_036004705.1 Myxococcota bacterium
AGGCGTCGTCACCTGCGCGGCCGGGTCCTCCGCGGCGCCGCAGAAGTCGCCGGCCGGAATGGTCAGGCACCACACGCCGGGCGCGCACTCCGCGCCGCTCGGTGGCGCAGCCGGGTCTTCGGGCATCGTGCACGGCATGCCCGCCGTGACCGGCCCCGCCACCGCGGCGCCGTTGACGTCGTCCACCAGGTACACCGTCACCGTCGTTCCCAGCGTGTCATTGCCTTCGCCGAACAGGTCCACGACGCCGCGCATCGTCACCGGCGCGCCGGCCGCCAACCCGGCCGTCTCCACCACGCAGCCGGCCAGCCGCGGGCTCGTGCCCGGCGCCAGCGCGCCGTCGCAGAACTCCTCGCCCATGATGTTGCAGAGCTCCGCCTCCACCAGCGGCGGTCGCACGCAAGTGTCGAGCGCCGCGCTAGGGCGCCCGTCATCGACGACCAGCTCCGACCCGGAGCAGTTTGGCCCGGGCGCGCCCGCGTCGGTCGAGCTTGCGTCGCCGGTGCCCGCGTCGCCGCCGCCGTGCTTCGGGCAGCCCATCGTCAGCAGCGCGCCGGCCAAGCCGAGCGCGCCCACGGTCATCCTGTGGACGTGCATGCCTTGTTGTAGGGGGCGGGGCTGCGGCCTGTCAAACGGACGGTGGTGCTTTGGCGCGCGTCACGGAGCGGGGATGCTGCGCGTGACCGCCGCCGTCGCCGAGGTCGGATCGAGATTCGAGCGCGTGAAGATCGTCACGCGATCGCCGGGCTGTCCGAGCAGCGTCAGGCTGAAGCTGCCGTCCAGCGCCGCCAATGTCTCGGCGGTGCCGGCATTGCTGAGGTTGCCCGCCGCCACCAGCGAGCCCGGCGTCGCCGATCCCGCGGCGCCGCTGACCGTTACCAGCCCGGAGTCGCTCGGCGCCGTGAGCGCCACGCTCGCGCTCGTCAGTGCGTTGACGGGCGCAGCGTCTGCGTTGCTGACGATGTAAACGGTGCCGCCGTCCAGCTCCGTGATGGTCGCGCCGTCCACCACGAGACGCGTCACGATCAACATGTCACCCGGGCGTGCGTCGACCGCGACCGCGTAGGAGCCGCCGCTGGGGACGAACCCCAGCGCGCGTCCGCCGCCGGCGCTCACGTTCTCCACCACGACGCCGCCGGGCTCGAAGCCAGGCTGCCCGTCTGGCACCGCGAAACCCACGACGGCGACGGGTGTGGTGTCGGCGTGCGCGCCGCTCACCGCCGCCGCGGCCGTGCCGGCCACGCCCGCGCCGTTGAAGTCCTCCGCGTCGATGCCCGACGGCACGGCGCCGAAGCTGTAGTCTCTGTTTGCGCCGCCGCCGATCCCCGGATCGGGACGCGGGTCGGCCAGCACACAGCCGTGGGCTAGCGCCGCCAGCGCCACTGCCCCCAGGACAGCCGCCGCGCACCCCGCCGTCGCCGCCAGCGCTTCACGCCGTTCCAGCGCCCTCATCCGCCGCGCCACCTCGTCGTGCTTCGATCGTGTCATGACTCCGCTCCTCGTTCCGCTCCCGCGTCGAGGCGACGCCGCCAGCGCGGCCTCGACTCAGGGCACTGTCAGCACCTGCGTCTGACTCGCCGCGCCGGTCGCATCGCGCGCGAACAGCACTATGACGTTCCCGGTGTCGCCCGGGAGGCTGAGCGCGAACGAGCCGTCCGCCGCCGCCGTCGCCGTCGTCGTGGCGCCGTTGGTCACGTTCCCGGCCACGACCTCGGCGCCGCCCGTGGTCGCCATCGCTGCACCGGTCACGGTCACGTTTCCGGCGCCGTCCGCCGCGACCGTGACCAGGCTGGCCGCGAACCCGAGCATACCGTCCGCCGCGTCCGGATCGCCGGGCGCCAGGGGCGCGCTGGCGGCGGTCCCGTCGCCGACCGTCAAGTCCACCGCCGGTCCGCGCGCCGCCCCGTCCACCACCACGAAGCGCAGCACGTCGCCCGTCTGGCCCTGCACCTGCACCACGAACGTGCCGCCGGACGCGGCCGCGACAGTCACGGGCGCCGTGGCCGCCGTCGCGTTCGTCACCTCGATCATCGTGCCCAGCAGCGCCGGATCGCCAAGGCCGACCGCGGCGACGTCCCCGGCGGATCCACTTCCGCCGCTGACCGCCACTCCGTCCGTCTGCACCTCGGTGTCGAAAGGCGTCGACGCGGCGTCGCTGCCAGCGCCAAGACCGGAGTCCTTGCCGTTCATGACGCCACCGTCCGCTCCCTCCGGATCGGGACGCGGGTCGGCCAGGAAGCACCCCACCGTCAAGGCGGTCACGAGCGTCGCCGTCGTCAGGATGCGTCTCATCGGTCCGCCTTTCTCCATCCCCTGGCACTGCAACGTACATACCACCGTAACATACTGAATTCATTTGAGGCGGCGGGGTCCGTTAGTGGATTATTTCCTCATGTGCGCGCGAATCCACACAGGCGGATCAGGGATCAAGGCACCAACCCGGGCGGAAGGAGTCCCTCCTGCTGGTAGCGGCGGAGCTTGTTATAGAGCGTCTTTCGATCGATCCCCAGAAGCTTGGCCGTCTCGAGCTTGTTACCCCCGGTGCGCTCCAACGTGGCGAGGATCAGGATCCGCTCTATCTCGTCGAGCGGACGTCCGGCCATGGAGGCGACGGTGCCGTCGGCCGCCCCGCGCCGGAGGAGCTCCGGCTTGATCGAGAGGTCGGCGACCGTCAGCACGTCGCCGGTGCAGAACAGGCAAGCGCCGCCGATTGCGGCCTCCAGCTCGCGCACGTTGCCGGGCCACGCGTAGCTGGCCAGCAGTGCCAGGGCCTCCGGCGCGATCGCCCGGGGCCCGCGGTCGCCGTTCTGGGCGCGGAAGCGCTCCATGAAGTGGGCTACCAGGTCGGGGAGGTCGTCCCGACGCTCCCGGAGCGCGGGCAGATCGATGCGCACCACGTTGAGGCGGTAGTAGAGATCCTCGCGGAACAGGCCCTTCGCCTTCAGCTCGTCAAGATCCTTGTTGCTGGCGGCGGTGATCCGCACGTCGACCTTGATGGGGGCGCGGCCGCCCACGCGCGTGACCTCGCCCTCCTGCAGCGCGCGCAGCAGCTTCACCTGCATGGCGGGCGGCATGTCACCGACCTCGTCGAGGAAGAGCGTGCCGGTGTTCGCCGCCTCGAAGAGGCCCTTGCGGTCGCGGTCGGCGCCAGTGAAGGCGCCGCGCATATGTCCGAAGAGCTCGCTCTCCAGCAGGTTCTCGGCGAGCGCGGCGCAGTTGAGCGCCAAGAAGGGACCTTCGGCGCGCGGGCCGTTGAAGTGGATGGCGCGCGCGACCAGCTCCTTGCCGGTGCCGCTCTCGCCGCGGATGACGACCGGAAGGTCCGAATCGGTGACGCGGTCGAGCACGGCGAGAACGCGCCGCATCGCCACGCCCTGTCCGACGATGTTGGAGTACTCGTACTTCTGCGACAGCTCGCGGCGGGCGCGCAGCAGGTCGGCCTTCGTGCGGTCGAGCGCGCGCGTGCGGTCGGCGAGCTGGGCCTCGAGCTTTCGGTTCAGCTCGGCGATCTCGTTGCGCGAGCGCTCGATCTCCTCGCGCTGTCGGGCCAGGGCGGCGAGATGGCGGGCATTGGCCAGGGCGATGGCGGCCTGATCGGCGAACGCCTCCAGCAGGCGCAGGTGCTCCTCCCCGAAAGCCTCGCGCCGGTAGCGATTGTCGACGTAGATGGCGCCAAGCGGCTTGCCGCGGTGGACGAGCGGCGCGCACATCACCGAACGCAGGCGCAGGTCGACGATGGACATCATCCCGCGGAAGCGCGAATCGTCCATGGCGTCCACTGTGACGACGGGGTCGCCGGTGGCGATGACCTCGCGCGCCAGCGACATGGAGATGGCGCCGCGCGCACCCTCCTCGAGGGACTCGCGCTCCATGTCGCGCGCCACCGCCACGCGGATGTCGTCGATGTCCTCGCCGACGAGCAGGACGAAGCCGCGCTCCGCGCCGCACAGGTCGATCGCGGTGTCCATGATGACGGCCAGCAGCTTGTCGAGGTCGGTCTCGCTGGTGAGACGCTTGTTGATCTTCAGGAGCTCTTCCAGGTCGGCGGGCGCGAAGGTGCCGAGTGCGGCGCGCGCCGGAGCGCGGCTCGGGTGGCTCCGCGCAGCGGTCGCGGCCGTGGCGCCCGTGCTGGCGCCGCCGCCGGCGAGGACGGCGGCCGGGGCGGCGGCGAGCAGGTCCAGCGTGGCGATCACCTCGCGCCGCTCGCGGTCGGCGGCGAAGTCGGCGCGCAGATCTTCGGGGATGCGCGCGGCCATCGCCGCCAGGATCTCCTTGGCCGCCAGTGCCTGCGGGCGCGCCTCGTCGTGTCGCCCCGCGGCGCCGAGGGCACGCGCGTACACGGCGTGCATCCGCCAGCGCAGCGGTGGCGCCAGCCCGGCCGCCGCGGCCGCCGCCTCCTCGAGCGCTGCGACCAGCGCGCCAGGCGCGTCCCCGCGCGCCAGGGCGATCTCTGCGGCCAGCACGGTTGCGCGCGGCGCCAGCGCCTTGAGGCCGTGCCCCTCGACGAGCGCGCGCGCGGCGACCAGCGCCGCTTCGGCGGCGGGCCAGTCGCGCACCTCCAGATGAAGGCGGGCGAGGTCGAGCTGCGCCTCCGCCTCTTCCGAGGGGGCGTCCAAGGCGCGGAACTCGGCGAGCGCCTGCTCCAGCAGCGCGCGGGCGGGTGCGCGCTCCTCGGCCTTGAGCGCGATGCCGCCGAGGATGAGGCGCGCGAAGGCGGCGT
The DNA here is from genome assembly GCA_036004705.1 of Myxococcota bacterium. Taxonomy (GTDB): domain Bacteria; phylum Myxococcota_A; class Polyangia; order DASYRF01; family DASYRF01; genus DASYRF01. Next base: position 4,721 of record DASYRF010000203.1, read on the forward strand.
CGGAGCGGTCGCCCTCGCGCTCGGCTGCCTGCCGGTACTCGTCCGTGAGCTTTCGTGCGCGCCCCAGCGCGCCAAGCCCCGCGTACAAGTTGGCGAGCTTCACCAGCGCGCGGCGCACGCCGACCCGGTCGCCCACGACGCGCGCGGCGTCCAGGCTCTCGTCGTAAGCGGCCCGCGCCGCCGCATAGTCGCCGGCTAGCTGCGCGACCACGCCCTGGTTGGCGGCGGCACGCCCGGCGCGGGCGCGGTCACCCATCGCACGCGCGGCAGCGGCGCTACGCGCGTAATATTCCAGCGCGCGATCGTAGGCGCCCTTACGGTGGTAGCAGAGCCCGAGACAGTTCAGGACGAACGCCTCCTCTCGGGGCGAGCCGCCGTCCTGGCGGTAGAGCGCCAGCGCCTGGCGCAAGCTCTCGATGCCCTCCTCGTAAGCGCCGCCGTAGTAGCGCGCGAGCCCAACCGTCGCATGCACCTGAGCGATCTCCGACGGCACCGACGGTACGGCGTCGGCCATGGCCAGCAGGCGCAGCGCCTCCTCGGCGCGGGCGAGCGCGGCGGCGTGCTCGCCGCGCAGGACGAGCGCCCTTGCCGCCAGAGCGTGGGCCAAGCCGGCGGTCTTGCCGCGTGCGGAGCGCAACGCCGCCTCCAGCAGCCCCAGCGCCTCCTCGTGGCGGCCGGCGAGCACGTACAGCTCGCCCAGACGCAGGCGCACTGCGGCTGCGCTCTCCACCGCGGCGAGCGTGGCGGCGGCCGCCGCGGCGGCGTCCTGCTCGTCGTCGGCCCGTGCCGGCAACACGGGCAGGTCCAGCAGCCCTTGCGCCGCGGCGATGGCCTGATCGTAGGCGCCGGTGCGTGCATGCAGGTCACAGGCGCCCTGCAGGAGCGCGCGGCGCGTCTCGCCCGTGGCGAGCGGCGCGCCCAGCGCGTACAGCCGCAGCGCTTCACGCGTGCGCCCGGCGGCGTCTCGCCCGCGACCGACCTCCAGCGCGAGCGGCGCGCCGCGCGCGTCAGCGGCCTTGCATAGATGGATGGCCACCAGCTCCTGCTCGCGCTCCGGCAGCGGCGCGGGGGCGGACTCGCTCCAGGCGCGCGCCAGATCGGCGTGGGCGCGCTCGGCGGCCGCCTTGCCGGCGCGCCGCAACGTGGCGCGCGCCAGCGCGTGGCCGGCGATCCGCCAAGACGGCGGCGGCGCCGCCGCCGCCGCCGCCGCCGCGCCGCCCCCGCTGCCGGCGCCCGGGCCCTCGCCGCCGTCCGGCCCCTCGGCGCGCGCGAAACCGCGCGACGAGAGCTCCGTGAGCGCCTGCTCGGTCGACGCCAGCGGCGTCTCCGCCGCGGCAGCGAGCACCGCCGCCGGCAAAGGGCGCTCGGCGGCGGCAAGCAGGCGCAGGAGCTTGCCCTCGGCGCGCCCGAGCCCCCCTATGCGCTGCGCGAGCGACTCTTCCAGCCCGCGCGGCAGGTCGAGCTTGCGCAGCTCTACGCCTTCGAGCGGGACGCCGGCGCGCGCGCCCCGTGCGACGTCGCGCCCGAGCGACTCGAGCAGCGTGGCGCAGATGGACGCCACCATGCTCGGGACGCCGCCCGACGCCTCGTGCAGCTCGGCGACGAATGCCGCGGGCATGCGCTCGGTGCCGAGTAGCGAGCGCGCCATTTCCTCGACCGCGTCGCGCGCCAGCGGCTCCAGCCGCAAAGTCTCCAGCGCGCCGGCGTGCTCCGCGTCTTCGAGCGCCGCGGCCAGCGCCGGTGCCGGCGCCCCTCCGTCTGCCATCGCCAGCATCACGATCGGGCGTCGCGCGCCGCGCGCGTGCGCCACCGCCAGCCGGCGCACCAGGTAAGCGACGAGCAGCCCCGAGTCGCTCTCCGCTGCCTCCACGTCGTCGAGCGCCAGCCAGATGGGAACGACCTCCCCGGCGGCCGCCACGAACGATGCCAGCGCGTCCCCGAGCAGCGCCGCCTCGTCGGAGGCGGTCGTCGCAGTGGGCGGCAGCAGCGCCGCAGCGACGTCGGCGCTCGCGCCGCTCCCGACCTCTTCTCCCACCAACAGCCTTCCCAGCGCGGCGGCGTGCTGGCGGGTAGCGGCGTGCTCCGGCCCGAGTGCCGCCACCACGGCGCGCGCCAGCGCCGCCACGTCCGCGAGCGGTCGCGGCGCAGCTGCGCACTGCCCCAGGGCAAAGGCGCCGCTTCCCGCCAGCGCCGGTTGCGTGCGTCGCCTCAGCTCGGCGAGGATGCGCGTGCGCCCGGCGCCCGGCGGCCCGCGCAAGACCAGCACCGCCGGCGGTGGGGCCGTGCTCGCCGCCGCGGCAGTGCTCTTCACCGCGGCCTCGAACTGCGCAGTGAGCGCGCGCTCCAGCGCCGCCAGCCGCTCCATCACCGGTCCGCGTCCCACCAGCGGCGCCGCGGCCGATTCCACTCCCTCCGCACCTGCGCCGTGCCGCGGCGGCGCCAAGAGCCCCGCCTCCTCGAGCGCCGCGCGCAGGTCGCGCGCGTCGGCGATGCGCTCCACCGGATCGGGTGACAGAAGTCGCGCGAGGGCCGGGCGCCAAGCGGCCGGCACCGCCGCCTGCCCCGCCTCGCCGCGCAGGTCGCGGCCGGCTCCGCGCCGCACGATTCGCTCGCCCACGAAGTGCTGCGCCACCAGCACGCCGAGCGCGTAGAGATCGGAAGCCGCCGACGCCGGCGCGCCGCGCAGCAGCTCCGGGGCGAGGTACGGCAGCGTACCCGCCGGCGCTAGTCCGGCACGCGCTCCCTTCGCCGCGGCGCCCGCGGCGCCCGCGGCGCGCCCGGTGCCCCTCGATCCTGGTGCCGCGGCGCCATGCGCCCCGAGGGCCGCCAACCCGAAATCGACCAGCACTGCGCGGAACCCGCCGCCCTCGAGCGCCTCCACCAGCACGTTCTGCGGCTTGACGTCGCGATGCACCAGGCCCTGGCGGTGGATGTAGTCCAGCGCCTCGCACAGCTGTCCGATTGCCTCGGCGAACGCCGCCGCGCCCGCCTGCGCGGCCCACTTCAGTAGATGGACGCCCCCCGGCACGAGTTCGCTGGTGAAGTACGCCATCGCACGTTCGGGGTCGTGACCGTAGTCGTGCACCCGCGCCAGGTGCCCGTGCCGAAGGCCGGCCAGCGTGGCAAACTCGCTGCGCAGCGCCGCCAGCAGAGCCGGCTCGGGAGCGCGGATCGTCTTGAGCGCGAGGTCGTCCCGCGCGGCGCCGGACGCCAGGCGGTCGCGCACGCGGTACACGGCCCCCATGCCCCCCTCGCCGATGGGTCCCAGCACCTCGTACCGGCCGGCCACCAGCTCGCCGGCGGCCAGTCCACGCGCATCGCGCACAGGCGCCGCCGCCGCCGAGGTACCGCCCCCTTTTTTCGAACGCGCCATCCGCCCCGCGACTTTCTTCCTTCGGTTCGCCAAGTTAGCACGGTTGACCCGCTGTGAGGAAATCCTTCCTGCTGTGGAACTTTGGGCTCCGACCGGCAAGGACGCCGCGGTCGCCTCCTCCGGCGGCGCGCCTTTGCGCCGGGCCGTCGCCACCGTATACTCGCCGTCAGACCTTCACCAAGGAGGCTGCATGAGATCCCTGGTCGTCCCGGGTGGCGCCTTGCTCTTGGCCATCGTTCTGAGCGGCTGTGCGCCGCCCGACGTGGCGGGCGTGTACGACGTGAACCTCGCCGTCACCAGCGAGGACTGTCCCGACATCGACGAGGGCGACACGCTCGACCAGGTGACGCTCGACGTGACGCAGAACGACCGCTCCGTCAGCATGGTGGCGACCATCGTCTACTTCGGCTTCATCCCCATGGACATCAACTTCCTGGGGGAAACGAAGCGACGCGGCTTCACGGCCGACTCGACGGACGACCTCGTGGTGGACCTCGACGGCGCCGGTCCCGGCACCTGCGAGATGAGCTATTCGCTGAACGTGGACGCCGACGTCGACAACGACGGTGTCATCAACGGGACCGTCACGCAGGTCGGCGTGTCCAACGGCAGCCCCGATTGCACCGTCAACATGTGCACCGCCGTCTGGGACATGCTGGGAACTCGAAACCCGTAGTCCCAGCGCGCCTCGGGGTCAGGGTTGCTCGGGCTGCTCGAGATCGGCGCCGAGGCGCTCCCACTCCGAGAGCGCGCGCTCCAGCCGCCGCCGCAGGGCCTCTTCTTCCTTGGCCAGCGCGCCCAGCCGCTCCCAGTCGCCGCCGTGGTCCTTGCACAGGTCGGCGGTGACGGCTTTGAGGCGCGCCTCTAGGGCGGCGATGTCCTTCTCCACCTCGGCGAAGCGCTCGGCGGCCTTGCGGCGCGCCCGTACCGCCGCGCGCTCGCTGGCGCGCTCGCCGGCCCGATCGTTCGCGGGCGCCGCGGCGCGCGCCGGCGCCGGCCGCGGCGGCGGGATGGCCGCCCGCCTGGTCTTCCACTCCGTGTAGGTGCCGTGATGCAGGACTGGCGGCCCGTCGCCGAGCACGAGCAACGTGCGCACGACGCGATCGAGGAAGAAGCGGTCGTGCGACACGACCAGGAGCGTGCCCTCGTAGTCGGCGAGCGTGCGCTCGAGCGCTTCGCGCGCGGGAATGTCGAGATGGTTGGTCGGCTCGTCGAGCACGAGCACGCTGCGCGGCTCGATCATGAGCTTAGCGAAGCTGAGGCGCGCCGCCTCGCCGCCGGAGAGCGCTCGCACGGGCCGCAGCACGTCGTCCCCGTAGAAGCGGAAGCGCCCCAGGTAGGTGCGCATGGCCTCGGTGGGCTGGTACGGCGAATCGTGGCCGACGCACGAGAGCATCTCCTCGAGCACCGAGCCCGGCCCGTCGGGGGCGTGCTGCTCCTGCTCGTAATAGCCGACCGCCAGGTTCTGGCCGACCTCGATGGTGCCGTCGTCGGGCGGCTCGCGCCCGAGCAGCAAGCGCAGCAATGTCGACTTTCCCGCTCCGTTCGGCCCGACGATGCCGAGTCGTTCGCCGCGGTAGACGGCGAGGTCGAGCCCGGCGAAGAGCGTGCGCGCGCCGTGCCGGCGAGCCACCCCGCGCGCTTCGGCCACCAGCTTGGAGCTGCGCTCGCCGGCGTCGAAGCCGATGCCGAAACGCGACGCGTCCGACCACGGGTCCTCGGGCGGCGGGATGCGCTCCAGCCGCGCCAGCGCCTTGCGCCGCCCCTTGGCCTGGTTGGTCTTCTGCCCGGCGATGTTGCGGCGGATGAAGTCCTCGATGCGCGCGATCTCCGCCTGCTGCCCGGCGTAGGCCTGATAGCGCTGCGCGTGGCGGCGCGGCCTCTCCGCGGCGAAGAAGGAATAGTTCCCCGCGTAGGCGTCGAGCGCGCCGCGCCCGACCTCGATCGTGCGCGTCGTCACGCGGTCGAGGAAGTAGCGATCGTGCGAGACGACGACGACGGCGCCGGGAAAGACGCGCAGCACGTCCTCGAGCTTCTCCACGCCGGCGAGGTCGAGGTGGTTGGTCGGCTCGTCGAGCAGGAGCAGGTCGGGCTCGCTGAGGATGACCTCGGCGAGCATGAGGCGACCCTTCTCTCCGCCCGAAAGCGTGTCGGCGGCGCGCGCCCAGTCGGCGCCGCCGAGGCCGAAGTCCGCCAGCAGCTCGGCGGCACGCGCCTCCAGCGAGTAGCCCCCGCCGTGCGCGAAGCGTTCCTCGAGTGCGGCGAACTCGGCGGCCGCCTCTTCGGCGGCGGGGCCGTCGGCGGCGGCGGCGGCGTGGTCGATTCGCGCACGCACCTCGGCCAGCCGCGCGTGCACCGCGGTGAGCGCGGCCAGCGGCCGGAGCACCACGTCGCGCAGCGTCGCTCCGGGCGGCACGTCGGGCTTCTGCCGCAGGTAGCCCACCTTCAGGGCGCGCGGGCGCGCCACCTGTCCGCCCTCGGGCGGGAGCTCGCCGGCGAGCAGGCGCAGGAGGGTCGTCTTGCCGGCGCCGTTGGGGCCCACCAGACCCCAACGCTGCCCGGGATCGATGCGCCACGAGACGGAGTCGAGCACGACGTCTCCGGAAAACGACACGTGGACGTCGGCGAGCTGCACGGTCACGCGCTCCGTTTATCTGGTTGGCGCCCGGCGTCAAGTGGATGGTGCGATACTGGGGCGGTGCCTGGGCGTCGCGGCGCCGCCATTGCTCGCACCCGCGCGCTCGTACGCGCGCTCGCGCTCCTGTTCGCGCTGGCGGGATGCAGCGGCGGGCTGGCCGCGGTGACAGGCGGCGGTACTGGCCCTGGTGGCGGCGGCGGAGGTGGAAGCGGGGGCGGTGCGACCGCCGCCGCGGACATGGTCGCCGTCCCGGCCGGGCCCTTCATGATGGGCTGCAACGAGCGCGTCGATCGCGCTTGCGACGCGGACGAACGGCCGTACCACGCCGTGAGCCTGGGGGCCTTCGCGGTCGATCGCACCGAAGTGACGCAGGCCGCCTGGGCACGCTGCCTGCGCGCCGGCGCCTGCACCGCGCCGACCGCCAACTTCGATCCGCGCGCGCTCCCCGACTACCCCGTCACCAACGTGGGTTGGGAGCAGGCGCGCGCCTACTGCGCCTGGGCAGGGAAGCGCCTCCCCACCGAGGCAGAGTGGGAGAAGGCGGCGCGCGGACCCGACGGGCGCATCTATCCTTGGGGCGACGCCCTTCCGGACTGTGCGTTCGCCACGCTCGACATCTGCGGCTTCGTCACCGAGCCGGTCGGCACGCACCGCCGCGGCGCCAGCCCTTACGGCGCCTACGACCTGGCCGGCAACGTCGTCGAGTGGGTCGCCGACCTCTACGACGCCGCGTACTACGCGCACAGCCCGCCGCACGATCCGCGCGGGCCCGAGCTGGCGGCGTTTGGGGCCGGCCCGACCGACCACGTGCGCCGCGGCGGCGACCTCGCCATCCGCGCCGCCACCGTGCGCGCCTCCAACCGCACCGGCGTCTACCCGGCACCCGCCTATTTCAACCTCGGCTTTCGCTGCGCCGCCGCGCGCGCCCGCTAGCCCGCGGTGGGCAGCTCCACGCGGAACGTGGTGCCGCGCCCCAGCTCGCTGCGCGCCGTTACCCGGCCCCCCGCCCCGCGCACCACGTCCTGCACGATCGCCAGGCCGATGCCGCGCCCGTCGTGCGCCTCGTCGCCTTTCGTCGAGAAGAAGGGCTCGAACACGCGCTCCAGCAGGTCCGCGGCCATGCCGCGCCCCGTGTCCGCCACTTCGACGGCCGCAAAGCCGGCGGAGTCCGCGCGCCGCACGCGTACGGTGATGCGATTCTGCTCGGGCTTGCCCGGCTCGATGGCCTCGCTGGCGTTCACCAGCAAGTTGATGAGCACCTGACCGACCATCGTCTCGTCCAGCTTCACCGGCGGCACGGGCTCCAGGTCCAGCTCCAGCCGCGCCCGCTGCCGCAGTGCGCCGCGCACCACCGCCGCCGCGGACTCGACGGCTTCCGCCAGCACCGTGTGTGGCTCCCCGATGCCCGCGGGCGACGTGTCGGCGCGCCGGTAGCGCTGGATGCGCCCCATCAGCGTGCGCGCGCCCGCGAGCGCTCCCTGGGCGCTGCGCTGGACGTCGCTCGCCAGCCGCGCCGTGTCCGCCGCCGCGCCGCCCACTTTCAGCTTCGCCTCCAACGCGGCCGCGTCGTCGGCCATCGTGGTGAGGTCGGCGAGCAGCGCCGCCGCGGGGCTCGACAGCTCGTGCAGCACCGAGCCCATCATGGCGGTCGCTCCGGCCTGGTGCTCGCTTTGCAGCAGCCGCGCTTGCAGCGTGCTGACCAGAGAAGTAACGCGGTAGGCGTCAATGCCACCGCGCAACGTCGCCGCCAACTCGTCCTCCCGCCACGGCTTCGACACGTAGCGGCTCACCTGGCCGGCATTGATGGCGGCCGCCGCCGCGCCGATATCCGCGTAGGCGGTCACCACCATCCGCACCACCTCGGGGTGGCGCTCGCGGACGCGGGCGCAAAGCTCAGCGCCGCCCATGCCCGGCATGCGGACGTCGGTCAGGAGAACTGCCACTTGCACGGTGCTCAGCACCTCCAGCGCCTCGGCGCCGCTCGACGCCGTCAGCACCTGGAACTGGTCCTCGAAGCAGAAACGAAACGACGCCAGGTTGGAGGCCTCGTCGTCGACGTAGAGGATGGCGTACTGTCGGTATTCCACGCCCGAGACCTCCCGCGCGGGGGTCACGCGGCCCTGGCTTTCGCCGCGGCCGCCGACTCGCCCGCTGCCACTGCCGCGCCCGCCGCCGGCGCGTTCGCCGCCGCCTGCGTCTTCGCCGCCCCCGTCGTCTGGTCGGTTCCGTCCGTCCCGCCCGGCAGCCACAGCTGGAAGCGCGCGCCCGTATTGCCCTCCGCGCCGGCGCCGCTAATCAGCTCGAGCCGGCCCCCGTGCTCTTGCGCGATGCGCCGGCTCAAGTGAAGCCCGAGACCCGTGCCCTGGCCCACGTCACGCGTCGTGAAGAACGGATCGAAGATCCGCTCCGCCAGCGCCGGCGGCACGCCGGGCCCGCTGTCGGCAATCGTGACGGCCACGCCCCCGGCCTCGGCGCGCGTCTCCACTTCGATGGTGCCCGTTTCGCCCACCGCGCGCAAGGCATTGTCCACGAGGTTAAGGAAGATCTGGTTCACCTGCGCCGCGCGCGCCGGCACGTGCCCGGCGAACTCGTAGCGGCGCCGGATGACGATGCGCGCGGAGGCACGGTGCGCGAGCAGCCGCAGCGTCGCTTCCAGCCCCTCGTGCGGGTCGCACGGCGCCGCCCCTTCGCGCTGCGGCTGGCCGACCTCGAGCAGGTCGCCCACCAGCCGGCTGATCCGCTGTGCACAGTCGATGGCCACGTCCACCATTTGGCGCGCCCCCTCGGGGACGTCGGGCCGGTCGAGCAGGCGCCGCACGCGCGGGAGGCCGGCGAGAATGGCGCTCGCCGGATTGCGCACCTCGTGCGCCATGCCGGCGGCCAGCGTGCCCAGCACGGCGAGCTTCTCGTTCTGCGCGCGCTCCCGCATGAGGCGCCCCAAGCGCACGTGCACGTCGACGCGCGCCAGGAGCTCCTGCGCGTTGAACGGCTTGGAGAGGTAGTCGTCGGCGCCCGCCTGGAAGCCTTCCAGCGCCCACTGCGTGTCCTTCTTGGCGGTCACCAGCAGCACGGGGATGCTGCGCGTCTCCGCGTCCTGCTTCAGCGCGCGGCACATCTCGTAGCCGTTCAGGCCCGGCATCATCAGATCGCTGACCACCACGTCGGGGTGCTCGCGCCGTGCCGTCTCCAGCCCGATGCGCCCGTCGGGCGCTTCCAGCACGCGGTAACGTTGCGACAGGATCGTGCAGACGAAGGCGCGCATGTCGTCGTTGTCTTCCACGACCAGCACGCGCGGGGCGTCGGGCGGCGCCGTCGCCAGCGCCGTCGCCGGGGCCGCCGGCGCCGTCGCAGCCTCGGCCGCGCCCGCAGGCGCCGCCGCCAGCAGGGCCGCTGCGGCGGTCGCCGCAGCCGACGACGCGGCCCCGGGGGGGAGCTGCGTGTCGCCCGTGCGCCGTCCGAACGGCACCGGAACGTCCACGCGGCGCCGGTCGAGGATCTCGGGGCGCAGGTGGTCGCGCCCCCGCTGCAGCCGGACCGTCACGCACGTGCCCTGCCCCGGCGCGCTGCGCAGGCTGACGCTCCCGCCGTGTAGCTCGCACAGCTCCTTCACCAACGCCAGGCCGATCCCGGCGCCGGCGGCGCCTGGGACCGACGCGCTCTCGAACCGGCTGAAGCGCTCGAACACGCGCCCTTGCAGCTCGGCCGGGATGCCCGCGCCGGTGTCCTCCACGTCGATGCATACCGCGTCGGCCTCGCCGCGCACGCGTACGGTCACGCGCCCGCCCGCGGGGGTGAACTTCATCGCGTTGGACATGAGGTTCGTGAACACGAACTCCATGCGCCCCGGGTCGATGACGACCTTGCCCGCCGGCACAGGCCCCGCGTCGGGCTCGACCGACAGGGTGACGCCGCGGTTCGCCGCCAGCGCCTGGAACTGACCGGCGATCCCGCCCACCAGCTCCCCTGGATCGGTCTCCGCCACCGCCAGCCGCAAATGACCGGCTTGGATGCGCGCCAGCTCCAGGAGGTCCGTCACCAGCGAGTTCAAGCGCACGGCGCTCCGATGCATCGCGCGCATGTACTCCGCGCCGCGCTCGGCCGGGGCGCGCCCCGCGATCAGCTCCTCCAGCGGGGCGATGATGAGCGTGAGCGGCGTGCGCAGCTCGTGCGAGACGTTCGCCAGGAACTCGTCCTTCACCTTGCCCAGCTGCTCCAGCTGCTGCAGCGAAGTCGCCAGTTCGGCGCCGGTGTGGCGCAGCTCGGCCGTGCGCTCCTCCACCTTCACGTCGACCTCGGCCTTGGCCTTCTGCAGCTCGACGAAGCGCCGGTCCGCGGCGGCGACCGCGTCCTCCAACCCCCCGCGCTGCTCGTCGTTGAAGGCGTGCAGCTCTCTGAGCTGGCGCCGCGTGGCCCACAGCCGGCCGGCCAGCGCGCCCGCGGCGGCGAGTGCCAGCGCCGGGAACGTGGCCACGCCGCCCGCCAGCAACGCGCCTGCGGCGCCGCCGAGCGCCACGCCGATCACCGCCAGCAGCCAGCCGGCGCGCTCCGCCCACCTCAATCGGTACAGGCAGCGCTCGCCACCGCGCGCCTGGCACTCGACTTCTTCGACGCGCGCCTCGGGCAGCCCCCACAGCGTGGGACCGGCGGTCAGGTGCGCGCGGCGCACGTCGCACATGAGCGGCGAGCGTTCTCGTAGCTGCGGGTTGGCCGGGCGGTACTCGATCTCGAGGTACCCGCGCCGCGAGGCCAGGACGCTCACCCGGCTGACCTTGTTGAGCTGCGGGGTGATGCGCGGGAGGGCGGCGTAGCCCACGCCCGGCGAGCCGAACGCGCGCAGGAGCGGATAGAGGAATCCCAGCGCGGCGGGCGAGAAGGCGTCGCGGGTCGTGCGCGCGATGATCTCGGGCGCCGGAACGCGCTCGGCCAGCCAGTCCACCAGCGCCTCGCAGAAGCGCAGCGACACCCAGTTCGTCTGGTCGCGCAGCTCGTCGAGGCTCACCTGGAAGCGCGCCAGCAGCGGCGCCAGATCGGCCTCGGCGTTCTTCTCCCGGCAGATGTCCAGCAGCGGCTTCAGGTAGCGGGTGCTGAGCTCGTGGGCCAGCCCCGGCGCCGCCGCGTCCGAGGACGGCAGGGGCCCCGTCGGCGCGGGCGCGCTCACGCAGGCCTCTGTCCGGCGCACAGAATGCCCAGTGTGCAGGCGAAGGCGTCGGGTCTGCGCGCCCAGGCGCGCAGGTCGGCCCAAGCGCGTGCCGCCGCGGCCGGCGCGAGGAGGTCCGCGTCCACCGGGCGCGCGTCCGGGGCGAGGAAGTGCTCCACGAAGGCGGCCGCGCCGATCTCGTCGCTGGTGACGGCGAGCGCGAGCGTGCGCGGCGCCTCCAGGCCGGCGCCGGCGAGCAGCGCGCGCAGCCGGCGTCCGCGCTGGGGGTCGCCCCCGCGCCGGCGCGTTGACACCTCGAGCGCCGCGCGCAGGGCCGGCCAGCCGGGAGGCTCGGGGTCGAGGATCAGGCCCCCCTCGTCCGCCTCCACGGCCAGCACCAAGCCTCCGGGCCGCAGCACGCGCACAGCCTCCGCGACCACGCGCTCGGGATCAGGCACGTGCCGCAGCACGAAACGCATGAAGACCGCGTCGAGCACGCCGTCGCGCAGCGGCAGGCAGGCCCCGTCGGCGCGCCAGATCGCCGCCCCCGTCGCCGCCCGCGCGTGCGCGACGAGCCGGGCGTCGCGGTCGATGCCCAGGGCGAGGCTCGGCGGATCGTCGGCGAGGATCTGGCGGAGCACGGCGCCGGGGCCGCAGCCGAGGTCGAGAAAGCGCAGGCCGGGCCGCAAGCCGAGGGCGCGAAGCGCGGCGCGCTCGCGCGTCCACAGCTCGGCGGCCATGCGGCGCAGGCGGTCGGCCTCGCCGGCCGCGTCGGCCGCGCTCACGGGAAGGTAGCTGCCGGCGTGCGTGCCGGCCGAGGGAGCGGCGCTCATGCGGCCTCGCTTTCGCTCATGACGGCCGCGGCGGCGGCGGCGGCGGCGTTGGCGCGGCGCGGGGAGGCGCTGCGCGCCCGCAGCCGCGCATGCACCACGCCGTAGCGCGAGGACACGTGGCGGTAGTACTCGCGCAATCCGTGGCGGTGGAATGCGTAGAGCGCGCAGCTGCCGGCGCGCGTGAAGCCGGCGGCCTCCACCGGCGCCGCGTCGCAGGCTTCCGGCACGAACAGGAAGCGCACGCGCGGCTCCCCCGGGAGCGGCGCCCGTGCCGCGAGCTGCGCGGCGATGCGGCGCGCCGAGCCGTCGGCGTCCTCCTCGGGTCGGACCGGCAGCAGGATCCCCGCCGACAGCAGCGAGCTGAGGCTCAAGCCCGGAGAGGCCCACTCGCGCAGCAGGACCGCGACGAGTCGCCCGCCGCGCCGCACGCCCCATGCCTCGCGGCCGCGCTCGAGACCGGCGGCGGCGAAGGCGGTGCGGGTCCCCGGAATGCCGATGCGGCCGGCCTGCAGCCCCAGGGCCGCCACGCATACCGGATCCAGCAGCCGCGTCGCCGCGCGCTCGACGAGGATCTCGTCGCATCCCTCCAGTCGATCGAGCGTGACGTCGCCGGCTTCGAGCGCGGCGGCCGCGGCGCTCGCCCCGGCCTCGGTCCCGGTCTCGGCGTCGGTCGGGGCGCGCTCGCCGGCCGCGCACGGCGTCAACCCCGCGCGGGGGGTCGCCGGCGCGGCGGCGCCCGGGCTCTTCAGCGCGCGCACGTCGCTCGCCGTCGGCGCGGGCACGGCCGGCGCCGCCGGCGCCGCCCAGAGCACGAATCGCGTTCCGCCGCGATGCTCCGGCGTCGAGGCATTGAAGAACGCGGCGAAGCCCGCATGGTGGGACTTTGCTTCGTCGTTCACGAACGTGGACAGGTACTCGCCGTCGCCGCGCGCGACGATCATCTGGATGAGCGCGCCCTGGAGCATGCCGCTGTGCGCCGGGACCGACGAGGACGCGACCGCGCTGTGCTGGAACACCCAGCCGGTGTCGTAGGCGCGCACCGCATTCTGCGAGGCGGCGATGGCCCCGCGCCAGCGCCCCACCAGCGTGCGCATGAGCCCTTCCGGAAGCTCGTGCGCTCGCTGCCAGCCGTCGCGGATCGCCGGCAGGCTGGCTTCCAAGTTCTGCTCCATGCTCGGCTCCAGGAGCCCCAGCGCGCCGTGGAACGCCAGCAGGGCGTCCAGCTCGCGGGCGTCGTGCACCTCGAGCGGCTGGCCGTTGAGCCTGACCATCGCCAGCTGGAGCTGACCGGCGGCCGCCTCCGAGAGCCCCGTCAGCTCGACGCCGCAGCGCCCGTCGACGACGGCGCGCACGGCCGCGCCCGCCACGTCGAAAGCCAGACCCGGCAGCTCCACGCGCACGGCGTCCAGCGGCAGCCCCGGCCACAGCGCGTCGTCGGCCGACTCAGCGGCGAAGCCGAAGCCGCGCAGCGACACGTCGACGAGCCGGCGGGTCTCCAGACGTCCGTCCAGCGGGTGGCGGTAGGTCACGCGGGCGCCGGCGTCGGGGCCCAGCGCCACGCGCTCCTCGCGCCGGCGGTGCACTTCGACGAGCGCGGCCTCCGGCTGCAAGCGCATCAGCCCCGGCGCGCGGCCCAGCACGCGCGCGTGGAAGCGGTACCCGCTGCCGAAAAGCTCCGCCTGCACCTGCACGACGGCGTACGGCGTGCCGGTGGGCGCGTCGACCGCGCACGCCAGCTCGGGGAGCTCGGCGCGATTGCCCCGCCCCGGCTGCAGGCGTGCTTGCAGGCGCTCGCCGCCGAGGCGGAGCGTGACCGCGGCGCCCACGTCGCCGAGCGCCCATAGGATCGCCCGCACGCGCTCCGGGTCGTGCACGGCGCAATCGTCGGCGGGATCGTCGTCGCGACCGGCGCCGCTGACCGCGGCGGGCGCGGAGAGCGCCACGCTGCACCAGTAGGCCCGGCGTCCGCCCACGCCCTCGAACGGCGTCGAGCGCAGCACCGTACCCTCCGCGCGCCGCACCACCTCCTCGCGGCGCAGGACGACGAGGTCGCGCAGGCGCGTGCCGGCGGGGAGGTCCACGCTGGACACCAGCCGCAGCCCGCGCAGGCCGATGTCCACCACCGGCTGGCAGCTGCGGCCGAGCCCGAGCTGCTCGGCCACGTACACGGCGACGACCGTCTCGTTCGACGGCACCACGCGGAAGGCGCGCGCCGGGCGGGCGCGCGGTGCTTCACGGATCGCCAGCCACGCCGTGCCGTGGGGCCCCGGCTGCAGCGGTCCGCCGGACACGAAGAGGTCCTGGCCGTCGACCGCGAAGTCTATGGTGGCACGCGCGGCGCGCGGCGCATCGCCAGGAAACGGGCCGAGGCGCACGCGCCAGCCGCCGTCGTCCCCGCGCAGCGCGTCGAGCTGTGTAGCGCGGCGAAGCTCCTCGCCTTCGATCGTCAGGACGGCGGGCGCCAGCTCCTCGCACGCACGTGCGAGCTTCGCGACAGAGTCTTTCATGGTGCCGGTCAGGTCTTCACGGACCGTGCCACGGCCCGCGATGCCGATGGTCGCCCCGCCCCCGCCGTTTTCCCTGGCTTTTTTCGCGCCCGGCGCCGGGCCGGGGCCGCGACTCCCCTCGCGCGCGCGGGTCCGTGACGCCCCCCGGGTCGTGCGCGACACGCAGTCGGTCGCGCCGCCCCGCGAATTCTCCCTCAAGCGTCCGGCGCCGCGGCCGAAGGGCCCCCCAAGCGACCCTCTTGGAGAAACAGACACCCATGAGCACGACGACGACTTCCCGCGAGACGGCCAGCGAGCGGCTCCGGGCACTGACGAAGCAAGCAGCCGATTGCGTGCGCCCGCGCCTGGCCGGCGCGGATCGGGACGGCTACCTCAGCTTCCTCAACGCGATGTACCACTACACGCGCCATAGCGGGGAGAAGGCGCTGAAGGCGGAGCGCGACTGCCCGGGTGCCGCCGCTGACCTGCGAGCCTTCTTCGCGCACATGCACCGCGAGGAGCGGGGCCACTACCTGCTCGCCGAGGCGGACCTCGGCGCGCTCGGGTTCGGCCTCGACCCGGCGACGCCCGCGCCGGTCGCCGCCTTCGACGCCTACTGGGAGTCGATCCGCCCCGAGGACTACCTCGCCTACGTGGGCGCGCTGGTGGTGTTCGAGAACATCGCCGGCCACGTCGGCGCCGACGTAGCCGCGTTCGTGCGGCGGCTCGGCCTGGCGAAGACGCAGTGCCGCTGGCTGAACGTCCACGTGGAGGCCGACGAGCACCACGGCCGCGAGGCGCTCGCGCTCGGCGAGAAGTACCTCGCCGCCGACGCCGGTGCCGTCCTCGCCGGCGCCGAGCGCGCCTGCGCCCTGTGGATCGACATCTTCCGCTCCGCCTTCGACGACCGCGTCGCGCTCCCCCGCCGCCCCGCCGCCGCCTGACGACGCCGACTCCGCCGCCGACGCCGACGCCGACGCC
>DASYRF010000204.1:0-45614 GCA_036004705.1 Myxococcota bacterium
CATGGGCGGCAAAGACGGCATGGGCGGCAAAGACGGCATGGGCGGCAAAGACGGCATGGGCGGCAAAGACGGCACCGGCGGCAAGGGCGGCAAAGGCGGCAAGGACGGCGAAGGCGGCATCGAGGGCATGGGTGGCAAGGACGGCCTGGGCGGCAAGGACGGCAAGGGCGGCTCGGGCGGCATGACCGGCATGAAGCCCCTCAAGGGCGGCACGCCCGGCGGCGACCCGTCCGACGGCGCCGGCGGCAAGGACGGCATGGGCGGCAAGGACGGCACCGGCGGCCACGACGGCGCCGGCGGCAAGGACGGCATGGGCACGGGCAAGGACGGCACGGGCCCCGGCAAGACCGGCGGCGGCGACGGCAAGGGCTCGGATCCGGGCACGGCCACGGCCACCGGCCCCGACGGCGCCGGCAAGCCGCCGACGCTGCACGGACCGACCGACGTCCCCGACGTGCACGGTGACACGCACCCGGGCGGCATCTTCGATCACGACAAGTCGATCCCCGACAAGGCGGGCGCCTCGGCCAAGGACACCGTCTTCTCGGGCGGCGGCAAGATGGACGCCGTCGGCAAGAAGGTGATCGAGGCCATCAAGGCGATGGGCGGCTCGGTCGGCGCGAAGTCCGCCACCGATTACAAAAGCGCCTACATGGGCTACAAGAGCGTTGCGGAAGAGGCGCTGTACGACGAGAAGATCCCGCTGACGCGCAAGGAATACATCAAGCGCTACTTCGAGGCGATCCGTCCGCCTGAATGAGCGCGCCGCCGCGCCCCGGCGCGGCCGAACGAGCCCGCACAACGGCCCGCACAACCGAAAGACGAGACACCATGGCGCAGAACCCCATCGACGCGAGCCTCAAGGCGCAGTACGAGCAGTTCCGCACCCAGGCGCTGGCAATGCAGGACGAGATCGGCAAGGTCATCATCGGCCAGCGCCCGGTGATCGAGTCCGTGGTGATCGGCCTATTGGCCCGCGGCAACCTGCTCCTGGAAGGCGTGCCCGGCCTCGGCAAGACGCTGCTGGTCCGCACGCTCTCGCAGGTCATCGACGCGCCCTTCTCGCGCATCCAGTTCACCCCCGACCTCATGCCCGCCGACATCATCGGCACGAACATGGTGGTCGAGAAGGAGGGCGGCGGGCGCGTCTTCCAGTTCCAGCAGGGGCCGATCTTCGCCAACGTCATCCTGGCGGACGAGATCAACCGCGCCACGCCCAAGACCCAGAGCGCCATGCTCGAGGCGATGCAGGAGCACCAGGTCACCGCCGGCGGCGCCATCCGCAAGCTGCCGGAGCCGTTCTTCGTGCTGGCCACGCAGAACCCACTGGAGATGGAGGGGACCTATCCGCTGCCCGAAGCGCAGCTCGATCGCTTCCTCTTCAAGATCGACGTCCCGTTCCCGTCGCTCGACGAGCTGACGCGCATCGCCGACGAGACGACGGGCGTGGCGATGACGCAGGCCACGTCGGTCGTCAGCGGCGAGACGCTGGTCGGCATGCAGAACGTCGCGCGCAGCGTCCCGGTGGCGCCGGTCGTGGAGCGCTACGCCGCGCGCCTCATCCTGGCGACGCACCCGCGCTCCGGGTACTCGCCCGAGATGGTCGACAAGTACGTGCGCTACGGGGCTAGCCCCCGCGGCGTGCAGGCGCTCATCACCACCGGGAAGATCCGTGCCCTGCTCGACGGACGCTTCGCGGTGAGCTGTGAGGACGTGCGCGCGGTGGCCACCGCGGTGCTGCGCCACCGCATGATCATGAACTTCGAGGGCGAGGCGGAGGGCATCGTGGCCGACGCCATCGTCAAGGCGATCCTGGGGCATGTGCCCGAGACCGACGACGGCCCCAAGAAGGCCGCCGCCGCCGCCACCGCGGCCGAGGCGCGGGCGTAGCGGGGGCGCGCGCGCGAGCGCCCGCCCGAGAGACGAACACAGGACGAAGGCGAAGAACCGGCCGCCATGCAACAGCACCCCACCGCCCCCGCCGCGGACGCCAAGGTCAGCGACGTCTTCGGGACCGACTTCCTGAAGAAGCTGGAGTACCTCGCCATCGTCGCCAAGAGGCTCTTCAGCGGCATGCAGAAGGGCGAGCGCCGCAGCACGCGGCGCGGCACGTCCGTGGAGTTCGCCGACTACCGCGACTATTCGCAAGGCGACGACCTGCGACACATCGACTGGAACATCTACGGGCGGCTGGAGAAGCTGCTCTTGAAGATGTACGAGGAGGAGGCCGAGCTGTTCGTCTACCTGCTCGTCGACACCAGCCGGTCGATGGCGTGGGGCGGGCCCGTCGCCAAGATCGACTACGCCAAGCGCGTCGCCGCCGCCATCGCCTACATTGCGCTCTCGTCGCAGGACCGCGTGGTGCTCTCCACCTTCAATGAAGGGGTGATGGAGAAGAGCGAGCCCCTGCAGGGCAAGCGGCAGATCTTCAGCGTGTTCGACTTCCTGGAGCGCGCGGAGTCGTTCGGCAAGACGGACCTCGGCGGCACGCTCGACGATTGGGCCCGCATGAAGATGCGCAAGGGCATCGCCGTCGTGGTGAGCGACTTCCTCGACGAGAAGGGGGTGGAGGACGGGCTGCGCGCGCTGCGCACGGCGCGCTTCGAGACGCACCTCGTGCACGTGGTGGACCCGCGCGAGGCGAAGCCCGACCTGGAGGGCCACGTCGAGGTCATCGATTCGGAGACGCTGGAGAAGCGGCAGGTGTTCGTCGGGCCGGAGATCCTCAAGAAGTACGAAGAGGAGTTCGGGTCGTTCTGCCGCGACATCGAGCACCGCTGCAGCGAGAAGGGCGTGGGCTACATCCGCGCCCTGACGGACGTGCCGTTCGAGGACCTCATCCTGCGCATGCTGCGGCGCGGGGGGTTCGTGCTCTAGCCATGCTCAATCTACTGAACCCGAGCGCGCTGTGGCTGGCGATGGTGGGGCTGCCGGTCCTGCTGCTGTTCCTCCTCAAGGTGCGCCGGCGCGAAGTGGTGGTGCCGTCGACGCTGTTCTGGCGGCGCGTGCTGGAGCAGAAGCGCGAGAGCGCCTGGTGGCGGCGGCTGCGCTCGCTGCTGTCGCTGCTGCTGCATCTGCTGTTCATCGCCGCGGGGGTGTTCGCCCTGACGCAGCCGTTCGTGCTGCCGAGCGAGAAGGGCGGGCAGCCGCGGCTGTCGGTCATCATCATCGACACCTCGGCCTCGATGCGCACGGTGGAGGACGAGGACAAGGGAGAGACGCGGCTCGACATCGCCAAGGAGCGCATCAAGGCGAAGGTCGACGCGCTGACGCCCGGCACCAAGGTGGCCGTCATCGCCGCCGGCGTCCGCCCCGAGGTGGTGATGCCGGTGACGGACGACCGCGCCAGCGTGCGCGCCGCGGTGGACGCCATCGAGGGGACGGACACGGGCGGCGACCTGATGGCGGCGGTGGATTTGGCGGACGACCTGGCGCTGGCCAACGCCCCCGCCGAGGTGGCGGTCTTCTCCGACGGCGGCGGCGTGCCGGCGGGCGCGGCGCGGCGGGACGACGCCCCGACGCTCTACTATCACCGCATCGGCATCGAGGACCGCAACGTCGGCGTCACGGCGTTCGCGGTGCGCCGGCTCCCCGCCTCGGACAGCGAAGTGGAGATGTTGGTGGGGCTCAAGAACACGACCGACAAGGAAGCGGCGCTCGAATTACAGGTATATCTGGACGGCGTGCTGCTCGACACCGTCGGCGTGGAGGTGGCGGCGCACGCCGACGAGGACAAGGTCTTCAACCGCACGATGCCGCGCGGCGGCGCCATCGGCGTGGCCATCTCCGTCAAGAGCGCCGCGGCGGCGGGCGACGGCCTGCCCGCGGACAACTACGCCTACACGCTGCTGGCGGAGCGCGACCCGGTGAAGGTGCTGCTGGTCAGTGCCGGGAACCATTTCTTCCTGTCGAAGGCGCTGAGCGAGAACCCCAGCTTCGAAGCCTACATCGTGGCGCCCGCCGACTTCACCAGCTCCGCGGGCATGGACTGCGTCATCTTCAACGAGGTCGCGCCGGCGAAGGCGCCGGTGGCGAACGCGCTGTACGTCGGGTCGGTGGGCTCGAAGATCCCCTTCGCCGCGGAGCCGAAGAAGCTGGACCTGGTGACCGTACGCTACCTCGACGACGAGCACCCGCTCTTGCGGCACGTGGAGCTGCACGACGCCGCCTTTGCGGCCAGCCGTCCGGTGACGGCGCCGGAAGGCTCGACGGTGGTCGTGGACGGCACCGGCGGCCCGATGCTCATCGCCTGGGAGCGCAAGGATCGCCGCGACGCGTACCTGGCGTTCACCGAGTCGGACAGCGACCTGCCCCTCCGGGTGGCCTACCCGAACCTGGTTTCCAACCTGGTCACCTGGCTGGGCGAGCCGCGCGAGGAGGAGACCCCGCCCACGCTGCACACCGGGGACGTGGCACGCATCCCCGTCTCCAAGGACACCAAGCGCCTCTTGGTGGTGCTGCCCAACGGCGAGGAGGACAGCGTCGAAGTGCGACCGGGACAGACGTCGGTGTCCTACGCGCACACGGATCACGCCGGCATCTACATCGTCACGGAAGAGCGCGACGAGAAGGCGGCGGCGGCGGCGGCGGCGGCCGACGCCACGGGCACCGCCGGGGCGCTCGCCAAGGGTGCGGCGCCGTTCGCGCGCCGCTTCGCCGCCAACCTCACGGACGCACGTGAGTCGGACATCTCGCCCGTCAACGAGCTGGGCATCGAGGACGAACGCCCGCCCACCGCCGTCGTGGCGTCGGACCTCTGGAGCTGGCTCGCCTCGCGTCCGCTGTGGCGGTACCTCGCCATTATCGCGCTCGCCTTCATCGCGCTGGAGTGGGTCCTCTACAGCCGGCGATGGGTGTACTGATGGAACTCGACTTCACCCACCTGCTCGACACGACGCTGGTGTTCGCTCGGCCCTGGGCGCTGTGGCTGCTGCTGCTCGTGCCGCTGGCAGCAGCCCTGTCCATCGGTGGCGGGCGAACCGACCACTCGCGCGGGCGGCGCGTGCTGACCGCAGCCTTCCGCATCTTCATCATCGTGCTGGTGGCGCTGGCGGCGGCGGAGCCGCGCATGGAGCTGCGGCGCGACCGCGTGGCGCTCGTCTTCGTCGTCGACCACTCCGATTCCATCGACGACAAAGAGCTGAAGTGGGCCGGCAAGTACGTCGGCGACGCCGCCGCGGGGCTGATGCCCAACGACATGGCGGGCGTGGTGGTCTTCGGCGAGCATGCGACCATCGCCGTGCCGGTGGACAAGATGGGTGTCGACACGGCCGGGCGCGCCGAGGCGCTGGGCGACGCGGCCGGCGAGCGCAGCGACACCGTGGGGCGCGACCACTCGGACCTGGCGGGCGCAGTGCGCCTGGCGCTGGCGGCGTCGCCGAGCGGCATCACCACGCGGCTCGTGCTGTTGTCGGACGGCAACGAGGACCGCGGCGACCTCGCCGAGGCAGCCACCGCCGCGCAGATCGCGGGCGTGGAGCTCCACGCCGCGGCGCCGCCCGACGCTAGCCTGAAGGCCGAAGTCGAGGCGCTGGCGTTGACGATGTCTACCGACCAAGCCGACCCCGGCGAGACGGTGAAGGGCGAGCTGCGCCTGCACTCGGTGGGCAAAGCCAAGGGCAAGGTGGAGATCTACCGAAACGGCGAGAAGATCGCCGAGAAGGCGGTGGACCTGGAGCCGGGCGTCAGCCCGCCCATCGACTTCGAGTACAAGCTCGCCACCGACGCCGAAGAAGGGACCGACATCTACGAGGCGACGTTCGTGCCCGAGGAGGGCGACACCGACGTGCGCAACAACCGCGGGCTGGCGGCGGTGCGCGTGGGTGGGCCGCCGCGTGCGCTCATCGCCACCGGCAAGGCGGGCTCGGAGAAGTTTCTCAAGACGGCGCTGGAGTCGGCGGAGGTGGCGGTGGACGTGGTCGGGCTCGACGACGCCACCGGGGCGGCGCCTTTCCGCAGCAAGCTGGACAAGCTCGGCGACTACGACATCGTCTTCATGAACGACATGCCGGCCAAGACGAAGGCCGGCACGGTGCTGGGCGACGACGACCTGGAGAAGATCGCCACCTACGTGCGCGACGGCGGCGGCGGGCTGGTGATGCTCGGCGGCGAAGGGAGCTTCGGCCCCGGCGGCTACGAGGACACGGAGATCGAGAAGATCCTGCCGGTGAAGCTGGAGAAGGAAAAGAAGATCGAGGACGTCGGCGTGGCGGTGATGGTGGTGCTCGACATCTCCGGCTCGATGAACGTGCTGGTGGGGACCAAGACGCGCATTTGGCTGGCCGACTCCGGCGCGGTGGCGGCGATGAAGGCGCTGAAGCCCGACGACTACTTCGGCGTGCTGGCGGTGGACACGCACCCGTACTTGGTCGTGCCGCTACAGCACCCGCAGCCGGCGCTGGAGCCGATGATCATGAAGATCACCGCGGCCGGGAGCGGCATCTACATCTACAGCGCGCTGGAGCGCGCGCGCAACGAGCTGATGAAGATTGACGCGCGCATCAAGCACGTCATCGTCTTCTCCGACGCGACCGACGCCGAGGAGATGTGCAAGGGCATGGACTACCCACCGGGGGGCATGACGTCGTGCCCGGCGGGCGTGCCGACGGCCTACGGGCTGGCGGCGTCGATGTACGCCAGCGGCATCGCCACCAGCGTCGTCGGCCTGGGCGTGGCGAAGGACTCGGACGTGCACGCGCTGTACGACCTGGCCAGGGCGGGCCACGGCAAGGCCTATCTGACGAACAACGCGCGCGACCTGCCGAAGATCTTCGTCGACGAGACGAAGCGCGTGGCGTCGAGCGAGATCAAGGACAAGGAGATCGCCGTCAAGCTGGTGAAGGACACGGCCATCACCAAGGGCATCGACTTCGGCAAGGCCCCGAAGCTGCGCGGATACGTGGCCACGAAGATCCGCCCGACGGCCGACCTGGCGCTGACGACGCCCGACGACGAGCCGGTGCTGGCGTCGTGGCGTTACGGCCTGGGGACGGTGGTGGCCTTCACCAGCGACGCCTCCGACCGCTGGGGCGCGAACTGGCTGGCGTGGGACGGCTTCCGGCAGCTCTGGGCGCAGGTGGCGCGCACGGCGGCGAAGAAGGGTAGCAAGCTGTTCGCCTCCGCGGACGTCGTGGTGGAGAAGGGCAAGGCCAAGGTGACGCTCGACGTCGCGCGCGGCGGCGGGCCGTTCTCCGGGGCCGAAGGTATCAAGGCGATCGTACGCAAGGTGAAACCCGGCGAGCGTCCGGAGGACGCCGCGAAGGTCGAGGTGACGCTGCGACCGGTGGCGCCCGGGAAGTACGAGGGCGAAGTGAGCGCCGAGGGCGTGGGGTACTACCTGGCCGAGATCCGCGCGCTCAAGAAGGGCGAGAGCACGGGTAAGGACAAGGGCGCGAAGGGCCCCCCTGGCGGCACGGGCGCGCCCGGAACAGGGGCACCGGGCAGCGCCGTGCCGGGCGTCGCGGCGCCGGGCACCGCCGACACCTCCGGGCCGGCGGCCTACGCCGCGGCCACGGTCGCCTACTCCGAGGAGTACAGCCACCGCGCCTCCGCAAGCGGCATCCTGTTGCACGCCGCGGGCGTCACCGGCGGGGAGTTCCCGGCCAAGGCCGAGACGGTGGTGAAGCATCCGGACGAGCCCAAGAAGCGCGTGACCGACCTTTGGCCGTGGCTGCTGCTGGCGGCGCTGCTGTTGGTCCCGTTCGACTTGCTGCTGCGACGCACCGGGCGCTGGTTCGGCCGTCTTAAGACGGCATAGCGCCGGGCGCGTCGCGCCGTCGTACTACGGCTGCTGCGGCTGCTTGCGGGCGAGGTGGGCCTTGATCGCCTCCCGCATCGGCGGAACCGACTTGTCGTAGCCGTCCTTGATCTGCGCGCCGATGAAGTCGGCGATCATCCCGCCCACCAGCATGATGTCTACCTTCACCGTGGCGTTCATGATGCGCCGGCAGCGCCCCGCGCCCTCGGCCACCACGCGCATCGTCCCGGCGATCTTCGTCTTCTCCTTCATCACGGCCGGCTCGATGTCGAAGTCCAGCTTGCTGTCCTTGGCGTAGAAGCGCTGGATCTCGGTGTACGTCAGGTCTCCGCCCGTCACCTTCTTGATGGGAGCCGGCACGTCGCGCTCCGGCTTCTCGCGCATGCGGCGGTGGCGCACGTCGCCGCGCGTCTCGTCCTGCAGCAGCTTGCGCTCCTTCACCCCCACCTTCGCCATGATGCCGTCCATGATCGTGTCGTCGAAGAAGATCTCCCAGAAGACTTCGGGCGTGCAGTCGAACGTGTGATCGCAGCGGACGTCGGCCATGCGAGCTCCTCGTGAAGGGGACGTCACGATAGGGAGCGCCCGCGCGGAGTGTCAAGCGCCGGCGCGCGCTTGATCGCCGCGCACGGCCGGTGGTACTCGCGGTCCATGGCCCACGTGACCGTCATTCCGGGGGACGGCATCGGCGTCGACGTCACCGCGGAGGCGGTCAAGGTCTTGCGCGCGGCGGCCGCCGCCTTCGCCTTCCCGCTGGAGCTGGAGCAGCTCGACTACAACGCCGACCGCTTCTTGCGCACCGGCGAGGCGTTTCCGGCCAGCGCGCTGGAGCGCATCCGCACCGGCTCGGACGCGGTGTTCCTCGGCGCAGTCGGCGACCCGCGCATCCCCGACATGACGCACGCGCGCGAGATCCTCTTCGGGCTGCGCTTCGGGCTGGACCTCTACATCAACTTGCGCCCTGTGAAGTGCCTGCACGCGTCGCTGATGCCACTGCGCGATCGCCGTCCCGAGGACGTCGACCTCGTCTTCTTCCGCGAGAACACCGAGGGGCTCTACGTGAACATGGGCGGCATCTTCAAGAAAGGGACGCCGCACGAGGTGGCCATCAACGAGGACGTCAACACGCGCCACGGCGTGGAGCGCATCCTGCGCGCTGCGTTCGAGTACGCGCGCACACACGGGCGGCGCAAGGTGACCATGGCGGACAAGTCCAACGCGCTGCGCTTCGCGCACGACCTCTGGCAGCGCGCCTTCGCCGAGGTCGGCAGCGAGTACCAGGACCTCGAGCAGGAGCACCTCTACGTCGACGCGCTCGCCATGCAGCTCATCCGCAAGCCGCAGAACTACGACGTGGTGGTCACCTGCAACATGTTCGGCGACATCCTCACCGACCTGGGCGCCGCGCTGCAGGGCGGGCTGGGGATGGCGGCGTCCGGGAACATCCATCCAGGGCGCGTGTCGATGTTCGAGCCCGTGCACGGCTCGGCGCCGAAGTACGCCGGCAAGGACGTCGCCAACCCGCTGGCGGCCATCCTGACGGCGGCGATGCTGCTCGATCACGTGGGCCAGGCCCGCGCCGGCGCCGCCATCGAAGCCGCCGTCAGCCGCGCCCTGGCCGAGCACGAGGTTCCGAAGGATCTAGGAGGCGAGCTAGGCACGTGCGCCATGGGCGACTACATCGCCGACGCCGTCACCCGCTCCGCGTAGCGGAAAAACCGGGCTCGATCACCCACGGCGTACTCGCCGACGCGCACGGGGCTTCAGAAAAAACGACGGGGACCCCGGGTCCCTACGACCGGCCGCCGCGTTATACCCGGGGCCCCCGCCGCGACACTCGACAGCGCCCGCCGGTGGGCGCTGTCTCTTGCACGTTCATGACGCCTGACCGCAGCGCCCGGTTTGAACTATTTCGCGCGGGGCGGCTATTCGACGAGGATAGTGCCGGTCGTGGCCGCGGGGCGGGAGGCGGAGGTCACGGGCGTGGAGTCGATGCTGACCTTGTAGGTGCGGGCGAGCTGGTCGGCGAGCGCCTTGAAACGCTCCGCCGGCACGGCGAACGGCAGGGGCGCCTTGCCGGCGGCGTCGGCGACGGTCAGGCGCGTGTCGCCCGCCGCGCGCAGCTGCGCGATCACGGCGCCACGGGTCGTCTCCACGTCGGCGTCGGGAACGTCGATGCGGATCGTGTACGTGCGGTCCGTGTAGCTGTCGATGTGAACCGCCACGGGCCCGGCGGGGCCGACCAGGACGGTCGAGGAGGCGGGCGCCACTCCCGGCACCGGCGCCAGCGCGCGCGACCCGGGCGCCGCCGGACTGCCGGCGGCACGATCCAGGCTCCCCTCAGGCGGCGACGGCATCGCCCCCGGCGCAGGAATGGTGGTCCCGCCGCCCCCCGGCCCGGCCTTGCCTCCCCCCGTTGCGCTCCCGCCGGGGACCGCCGACAGCGGCCCCTTATGCTCCGGCAGCAAGTAGCCTGGTTGCAGCAGGACGTACATTCCCGCCAGCACCACGCCGACCACGACCAGGACCACCTCCCACGGCACCCGCAGCCTCTTGTCGGAGAAGAACCGCCCGTGCGTACGGCGCCGGATCTTCGCCTGCACTCCGCCTAGGAACTCCTCGGGCGCCGGCGCCGCCGCGGGGCGCTCCACCGCCAGTCCGCGCAGCGCCCCGACCAGCGCGCGCAGTCGCTCCAGCTCGCCCGCGCACTCCGGGTCCTCGCCCAGGTGCGCTTCCAGCGCCGCCCGCCGCTCCTGCTCCAGCTCTCCGTCCAGATAGGCGGAAAGCAGCTCCTTCGCCTCCTCGTGCAGCATCGCCGTGCTCATCGCCGTGCGCCTCTCACTTCGTATACTTGTCGATTTTTTCCTTCAGCGCCAACCGCGCCCGGTGGAGACGGCTCTTCACCGTCCCCTCCGGGAGCTTCGTTATTTCACATATCTCTTGATAGCTCAGGTTCTCAACGTCGCGCAGGATCACCAGCGTGCGGTGCTCCTCGTCCAGCTCCCCCAGCGCCCGCCGCAGCGCCCCCTGGATCTGCATCCCCTCGTACATCTTGTCGGGCCGCTCCACCGTCGCCTGCAGGAACAGCGCCGGCCCGTCGCCCGACTCGCCGCTCAGGCGGTCCGCCTCGTCGTCGAGCGGCGTCGCCCGGTGAAAGTCCCGCCGCGACAGGTACTTGATGCGGTTCTTGCAGTGGTTCGCCGCGATGCGGTAGAGCCACGTCGAGAACTTCGACTCGCCGCGAAACGAGTCGATCGACTTGAACACCGTCACGAAGACTTCCTGAGCGATGTCGCGTGCTTCTTCGCGGTTGCCGAGCAGCCGGTAGACGAGGTTCAACACCTTCTGCTGGTAGCGCAGGACCACCTCGCGGAACGCCTGCGTGTCCCGCGCCCGGAGCCGGCTGACGAGGCGCTCGTCGGTATCGGACATGGAAGAAGGGGCTGACGGACGCGGGCCTGCTTCCACTCGGAGTAGGATTCCGCCGGAGGCGCCCGGTTCCGCCCGGGCATCATACAACGGCCGGAGGCGGCCCCTTTAGGCGATCTTCTCGGTGCGCTTCTGCAGCAGCGGCAGCAGCGTCGACAGGCTACGCCCGTCCCACTTGTACAGCGTCTCGTCGAGCCATTCGGAGAACGTGCATCCCTCGGCGCGCTCGATCCGCCGCCGAACCCCCGCGGGGAAGCACGCCGCTACCGCGCGCACAATGCCTTCCCAGTTCTCCTGGTTGCCGCCGAAGTGCACGTCGATCTGCTCTTCCACGGCTTCGAGCAGCGCCTTGTCGAGCTTCAGCTCCATGACGAGATTCTACTACGGCGACCCCCGCCCGCGCGCCGCCGCAGCGGCAGTTCGTCGCGCTGTGCGGCGCGATCGAAGGCGAGCGGCGTGCCGCGCCGCGCCGCGCCGCCGCCGCCGCGTCACTTCCCCAGCGCCGTCAGCGCGAACTTCGTGTCGGGAATGGACGGCACGATCTTGAAGTCCTTCGTCACCATTTCGCTCCAGCGCGCCGGCACCAGCATGTTCAGCATCTTGATGCGCGCCGGCCGCTTGTGGCCGTCGGTCCACTCCTTCACGTCCAGGTACTCCGCGGCGCGGATCATCTTGCCGCTCGTCGTGTAGAACTCAGCCTTCTGCGGCATGCCGTCGGCCGGGCTCACCCACATCTTCACGTGGTCGTACGCCACGTCCGGCCCCCTGGCCTTGAGGTCCAGCACCGTCGCCGCCGCCGTCTTCTCCAGAACCTTCCCCGTGTAGTCCACCGCGTAGTTCACGCGCAGCACGTCGGCGTTGTTGAAGTCGCCGCCCATGAAGCTGTCGCGCGACGCCAGCCGCACCGCCTTCTTGAGCGTCGGCATGTAGACCCACAGGTTGTCGCCCACGCGCAAGATCTCCTGCCCCTTCACCGCCGCCGGGCCTTCGAAGAACGCGCGGAACTTGTCGTCGGCGCTCTTCCACGCGCGCATGTCGTAGGTGCGCGTCGTCCCGTCCTCACGGTGCGCCGTCATCGAGAACGCCGCCTCGAAATACACCGGCGCCATCACCGTGTCGAACTTCTTGAGGATGTCGAGCGCCTCGTCGGCGCGCGCCGTCCCCGGCACCATCGCCAGCGCCGCCCCCAGCGCCAGCACCATCACACTCGCGTATCGCTTCATCGTGCCGTCCTTTCTTGCCGCTCTACGTAGACCGCCCGCGCCGCCGCCCGATTCACAGCGCCCGCAGCGCCTCCACGGGGCGCAACCGCGACGCCTTGTACGCCGGGTAGATCGCCGCCACCACCGTCCCCAGGAACGCCACCGCCAGCGCCCCCGCCATGAACCCCGGGGTGACCCACGGGTGCAGCAGCGCCGTCATGCCCCCGCCCGGCGGGCTGATCGGGATGCCCCGCCAATCGAGATACTTCACCACCGCCTCACCCAGCCCCAGCCCCGCCAGCGCGCCCATCAGGCACATGCCCAGCGCCTCCAGCACGAACAGCGCCAGGATCGAACGCCGCCGCATGCCCAGCGCCATCATCGTTCCCACCTCGCGCACACGCTCGTACACCGACATCAGCACGGTGTTCATCACGCCGGTGATGACGATGAGCAGCAGCACCGTGCTCACGATGCCCAGCACGTACGCCAGCCGCTCGATGGCGTCCTTGACGAACGGGACGATTGCCTCCCACGTGTGCACCTCGTACGTCGGCCCCAGCGCCATGCGCGCCGCCGCGGCCGTTTCGTCGATCACGCCGGCGCTCGCCGTCGCCACCACCATCTCCGTCGCCTTGCCTTCCATTCCCAGCAGCCGCTGCGCGAACGGCAGCGTCACCCACAGGCCGCGCTTGGCGCTGAAGGGGTCGGTCGGCAGCGTGTAGGCGATGATGGTCGCGTCCAGCGCGTTCATGCCGCCCGCCAGCGTCTGCACCAGCAGTGTCACGCTATCGCCCACTTTCACGTGCAGCCCGTCGGCCAGCTCCCGCCCGATGAGCAGGCCGTCGTCCTTCTCCGGCCCCAGCGGCGTCGAGGTGTTGCCGTCACCGTCGACCGCGCGAAAGCGGAACAGCGGGCAAACCTCGTACTCGGTCACCGGGTGGACGGCGACGCCGCTGAACATGCTGCTCTTGCCGCCGCTCGACACCAGCCCGCCGAAGCGGATGCGCGGCGTGACGCCCGTCACGCCCGGCACCGCCCGCAACGTCTTCTCCAGCGTGCCGTCCGCCGTGACGTTCAAGTCGAGCGGCGTCCCGTACGTGGCGTCCATGTAGCCGGCTCGGTGCACCTGGAACGCGCCCGCCTGCGACTTGATGGCGTCGTCGAGGATGAGCTGGATGAAAGCGTTGCGGAAGCCGCTCAGGAAGACGACCACCGCCACCCCGATGACGAGCGTGCTCATCGTGATGAGCGTGCGCCGCCGGTGCCGCCAGAGGTTTCGCAGCGCGAGTGCCGTGACCGTGAACATACGCCTTCTCCTTGCTCGCCGAGCTCGACCTGAACCTAGACCGACTGCAGCGCCTCGACCGGGCGCAGCCGCGAGGCGTTCCAGGCCGGGTAGACCGCCGCCACCACGGCGCCCGCGATCGTCACCGCCACCATCAACGCCAGGTAGCTCAGGCCGATCTCCGGGCGCAGGATGTTCGTCGCCTTCACGCCCGGCATCGACAGCTCGATGCCGCGCCAGCCCATCCAAGTGACGACGCCCCATCCGGCCAGCGCACCCACGATGCCGCCGATGAGCCCGAGCAGGCCCGACTCCATCAGGAACAGCCCCAGCACCTGCCGGCGCCGCACGCCGACCGCCATCATCGTGCCGATCTCGCGGACGCGCTCCAGCACCGCCATCAGCATCGTGTTGACGATGAGCGTCAGCGCCACCAGCAGGAACACCGCCGACGCCACGCCCAGGAACGTGTTCTGGAACTTCATGATGTCGGTGATGCTCTTGGCGAGCTGTTGCCAGGTGTGCACCTCGTGCCCGGGCGGCAGGGCCGCCACCACCGACGGCACGAGCGCGTCGACGGCGCGCGGATTCGCCATGCCCAGCGCGATCTCGGTGATGCGTCCCTCCATGCGCAGGAGCCCCTGCACCTCGGGCAGCGTGGCGATGATGGTCTTCTCCAGCCCCGGCACCCGGCTCGTGTAGGTGCCGGCCAGCTTCAGCTCGATGCCGTTCAGCAGCCCGTCCTTGTCGTTGCCGAGCAGCGTGATCATGTCTCCGACGTTCGCCTTCAGCGCGGAGGCCAGCTGCGTCGACATCAACATGCCTGGTCCGCCGCCCAGCGGCGCGCCGACGCTCACCACCTCCGCCTCCGTCGGGCAGATCTTGTACTCGGCGGCCGGGTCGATGGCCGACCCCAGCGCGAACACCGTCTCGTCGCCCTTGCTCACGATCACCGGGAACGTGATGCGCGGCGCGGCGCCGGTGACGCCCGGCAGGGCGGCCAGCTTGGCCAGCAACGCCGCGTCGAACGGCATGTCGAGGTTGAGCGGCACGCCCTCGATCGAAGCGACGTACCCTTCGTGGTGGATCTGCAGCGCACCCATGCGCCCGCCGACGACGTTGCGCACCAGCTGGCCCTGCAGCCCGTTCATGAAGCCGCGAATGGTGACGTTGACGCCGATCCCGATGAAGATGGCGAACACCGAGATGAGCGTGCGCCGCGTGTTGCGGCTGACGTTGCGCCAGGCGATCTTGAAGAGGCTTATCATGACGCCGCCACTTTCAGCTGATGCGGGCCGCTCAGCCCTTCCAGCTCGGAGCCGCCCTCGACGATCCGCCCGTCGGCGATGTGCACGACGCGCCGGGCGTGGCGCACGACGCGGTGGTCGTGCGTGGAGAACAGGAACGTCACGCCGCGCGTGCGGTTCAGCTCCAGCATCAGGTCGATGATCTGCTCGGAGGTCCCCGAGTCGAGGTTGGCGGTGGGCTCGTCCGCCAGCACCATCTCCGGCTGGGTGACGAGCGCGCGGGCGATGGCCACGCGCTGGCGCTGCCCGCCGCTCAGCTCGTCGGGACGGTGCTTCAGGAACGGCGTCAGCCCCACCGCGTCGGCCGCGTCGCGCGCGCGCTTGGCGATCTCGGCGCGCGACAGCTTCAGGCGCGAGATCAGGCACGGGAACTCGACGTTCTCGGTGACGTTGAACACGGGGATGAGGTTGAACGACTGGAAGATGAAGCCGATCTTCTGGTTGCGGACGTCGGCCAGGTCGTCGAAATCCTTGTTGCCGATGTGGTTGCCGTGCAGCAGGAATTCGCCCGACGTCGGCCGGTCGAGGCAGCCGATGATGTTCAGCAGCGTGCTCTTGCCCGAGCCCGACGGGCCCATCAGCGCCGTGAACTCGCCGCGCTGGATCACGAGGTCCACGCCGCGCAGCGCGTTCACCGTCGTGTTGCCGAGCTGGTAGTCCTTCACGATGTTGCGCAGCTCGAGGATCGGGACCTTCGAATCGGGGGCTTCGGCCGTCGGTCGATGCGGTTGCTCTGTCATGGCGCCTCTCTAGTAGAAGACCTTCGCTTCCAGCGACAGGCGCGCCCATTGGGGCAGCGCGCCGAACTCCGAGTCCTTCGTCCCCAGCGGGACCGAGACGAACGCAACGAATTGCAGCCACTCCTTGGCGCTCCACGTCAGCGACGAGGCCGCCAGGACCGACAGATCCTCCAGCCCGGCGATGAGCGTGACCATCCAGGTGAAGTCGTCGCGGATCTGCGGCTTCATGTACGAGATGAACAGGTAGTGACGGCGCGCCGGCTCGAAGCGCACGCGCGCCGGGGTGCCGGCCTCGCCGCCGCCGCCCCCGCCGAGCAGCGCCGCCGGATCGCCTAGCGGGGCGCCGGGCGGCGCCGCCGCCAGCAGCGCCGCGGCGTTGTCGAACAGCGCGGTGCGGTCCGCGAACTCGGCGCGCGTGAGCCCTTCGCCGTTGTAGTAGTACTCGACGCTCAGCAAGCTCGAATCCTTGAACGTGTAGCGCGTCCCCACCAGGAACCGCACGAAGAGCTTCTTCTGGTCGAGGTCCGGCTGCGCCATCACCGCCGGCGGATCCTGCAGCACGCAGCCAAGCAGCGCCAGGGCTTCGTCGCCCTCCACTCCCGGGTCGCCGAGGCAGTCCGGGTTCACGACGGCGCGCGTGCTGCCCAGGTGGGCGAGCCCCTCGAAATGCAGCTCGTAGTCGGTGAAGAAGTAACGGGCGAAGCTGGCGCCGAAGTGGGAGCGGTGGCGCAGCGCGTCGGCGTAGCGGTCCGTGAAGTAATACATGAGCGTGACGTCGCTGTCCAAGAGCAGCGCGTAGGCGCGCGCCCCGAGCAGGTAGTGCGCGTGGTCGTCGGCGTCGAACATCACGGTGCGCGGGAGTCCGGCCTCGGTCGCCAGCACTTCGGGCGCGAATAGGGCCGAGACGGTCCAGCGCGCGAACGGCACCTCCAGCTCGGCGAGCCAGGCGCCGACGCGCTGCAAGGCCGGGTCGGTCGGATCCTTGGCGACGTTCAGGATGTCGGCGGGGTTCCAGGCGAAGCCGGTCCCCCAGATGACGCGCTTCTTGCCGGCGAGCCCGGTGAGGTGCTCGTGAAACCCGAAGTTCTGGTAGAGCTCGTTGACGAGGAACGTGTTGTGCCGCAGCGAGGCGTTGGACGAGTCGAGCGCGCCGATGAAGTTGGAGTAGAAGGCGGAGGCGTCGGCGTAGAGATCGTAGCGGTCGCTGTACTTGAGGCGCAGCTGGACGTTGCCCTCGAGGAGGAACCGCCACTCCGGCGCGACGGCGAACGCAGCGAGCGTCACGTCGAGGCGCGGCGCGGTGTACTCGAGGCGGCCCGACGCGTAGCCGTTGACGGAGACACTGGCCTCCGCGCGCGCGGGGCGCGGGACGAGCGCCAGCGCCAACAGCGCCGCGGGCGCGACGGCGAGGATGGGCGCGCGCCGGCACGCGGAACGGTTGCGCTTCAACCGCGCACCCCGCGAAGGAAGATGCGCTTGATGTGGCGCTTCAGCTCGGCAATGAGCTCGGGCGAACGCTCCGCGAGCACGCGCGACGTCACTGGATAGGCGATGAAGTAGAACTGCATCATGCCCATGAGGAGCATGGCGGCGAAGCGGGGGTCGAGCTCGGCGTCGGCTTCGCCTTCGGCGTCGGCGTGGGCGTCGGCGTCGGCTTCGCCTTCGGCGTCGGCACCGGCGTGGGCGTCGGCTTCGCCTTCGGCGGCACTCCGGGCAGCTCTGCGGGCGGCGACGGCGGAGCGGATCAGCTCGCCCATCATCTCCACGTTGGCGCCGGCGATCGGACGGACGTCGGGAAGGATCTCGGTGTCCGACATGACGATCTCACGGTGGAACACGCGCATGCCTTTGCGGTTTTGGTCGAAGTTGTCGACCATGAGGTCGATGAAGCGCCCGAGTTTCTCCTCCGGCGTGCCGGCGCCCGCCACGATGCCACGCAGCGCCTGACGGACGCCCGCGAGGTTCTCTTCGACGACCGCCAGCAGAAGCCCCGCCTTCGAGCCGAAGTAATGCTTGATGAGCGAAAGATTGCAGCCGGCGCGCGCGGCGATGGCGCGCGTCCCGGTCCCGGCGTACCCGTCGCGGCTGAAGAGCTCCTTCGCCGCTTCGACGAGCCGCTCACGCGTGCCCTGATCGGCCGGGGCTGTTGCCATCACGGGCAAAGTAATCAATCAGTCGATTGATGTCAACCAAACGAATGATTAAGAAATATGAAGTCCATAACTTATTAAATTTTGGTGACTTTAGACTGGTGATCGCACTAGTAGACTGCGCCGCCGAACAAGTCGGCGGCGCTCAGCGCCGTCAGGGGCGCGTCCAGGCCGGGGTCGAAAGCGGCGCCCGGCGCCCCCAAGTACAGATAAGCGGCCCCGGTGGAGAGCAGCGCTCCCGGCGCGCCCACCACCAGGTCGTCGTCGCCGTCCCCGTCCACATCGCCCGCGGACGCCACCGCGGCGCCGAAGAGGGCGTCGGCCCCCACGCCCGTGAGCGTGCCGTCGGCCGCCGGGTCGAAGCTTGCGCCCGAGCCCCCGCGGAACACGTAGGCGCGCCCGGGATGGACGCCGCCTGCGTCGTTGTAGGGCGCCCCCACGAGCACGTCGTCGTAGCCGTCCGCGTCGACGTCGCCCGCCCACGCCGCCGACGCCCCGAAGTGGTCGCCGCCCGCCTCGCCCAGCAGCGTCGCGTCGGCGACGACGTCGAACCCCGCGCCCGGCCCACCCAGGAAGACGTACGCGGCACCGGCATTGGACGCGACCGTGTCATCGAGCGGCGCGCCCGCGACCACGTCGGCGTAGCCGTCGCCGTTCACGTCGCCCACGCCCGCGCCGCCACCGCCGAGCGCGTCGCCCGCGCCCGCCCCGGCGATCGTTCCGTTGGCGATGGGATCGAACGTCGGACCCGGTCCGCCGTAGTAGACGAAGAGCCCACCCACGTCGGCGCTCAGGAAATCGTACCCCGGCGCCCCGACCAGGACGTCGCCGAAGCCGTCGCCGTTCACGTCGCCCGCGCCGCCCGCCACCGTCCCGAACGCATCGGCCGCCGCTGCGCCGCCCAGGATCCAGTCGGGCGTCGTGTCGAACGGCGGCGGGCCGCCGCGGTACACGTAGACCCGGCCGGCCCCCGCCCCGGCGCCGCCGGCGTCGCTCCCCGGCGCCCCGACGATGACCTCGGCGTAGCCGTCGCCGTCGACGTCGCCGGCCGACCCGACCGCCGCGCCGAAGCGATCGCCTGCGACCTCTCCCACCAGCACCGCGTCAGGCGTCTGATCGAGCGGCCCCGCCAGATAGAGGAGCACCTGCCCGGGCACCGACGGGTCCCCGTCGTGCGGCGCGCCCACCAGCAAGTCGGCCAGGCCGTCGCCGTTCACGTCGGCCGCGCCCACCGCGTGGCCGAACGCGCCGCCCGCGTCGCCGCCGCTGAACGTGAAGTCGGCGTTCGTGTCGAACGGCGCGAAGAGCTCACCCAGGTACACGTAGACGCTGCCGCCCCCGGCGGCGGCGGCATCGTTCCCCCACGCCCCCACGACGGCGTCGCCGCAACCGTCGCCGTTGAAGTCACGGTCGCTCCGCCCGACGTTGACGTACCAGGCCGGCGAGTACGCCGAGCACACCGCCGGCGCCGCCGCGTCGCACGCGCGCACGTGCCACCACCAGCGCCCGTTGAAGAGATCCGCCGGTGGCGCGTAGCTCGTCGTCGCCAGCGCGGGAGCGGTCGTCGTCCCCGCCACGAACGTCGGGTCGGTCCCGTACTGCAGGTCGTACGCGTACGCACCGCTGCCGCCGGTCGGCGCCTCCCACACGAAGCTCGGCCGCCGCGACCCCGACACGAACGGGTCGCCAGTGTAGCTCGCGTTCATCGGCCGCCGCGGCACTGGAACGCCCGGCACCGACGCTGTCCCGCCGTCTCCCCCGCCGCCCGCGTCGCCCGCGTCCGTCGCGCCGCCGCCACCCGCGTCGCCCGCGTCGGTCGCGACAGCCCCGGCGTCGGCACCCGAGTCGGTCCCCGCCTCCGGACCCGCGTCGCTCGGGCCCGCGGGCGTGCGGCACACGCCCGCCGCCGGATCGCAGTACAGCGGCGGGCGGCAATCGCCGTTGTTCTGGCAGGCGTCGCCATCGCCGCCGCGCGGACACCCCGCCAGCGCCGCGCCCAGCAGCCCCGCGGCCGCCGCCAGCGCCCATCCCTGTCTGGCCATGTCTCCTCCAGCCAGGGCAGGATAGCAGGGACGCCCGGCCGAGGTGAGCTAGTCCCCGCCCTTGGCCTTCGCGGGCGGCGCGCGCCGCGCCGCCGCGCGCAGGTAGTCACGGTTGAGCTGCGCGATGAACCCCACGCCAATCTCCTTGGGGCACACCGCCTCGCACTCGTTGTGGTTCGTGCAGCTCCCGAAGCCCTCCGCGTCCATGCGCTCGACCATCGCCAGCGTGCGCTCGTCGCGCTCCGGCTGCCCCTGCGGCATGAGGTTCAGCTTCGCCGCGAACGCCGACACGAACAGCATCGCCGACCCGTTCGGGCACGACGCCACGCACGCTCCGCAGCCGATGCACGCCGCCGCGTCCATCGCCACGTCGGCCACGCGCTTGGGCACCGGCACCGAGTTGGCCTCCGGGGCGCTGCCGGTCGACACCGAGATGAACCCGCCCGCCGCTACGACGCGGTCGAACGCCGTGCGGTCCACGACCAGGTCGCGCAGCACCGGGAAGGCCCGCGACCGCCACGGCTCCAGCCACAGCTCGTCGCCGTCCTTGAAGACGCGCATATGCAGCTGGCACACCGTCGTGCCGCGCCGCGGGCCGTGCGCCACGCCGTCGATCATGAAGCCGCACATCCCGCAGATTCCCTCGCGGCAATCGTGGTCGAACGCGATGGGCTCCTCGCCCTTGGCGACGAGCTCCTCGTTGAGGACGTCCAGCATCTCCAGGAACGACATGTCCGGGCTGACGTGGCCCGCCTCGTAGCGGACCATCTTCCCCGGCTCGGCGGCGCTGCGTTGCCGCCACACGTGCAAGACGAGTCTCACTTGTAGCTCCGCTGCGTGAGGTGGACGTTCTCGAAGCTCAACGGCTCGACGTGACGCACCGCCTTCTGCCCCACCCCCTTGAACTCCCAGGCCGACACGAAGCAGAACTTGTCGTCGTCGCGCAGCGCCTCCCCCTCGGGCGTCTGGTGCTCCTCGCGGAAATGCCCGCCACACGACTCCTCGCGGTCGAGCGCGTCCGTCACCAACAGCTCGCCGAACTCCAGGAAGTCGGCCACGCGCCCCGCCTTCTCCAGCGCCTGGTTCAGCGACTCGCCGCTCCCCGGCACCGTGACGTTCTCCCAGAACTCCGCGCGCAATCCCGGAATGCGCGCCAGCGCCGCCTGCAGCCCGGCGCGGTTGCGTCCCATGCCGCACTGGTCCCACAGCAGCTTGCCTAGCTCGCGGTGGAACGAGTCGACCGTGCGCTTGCCCTTGATGCCCAGGAGCTTGTTCCCCTGGGCGCGCGCCTCGTCCTCCCCCCGCTTGAACTCCGCGTGGTCGGTCCCGACCTTGGGCAGCTTGGCCGTTGCGAGGTAGTCACCGATGGTGTACGGGATGATGAAGTACCCGTCCGCCAGCCCCTGCATCAGCGCGCTCGCGCCCAGCCGATTCGCCCCGTGGTCGGAGAAATTCGCCTCTCCCAGCACGTGCAGCCCGGGGATGGTGGACATGAGGTTGTAGTCCACCCACAGGCCGCCCATCGTATAATGCATGGCCGGGTAGATGCGCATCGGCACCTTGTACGGGTCCTCGCCGGTGATGCGCTCGTACATGTCGCACAGGTTGCCGTAGCGCTCGCGGATGACGTTCTCCCCCAGCCGCCGGATGGCGTCGCCGAGGTCGAGATACACGCCCTTCCCGCCAGGGCCGACGCCGCGCCCTTCGTCGCACACGGCCTTGGCGTTGCGCGAGGCCACGTCGCGCGGCACGAGGTTCCCGAAGCTCGGGTACTTCCGCTCCAGGTAGTAGTCGCGCTCCGCCTCGGGGATCTGGTCGGGCGGACGCGTGTCGCCCTTCTTGGCCGGCACCCAGATGCGCCCGTCGTTGCGCAGCGACTCGCTCATGAGCGTGAGCTTCGACTGGTGGTCGCCGGACACCGGGATGCACGTCGGGTGGATCTGCGTGAAGCACGGGTTGGCGAAGAGCGCTCCGCGGCGGTGCGCCCGCCAGATCGCGGTGACGTTGCAGCCCTTGGCGTTCGTCGACAGATAGAAGAGGTTGCCGTAGCCGCCGGTCGCCAGCACGACGGCGTCGGCGGCGTGCGAGCGGATCTCGCCGGTGACCATGTCGCGCTCGACGATGCCGCGCGCCGCGCCGTCGACCACTACCAGGTCGAGCATCTCGGCGCGCGGGTGCATCTTCACCTTGCCGAGCCCGATCTGTCGCTCCAGCGCCTGGTAGGCGCCCAGCAGCAGCTGCTGCCCGGTCTGCCCGCGCGCGTAGAACGTGCGCGACACCTGCGCCCCGCCGAAGGAGCGGTTCGCCAGCAGCCCGCCGTACTCGCGCGCGAACGGCACGCCCTGCGCGACGCACTGGTCGATGATGTTCACGCTGACCTGCGCGAGCCGGTAGACGTTGGCCTCGCGCGCGCGGAAGTCACCGCCCTTCACCGTGTCGTAGAAGAGCCGCCACACCGAGTCGCCGTCGTTCTGGTAGTTCTTGGCGGCGTTGATGCCGCCCTGCGCGGCGATGCTGTGGGCGCGGCGCGGCGAGTCCTGGTAGCAGAAGCACTCGACGGCGTAGCCGAGCTCGGCGAGCGAGGCGGCGGCCGACGCCCCCGCGAGGCCGGAGCCGACGACGATGATCTTGTACTTGCGCTTGTTCGCCGGGTTGACGAGCTTCAGGGCGAAACGGTGCGCGTCCCACTTCTTCTCGACGGGCCCCGACGGGACCTTGGACTGGAGCTCCATGGCGGCGGCCCTCGCTACTTCACGACGCCCGCCAGCACGGCGAGCGGCATGGAGATGTTTCCGGCGACGATGACGGCGGTGAACACCGTGGCGGCCTGCTCGCGCCAGGCGTTGTAGCGCGGGTGGTTGAGGCCGACCGACTGCAGCATCGACCACAGCCCGTGGCGCAGGTGCAGCCCGAGCGCCAGCATCGACAGGACGTAGAACGCCGTCACGTACCAGACG
Source organism: Myxococcota bacterium (assembly GCA_036004705.1). GTDB lineage: Bacteria > Myxococcota_A > Polyangia > DASYRF01 > DASYRF01 > DASYRF01. The sequence continues at coordinate 22,872 of DASYRF010000204.1, forward strand.
CGGAAGCCCGTGACGAAGTTGTGGTAGACGTCGCCGGCGATGAAGCTCGGGTGCGCGTCGCCTGTGGTGAAGTGCAGCAGGTGGTAGACGATGAACAGGAGCAGGATGGGCCCGCTCCAGCGCATCGTGCGCGCCGCGTAGGTCGTCTGCACGTGGCCGGCGTGGGCGTACGGGACGGGCCGCGCGTCCCAGCTGCGCTTGGAGAGCTGCCACGCGGCGAAGATGTGCGCCGCCACCGCCACCAGCAGCGTGAGGCGCACGCCCCACAGCAGCGAGCGGGTATGTTGCAGGAGCTCGGCGTAGGCATTCAAGCGCTCGGGGCCTGCATAGACTTGCAGGTTGCCCACCATGTGGACGAACACGAACCCGAAGAGGATGAGGCCGCTCACGGCCATCACCGCCTTCTTGCCGACGGTCGACTTCCAGAAACCGGCTACCCTGCTCATGCTGGCACCTCCAGCGAGTCCCACCCGGGGCGCCTTATATACCCGCGCGCGCCGAACGAGAAGAGGTGTTCACGGGCCGTTGCGAAGCGCGGTTCACGCACCCCGCGGGGCGCGTGCGGATTGACGGGAAAAACGAGGCGCGCGTCTCGGCACGAAAGGTGCTCCCGACCGCGCGCCATGATCGAGCCCAACGTAACGAGGACGCGCGCGACCGCCACGGCGATCGGTTGTGCGTGCGCATTGCTGTTCACGAACCTCGACGCACGCGCGGAAGAAACGACGGCCGCGACGCCGCCGGAATCTCTTCCCGTCGTGGCGCCGCTGGAGTCGCCGCCCGCCGCGGCCCCGCCGGCATCGGCCCCCGCGGCGGCGCCGCCGGCGGCGCCCACGGCCGCAGCACCGGCGGAGTCGGCGCCCGCGGCGCCGGCCCGAGTGAAGGCGCCGTCGGCGCTCTACCTGACGTACGGCGGCGGGGCGATCGCCGACCAGGCGCGCGGCGCCTTCACCGGTAGCCTGGTGATGACGCGCCCGCTGTGGCGCGGGCTATCGCTGGAAATCGGCGGCGCCATCGGGTGGTCGCCGTCCGGCCCGGCGCGCGAGGACCTCGCCTGGGGCCGCCTCTCGCTCGGGGCGCGGCTCGAGCCCGTCCGCGCGCGCCTTCGTCCGTTCGTTGCGGTGCGCGCCATGCACATTCACATGGCGACGCTGGCGACGTGGCGCATGCATCCGGTCGACTCGGCCGCCGGCAGCTCCGAGCACGGGCTCGGCCATCGCAGCGGCCTGGCGCTGGCCGGCGGCGGCTCTTGGGAGGTGCCCGGCACCAAGGAGCGGCTGCGTCTCGTCCTCGCGCTCGAAGGCGCCTGGATCGCCATCGGCCACGGCCCGCGCTTCATGCTCGACGCCCAGATGGGCGCCGGCGTCACGTTCTAGCGGCGAAGCGCCCGCCGCGCGCGCTCGGCTCCTCCTGCGGCGACCACTTCGACTTGGTCGCCGCGCTGCAGGCGGACGGCATCAGCGGACGGCGCCGGCTTCCATCAGAACGAAGTCGAAGGTGCCGCGTTGCCCCGGGTAGAAGTCGGTCGTGAAGAGCGACAGGACCAGCGACGGGTGCATCCACGGATCGCCGGCAAGGTACGGATCGCCGGCGAAGTAGAGCTGCGTGGTCAGCAGCGCCGTGCCGGGCCCGTGCACCTTCACGTGCACGTGCGCCGGACGCCACGTCTTGGGCCCGATGCGGTAGCGACCGGGCACCACCGTCTGCAGCGACCAGCGCCCCTCGGCGTTGGTGCGCTGCCGGCCGCGCAGGACGAAGTGGTCGGCCGCCGGCGGGTGCGCCGGGTCGTCGTTGTCGTAGTGGCCGCCGGCGTCCGCCTGCCAGAAATCCAGGACGGCGCCCGCCAGCGGACGCTTGCAGTCCGGCCCGAAGACGCGCCCGGTGAGCCAGAGCAGCGGGCCTTTCATGCCCGGCTCGATCAGATACTCCTTCCAGGGCGCGTCAGGCCGGTAGAACGGGCCCTCGATGTTGTCCTCGGTGACCGCGCAGCCCGGCTCGGTTGCGGCCGCGGCGGCCGCGCTGCGCGTGTGCAGCCCGTGGGTGAACGCACCCAGCCCGGCCAGCCCGGCGGACGCCGCCACCAGGCCGCCGCCGCCACGCTGCAGGAACTCGCGTCGAGACAGATCCTTCATGAGTCGCTCTCCTCGTCTGGTGAACTTCGCCGCCACCGTGCCGACGCGCGGAGCGCTGGATGGTTCGTCAATGCTTTCGCACCGGCCGTGTGAAGCCGCGCTTCACGATGAGCGGACGCACGCGGAAAGCGTCGCCTTCGACGTAGGGAAGACTCACGTCCCCTGTGCGCCGCCGCCCGGGCGGGGGAAGCGCCGGGGCGTCGCAAAGTTGCGACGGGGGGCGCTCTCTGATATCCCGGGCCAGTGTCGCGAAAACCCGCCGACCCGGGCCGCGTCCGGGAGGTCTGCGTCCTCGGGGGAGGACCGGCGGGTGTGGCCTGCGCGGCGCGCGCCGCGGCGCTGGGCCTGGACGTGGCGCTGTGCGCCGACCCGGCCGCACTACGCACGGCGTGGGCGGGGAAAGTGCACGCGCACTTCGGCTTCCCCGAAGGCGTGAGCGGGCGCGCGCTGCTCGAGCGCGCGCTGATGCAGGCGGAGACCGCAGGCGCGGAGCTGTGCGAAGGCGCCGTGCAGTCGGTCCGGGCGCGACCCGAAGGGACGTTCGACGTGCGCGTGCGCACGGGCGCGGCGAGCGAGCCGCCGCTGGCGCTGGTGGCGCGCGCGGTGGTGCTGGCCGACGAGCCGCCCGACCTCCCCGCCGACGCCGCAGTGGCGCTGGCCAAGGCGGGCATCGCCCCGCCGGCGGCGCTCGCGAGCGAGGAGGCGGACCTCATCGGCCGTCGCGTAGTGGCGCTCGTGGACGGTCCGCGCGGCGCGGAGGCGGCACTGGACGCCGCGCGCCTGACGCTGGGCCTGGCGGTGGTGGCGTCCGGTACGGCGGTCGCCGCGGACGCAACGGGCACGACGCCGGCCGGCGTCGAGGAGGGCGCGAGGAAGGAAGACGGCCTGGGCGAGGAGGTTCGCGCGCGCTACGCCGAAGCGGGCGTTCCGCTGCACGAGGCGGCGATCGTCGGAGCCGAGGCCACGCCGGAAGGCGGGCTCGCCGCGCTGCTGCTCGACGGCGGCGTGCGCCTGGAATGCGACGGCGCACTGGTGCTGGCGGAGCGCCGCGCCTCGGTGGCGCTCGGCGAGTCGCTCGGGGTTGCGGTGTCGGACGGCGGCGTGACGTGCGACGCGGCAGGGCGCACGGCCTTGGAAGGGTGCTGGGTGGTGGACGGCGCCGCGCCCTGGAGGCCGCTCGCGGAGGCGGAGGCCGCGGGGGCGCGGGTCGCGCTCGGGCTATGGAGCGCGGCGCGGAAGGCGAAGACGGGAAGCTAGCCCCCGGCGCGCGGCGCTAGTTTCGGCGTGGACTCGGGTCGTCGTCGTCGTCCTCTTCATCGACGTCGGCGTCGGACTCGGCGTCGGACTCGGACTCGGCGTCGGACTCGGATTCGGCGTCGGCGTCAGCGGCGGCGGCGGACTCGGATTCGGCGTCGGACTCGGCGTCGGACTCGGACTCGGCGTCGGATTCGGCGTCGACGTGGGCATCGGCGGCGGTGGCGGACTTGGACTCGGATTCGGACTCGGACTCGGACTCGGCGCCGCCGGGGACGGCGGGCGCTCCGGGCTCTTCGTCGAGCGGACGGGCGGCCGTGCCGCCGGCGCCGCCGGCGTCCCGCGCAGCGCCGTTGCCCGGGCGAAGCAGGCCCCCCTTGCGCCGCATCCCCAACTCGTCCACGCGCAGCAACTTGTCGAGCTCGGCGGCGCGCGCCTTGTCCTCGGGCGTCGTCTTCTGCATGCCCTCGCGCACCGCCAGGCGGATGCGCTCGCCCAGCAGCTCCTGGAAGCGCGGCAGCGACAGCGCTTCCATGCCGTCCGTGCGCGCCGCCAGCGCCGCGTGCCGCTCGTGCAGCTTTTTCATGTCGTCGCCGATGAGCGTCGCCAGGATCGCGCCGATGGCCTGGTCTTTCGTCGCCCCCAGCGCCCCCAGGAACATCTCCACCAGCTTGCCGGCCTTTTCCAGCAGCCCGGGCCCCTTTGCTTCGTCGCCTTCGCCCCCGGACTCGACGGCGGTCGTCACGCCGCCCGCGCCGCCCGCGCCCCCCGCGCCCCCCGCGACAGCCCCCTCCTCGCCGTCCTTCTTGGCCGCCGCCGCCTCGGGCTCCTCCAGTAGCGCGTTCAGCGCCTCCTCGACCGCCGCCCGCAGCGGCGTCCCCGGCGGGGCCAGCTCGCTCGCCCGCTCCAGCCGCGCCCGTGCCTCGTCGCGCCGCCCCAACACCATCAAGCACCGCCCGAGCGACAGCAGCGCCGCCGGCTCGTCGGGCCGCTTCGACGCCGCGCGCTCCAACAGCGGCAGCGCCTTCTTCGGCTGCGCCAGCGGCCCCAGGTAAAGGTTGCCTAGGGCGAAGGCGTACATCGGCTCGTCGGGGTTCAGTGTCACCGCCTCGCGCACCGCCCCCAGCGCCGCTTCCATGCGCCCCAGTCGCGCGTACGCCTCGCCGAGGTCCGCGTACGTCCCCGCGTCGCTCGGCTCCATCTCCGTCACGCGCTCCAGGTGCGGCACCGCGCGGTCCCACGCGCCGGCGCGCGCGTCCAGCCGCGCCAGCCACTTGCGCGCGAACAGCTCCGCCTCCTCCGCCGCCGCGCCGCCGTCCGCCGGCAGCCTCTCCAGGATCTCCTCCAGGTACGGCCGTGGGTCCGCGTCCTTCTCACCGCGCTCCGCCGCCAGTAGCAGCTCCTGCGCGCGGTCCATCAGATGTCGCAGGACGTCGCTCATGGCTTGCCCCCGCGCGCAATCTACTCGCGCGGCGGCGTGCGCGCCAATCGGAATCCGAGGTCCGTGTTCACGCTCGACGGCCGCGCCCCGAAGCGGTGGCAGGCGCGGCACGAGTTCTCCGCGCTGAAGAACCCGCCCCCCCGCGTGACGCGCAGCGTGCGCCCGTCATCGAACCAGTCGTCGCACCATTCGCGCACGCCGCCCGCCAGGTCGCGCACGCCGTACGGCGAGCAGTCCACCGCGAAGCTCCCCACCGGCTCGGGGCGCGGCGCCCCGTCGCGCGACGCGCGCATCTTGCAGAACGTCGGGTCGAAGTGGTCGCCCCACGGGTACAACCGCCCGTCGACGCCCCGCGCCGCCTTCTCCCATTCTTCGTCGGTCGGCAGCCGGTACACGCGCCCGTCGCGCACGCCGCGCCAGGCGCAATACGCCTGCGCGTCCTCGAAGCTCACTCCCACGACCGGCCAGCGCGGGTCCCACACCTCCCCGTCGGTGTCGAGCAGCTCGTAGCGCCCGCTCGCCCCGCGCGTCCAGTACTGGCCGCTCTGCGGGTTCACGCGCGGCAGCCGCGCATGCGCCGCCGCCTCGTTGCGCGCCGCCAGGTCGTTCACGAACTCCAGGTACTCCGCCGCCGTCACCGGGAAGACCGCCACGAACACGCCCGCCACGCGCCGCTGGTGCCGCGCCCAGGCGCCCGGCGCCGCCGGGTCGCCGCCCGCCGCGAACGGCCCCTCGGGCACGTAGGCAAGCTCCGCGCCCACCTCCGCCTCGGCGTACAGCGGTACGCGCAACGCCGGGCGTGCGCCGCGCGCGATGCGCAGCGGCACCACCGTGTCTCGGCACCCGGGCGCGCGCAGCGTCAGCACCCAGCTCCCCATCGGCAGCGGCACCTCGCGCAACGGCGTGCGCCCCAGCGCCCCGCGCGGACGCGCCACCAGCACGCGGTCGACCTCCTCCAGGCGCGCCGACACCACCTCCGCCCCGCGCGGCTCGCTGTCGAGCGTCAGCGCCCCGTCACCGCGCAAGCGCGCCGCCCAGCGCCCGTCGTCGTAGCGTTCCACCAGCTTGCGGTAATAGGCCGCGTCCGTCTGCGCGCGCCGGTCCTCGGCGTCCTCGAAGCGCGCCAGGAAAAGCTCCGCGAGGCGCGCCCGCGCCGCGCCATGATCGGGCACCGCCGCCACCGCCTGCGAGAAAAAGTCCACGGCGCGCCCGAAGCTCTCCGCCGCGCCGACCTCCTCGTCTCCCAGCGCCCGCTCCAGCGCCCACAGCGGGCGCTTGCGCGCCGGCGGCTCGAACGGCTTGATGGTGGCCGCCAGCGCGTGGATCTCGCCGCGCAGCTCCTGCGCGCGCGTCACGTGCGCCTGGAAGCGGGTTAGCTCCGCCTCGCCGCCGCCGTGGCGCTCGGCGGCTTCGCGCTCGCGCCGCTCCTGCTCCTTGCGCCCTTCGAGGAACTGCTCGACGTCGTCGGCCAGCGCCCGGGCGCGCGGGTAGCGGTCGCGCCGCCGCTTCGCGAGCGCGCGCAGGCAGATCTCCTCCAGCTCGGGCGGGATGGCGTTCTCCGGCGCGCGCCGCCGCGGCGGGACGATCTCCCCGGTGCGCGTCGCCTCCAGGACTTGCAGCGCCGTCTCGCCCTCCACCGGCGCGCGGTACGTGAGGATCTCGTAGAGGATGGCGCCGAGCGAATAGACGTCGCTGCGCTCGTCTACCTTGTCGCCGCGCCCGACGGCCTGCTCGGGAGACATGTACTGCGGCGTACCGAAGATCTTGCCGGCGATCGTACGCTGGTCGGCGAGCACCTCGCGCACCGTGCTCACCGGAAGGTCGCCGTCGGCCCACTCCACGCCGCCGAAGACCGACTGCACGCGCTCGTCGAGCGTATCCGGCACGTAGCGGCGCGGCGCCGGCGTCTCGGCGTCCACGTCGATGCTGTCGCTCGCGCCCGCGCCCGCGCCCGCGCCCCCGCCCGCGCCCGCGCCGTCGCCCGCGCCGTCGCCCGCCGTCTCGTCGTTCCCGATCGCGCCGCCGATCTTGGCGAGCCCCCAGTCCATCACCTGCACCTCGCCGTACGCGCCCAGCATGATGTTGGCCGGCTTGAGGTCGCGGTGGAGCACGCCGCGCGAATGCGCGAACGCCACTCCCAGGCAAACTTGCTGGAACACGCTCAGCAGGCGCACGCGGCCGAACTCGGCGCGCGTGCGATGGTCGCCCGCGGCGAGCAGCCTGATGATCTGGTGGAGCGTGCGCCCGCGCACCAGCTTCATCGTGAAGTAGACCGTGCCGTCGGAGAACAGCCCCAGGTCGTGCACCGGCACGATGTTGGGATGCTCGAGCTGCCCCGTGGCTTGCGCCTCCTCCAGGAAGCGCGCCAGCACCTCGCGCGACTTCTTTCCGCCCGGGTGGAGCGTCTTCAGCGCCACGGTGCGGCCTAGGTCGCAGTCGACGGCGAGGTGCACTCGCCCCATGCCGCCGCGCCCGATCTCCGGGCCGACCATGTAGCGCCCGGCCTCCACCAGGTCGGCGTCGCGGAGCGTGGCGCCGGCGCGCCGCAGGGTGAGCTCCGCGCGCAACACGTGTGGGTTGCGCCCGCCCGGCAGGCCCAGCGTCTCGGCCAGTGTGTCGATCACCGTGCGGCGCCGCTCCGCCGCGTGGGCCGCCAGCGCCGCGTCCAGCCGCTGGATGCTCGGCGCGTCGCTCGCCGCGCCCGCCGTGTCGCCCGCCGGATCGGGCGTCCCGAAGCTCGCCGGCCCCGGCCCCAGATCGATCGAAGACGCCGGCCCCGGCTGCGCGCGGTACGGCGCCTTCGGGCTTACAAGATGTGCATCGTTCCCCAAAGTCGGAGGCGACGCCTTCGGCGTGCCTCGACTCGAAGGACGTGCATCGTTCCCCAAAGTCGGAGGCGACGCCTTCGGCGTGCCTCGACTCGGCCCTGGCGCCGTCTGCGTGTGGGCCAGCGCTGTATCGCCGCCGTCGTCGTCCGCGCGGCCGTCGGCGGCGGAGCCCGAGCCCGAACCGGGACCAGCGCCGGGACCCGGCGGCGCAGGGCGGTCGGAGGGCGGCGGAGTGCGCGTCACGCGCACAGTGTATGATCCGCACGGAGCATGGAAAAGGACGCCCCCGGCGCGACGACCCCGCCCGAGAAGCCTTACGGCGGTTTCTCGCGTCCCCCCCTGCGCCCGCCCGACGAGCCGCGCTTCTACGTCATGTTCATCAAGGCCACGCTGCTGGCGCTGGTGGGGCTCGGCCTGGTCGTCGTCGGCGGCGCGTGGGCGCTCTTCGCGCTGGCCACGGGCTCCCCGCGCAACGCCCTGTCCCCCGCGATCCTCGCGCTCGTCGGCGTCGGGTGCCTGCTCGGCGGAATCGCGCGCATCAAATCGATTCGCCGCCGCGAGATCGAATGGTACCGCGCCCGCGGCGAGGAGCCGCCTCGCGCGCGCAATCTCCCGCCCGCGCAGTAGGCGCCACATCGGCGCGACCACCGGCCGCAGCGCGGTGGAGCCCGACCCCAAATCGCGGCCAAGACCGCGGCCAGGCCGCAGCGCGGCGTTCCGTCGAGCGGCGCCGGGCGCGCCGTTCGCGCCTCTGCTAGACTGCCTCCCGGCGACGCGCCCGCATGCACCCGATCCTGTTCGAGATAGGCCCCATCACCATCTACATGTTCGGGGTCATGGTGGCCACCGGCTTCCTCGTCGGCGGGAGCTGGATTGCCGCGACCGCGGAGAAGGCCGGCTTCGACCGCCAGCAGATCTGGAACCTGAACCTGCTGGTGCTCGGGTCCGTGCTGGTCGGCGGCCGCCTGATGTACTTCATCGTCGAGCTCTTCCGCACCGACTACTACTTCAAGAACCCGCTGGAGATTTTCAAGATCTGGCAAGGCGGGCTCGTCTTTTACGGCGGCTTCATCCTGACGTTCCTCACTGTCGTCTGGTACGGGCGGCGCCACCGCTTCCCGATGCTGCGGCTGTGCGACGTCTATGCGGCCGGCGGATTCCTCGGCGAGGCGTTCGGGCGCTGGGGCTGCTTCTTCATGGGCGACGACTACGGCAAGCCGGCGCCCGGCCTGCCCTGGGCGGTGGTGTTCACCGACGAGCGCAGCGCCGTGCCCACGAACCTGCGCGGCGTGCCGCTCCATCCCACGCAGCTCTATCTGTCGGCGCTCGCGCTCTCGATCTTCCTGGTCGGGCGTTGGCTCTGGCGGCGCAAGGGCCGGTTCGACGGGCAGGTCACCGCGGCCGCTTTGATGATGTACGCCACGGGGCGCTCCATCGTGGAGCTCTTCCGCGGCGACGCCGACCGCGGCTTCGTGCTCTCGTCGCCCTTCCACCTGAGCACCTCGCAGTTCATCTCCATCTGGGGCTTCGGGCTGGGCGTGTTCATCTGGTGGTGGGGCCACAAGCGCCCGCCGCTGGAGTGGCCGCCCAAGCCCGCGGCGGCGGCCGCCGTGCCGCCCGACGGGGCGGCGGCAGCGGGTGCCGGAGCGACCGTCACGGCGGCGGCCGCGCCGGCAGGCAAAGAGGTCGGGGGATCGGGGGCCGGCGAGCCGGCCAAGGCGGAGAGCGCATGATTCAACAAGGAAGCTGGGGGGCCGCACGCGCGGTCGCGGGGCTGGGCGCGGCGCTCTTCGTCGTGGTGGCCGGCGCCGCCGTGGCGGACCGCGACGCACGCGCCGAGGCCGTGGCGCCGAAGCCGCCCGCGCCGGTGGCGTCGATGGCGGTGGTGACGGTGACGGGCGCGGCGCCCGCCGGCGCGTCGCTCGGCGCCGACGAGCTCGCCGCCGTACGCACCGACGTCAAGAGCGGTGACCGCGCGCGCGAGCAGATGGCCGTGCTGCGCCTCGGGCGCGCCGACCCGCGCCCCGCCGACACCGTGGCGCTCTGCGCCGCCGTGCTGAAGACGTCGAAGGCGCCCCTCTCGCGCTTCTACGCGGCCATGGTGCTCGCGCGCGAGCCCAAGGGGGTGAAGACGCTCCTCGCCGCGCTCAAAGACCCCAGCCCCGACGTGCGCGGCATGGCCGCCGAGGCGCTCGGCGCGCTCAAGGACAAGACGGCCGCCAAGCCCCTGGAGAAGGCGATGTTGGAGGACCCCGACGACGAGGTGGCCGCCTACGCCGCCGCCGCGCTCGTGTCCATGGGCGCCGCCAGCCCCGACCTCGTGGCCAAGCGCCTGACCGACCTGTTGACGCGCAAGGGTCCCCCCCCGCGCACGCGCACGCGCGAAGAGCTCAAGCGCGTGGCCGGCTACGGCCCCTTCCTGGACATCGAAGGCGGCGTCCCCCTCCTGACACGCACCCTCGCCACCGTGGCCACGCGCACCACGCGCGACGCCCTCGTCGCCGCGTCCAAGCACTCCGACCCCGAGGTCCGCGTCGCCGCCGCCGAGGCGCTCGGCTCCGTGTCCAAGCCCGGCGACTTCGACGCCGTGACCGCCCTCGAGAAGCTCCGCGAAGACCGCGACGAAGGCGTCCGCGCCGCCGCCATGAAGGCGCTCGTCACGATCGGCTACAGCGGCAAGCCCCCCGGCCCCACGCCCAAGTAGCGCTCGCTCCCTCGGCCGAGGAACCGGAACTGGAGCGGAAGAACCGTCGGGAACGAGCGCCGGAGGGCGCATCGCCTCGTGGTAAGCTCTCGCCGTGTCAATGCTGGTTCGAAGAAAGGTGACCGCGCGCGTGATCCGGGCCGGAGAAGCGCTTCCGCCCGACGATGAGTGGCTGGCGCGCTCGCCCGCGGAGCGTATCGAGGCCGTATGGACGCTGACGGAGCTCTGCTTCGCCTGGACGTCCGGGAACGCCGGTGAACACCGACTTCAGAGATCTCATAGCCGCGTTCAACGCCCACGCGGTTGAGTACCTGGTCGTCGGCGCACACGCCGTCGCCGCGCACGGTCACGTCCGCGCGACGAAGGACCTGGACCTGTGGGTGCGTCCTTCACCCGAGAACGCCCCGCGCGTCCTGCGCGCCCTGGCCGCGTTCGGGGCGCCGCTTCAGGATCTGACCCTGGAGGATCTGATTCAGCCCGGCCTCATCTTTCAGATCGGCGTGCCGCCGCTGCGCGTGGACGTGCTGACCGCCATCGACGCCGTGCAGTTCGACGATGCTTGGCGCGAGCGGGTCGAGACGACGTTCGGCGGCCAATCGACCGCCGTGCTTTCCCTGCCGCATCTCATCGCCAACAAGAAGGCGGCCGGTCGCCTGCAAGACCTGGCGGACGTGGAGGCCCTAGAGCGCCTCGCGCGCGGGTAACGAGGCCCGCGCGTGGAGACGATCCTCCTGCGGGGGACTTGCACCCCGCGTCCACATTCATGCCGGGCGTACATCGGGTCTACACCACCCGACGTGCGGGTCCGCACCGGGCGGTTCCGCGTTGCGGGGGCAAACGACGGACCTGAAGTGCTCGGTCACGCGTAGCCGTGGGCTTTCATCCACAACGCGCGAATCGAGAGCAATCCCTGCGCGGCGAGGTCGTCGTCGCCGCCGGTGCCGGACGGTTGAAACGTGAGGTCGAGGTCGCCGAAGCGGGTGACGAGGTTGAGGAGGCTGACGCCGGCGAGAAAGTGCTCGTCGCACGCGAAGGGGAGGCCGGCGGGCGCGTCGGCGGTGCGGATGCGCGCGTCCAGGTCGCGGAGCGCGGCGGCGAGACGCACGAGGTTGTCGGGATCGCGCGCCGGGCAAACGTCCGTGTCGCGCGTCTTGAGCGGCGAGCCGTGAAGCGTCGCGGCCACGCCGCCGATGAGGACGCCCGCCGGTCCCGTGTCGGCGACGAGGAACGCCGCGCGCCGAGCATGGCTAGGCATCCCGCTGACCACGCCACAGCGACGCCCTCAAGCGCGCTGTTTGCAAGCGCAGCGCGGCGACGGCCAGCGCCGTCCGGTCGGGCAGGCTCGCCTTGTGTTCGAGAGCGACCACGTGGTCGCGCACTGTTGTCTCCTTGATCCCCAAGTGCGCGGCGATCTGCGCGTGCTGCTGGCGCGGCTCGGGCAGAATGCTGTCTCGGCTGTCGCGGTAGCGCGGCCGGCCACGCTCGGCGTCGGCATCGGCGTCGGCGTCGTGCTCGGCGTCGGCGTCGGCGTCGGCGTCGTGCTCGGCGTCGGCATCGGCATCGGCGTCGGCGTCGGCGTTGTGCTCGGCGCCGGCCTCGGCGTCGGCCTCGGCGTCTGCGCCGGCGACGGCGTCGGCATCGGCTCGGTCCGCGCGCCGGCCGCTGCGCTGTCCCTCTAATTGGATCAACTGGCGAGCTGGCGTCTCGGGTCTAGAAATCGTACAAGTCGCGTCGCAGCGCCGGTTTTTGGCGCGACGGAACCGCTTCACCGTGGCGTCGGGCGGCTTCACCGTCACTTCGGGCCACTTCACAAGCGCGTCGAGCCGTCTCGGTGGCGCGCTGGGCCGTCCCGGTGGCGCGTCGGGCCGTCTCGGTGACGCATCCGCATACCCCGGCAAGGCGTCGGGCTGTCTCGGTGGCGCGTCGGGCCGTCTCGGTGACGCATCTGCATACCCCGGCAAGGCGTCGGGCTGTCTCGGTGGCGCGTCGGGCCGTCTCGGTGAGCCATCCGCATACCCCGGCCTGGCGCACAGCCGTCTCGGTGTCGCCCCCGACAACCGCGGCACCTCGTCGGGCCGTCCCGGGGTCACGTCGGGCTTGTGGGGCGGCGCCCCGGTGAATTGTCCTGGGAACCGGAAGAGGAGAACCGGCTCGCGGATCCGGGGTGGCGGGCTCAGGCGGTGTGGCGGACGATGAACTCGCCGAGGCGGGTGATGGCTTGCTGGCCTTCGGGGAGGACAGAGGCGAAGGCTTGGAAGGCGTGGATCATGTCCTCCCAGGGCTCGAGCGTGACGTCGACGCCGGCGGCACGGGCACGCTCGGCGAGGCGGCCGGCGTCGTCCCAGAGGGCTTCGGCGGTCCCGACTTGGACGAGCAACGGGGGCAGGCCGGTCAGGTCGGCGTAGAGGGGGGCAGCGAGGGGGGTGCGGGGATCTTTGCCGCCGAGATAGTGCCGGCCCATGCGCACGAGGTTGTCGCGCGAAACGATGGGGTCGAGCGCGGCGCGGGCGGTCATCGAGGGGCCGATGCCTTCGAGGTCGACCCAGGGCGAGAGGCAGGCGGCGGCGGCGGGGAGGGGGTCGCCGGACTGGCGGAGCGATACGAGCGTGGCGACGGTGAGGCCGCCGCCGGCGGAGTCGCCGGCGATGGCGGCGCGGCGCGGCGCGACGCCGCCTCCGGTGGGGCTCACGAGCCAGCGCCACGCGGCGACGGCGTCGTTCACAGCCGCCGGGAACGGATCCTCGGGCGCGAGCCGGTACTCCACGCCGAGCACGCGCGCGCGCGCGGCGCGCCCGACGCGCGTGATGAGGTCGCGGTGCGTGTTCAGCGACCCGGCTACGTAGGCGCCGCCGTGCAGGTACAGGACGGCGCGGTCGGCCGCGGCTTCGGGCACGACGAACCACGCGGCCGGCACGCCGTTGGCCAGCACCTGCTCGACGCGCAGGTCCGGCGCGGCGGGCACCTGGCTCGCCAGCGACTCCCACGTATCGCGCATCTCGTCCACTGAGGGGGACGGCCGCGACGCGGTCATGGCGCGGAACATGTCGATGATGAACTGCAGCGCCTCGCTCGCCATCTCACCCTTCGCTTTCAGGCCGTGCCGTGTTCATGGCCGCGCGGAACATGTCGATGTTGAACTGCAGCGCGTCGCTTGCCATCTCACCCGTCGCTTTCAGGCCGCCGTGACGGCCAGCGCCTGCATCAAGTCGGCGCGCAGATCTGCTTCGTCCTCCAGGCCGACCGAGAGGCGCACGAGCGACGGGCGGATGCCGACGGCTTCGCGCTCCTCGGGCGAAAGCTCGTAATACGACATCAGCGCAGGCTGCTCCACAAGTGATTCCACGCCGCCGAGCGACGGCGCGATCTGCGGGATGCGCAGGGCGTCTACGAAGCGGCTGGTGCCGTCCAGATCCGCGTCGAGCTCGAACGACACGACGCCGCCGAAGCCGCGCATGAGCGCCGCGGCGGTGGCGTGGTCGGGGTGCGAGGCGAGCCCGGGGTAGTGCACGCGGCGGACGCGCGCATGCGCCTCGAGCGCGCGCGCGAGGGAAAGCGCGGTCTCGTTCTGCCGCGCCACGCGCAAGGGCAGCGTCTTGAGGCCGCGCAGCAGCAAGTAAGCGGCGTGCGGATCGGCGACGGCCCCGAGCACGCCCTGCTTCTCGCGCAGCAGCGACACGAGCGGCGCCGCCCCGGCGAGCACGCCGGCCAAGAGATCGTTGTGCCCGCCGAGGTACTTCGTGGCGCTGTGCACGACGAGGTCCGCTCCGAGCGCGAGCGGGCAGAGGTTCACCGGCGTGGCGAACGTGGCGTCGACGAGCGTCTTCACGCGCCGCGCCCGCGCCACGGCGGCCAGCGCGCGCACGTCGATGACGCGCAGGTAAGGGTTTGACGGTGCCTCGGCCAGCACGAGCTTCGTCTCGGGGCGCAGCGCGGCCTCCACGGCCGCCACGTCGGCCGCCGGCACGATGGTGTGCGTCACGCCGAAGCGGGCGAGGAGCTGCACCACGAGCTGACGTGAGCGGCGGTAGCAGTCGCCCGTCAGCACGACGTGGGCGCCCTGGCCGAGCACCGCGAAGGCCGCCGTCGCCACCGCCGCCATGCCGCTCGCGCACAGGAGCGCGTCGGCGGCGCCTTCGATGGCCGCCAGCTTGCGCTCGGCGGCGCGCACGGTCGGGTTGCCGTAGCGCCCGTACTCCAGGCGCTCGATGCGCCCTTCCATGTGGTCGCGCAGCTCGGCCGTGTCGCGGAACGTGAACGTCGCGCTGGGGTAAATGGGTGTGGTGACCGCGTCGGCGTCGCGCGGGCGCGACTCGCCGCCGTGCACCGCCGTGGTGGACGGGCCGCCCGCAGGCGGCGGCCGCCGATCGTCGCGCCGCCCGCTCATGCGGCGCGCCCCTCGACGTGGCGCTCGAACGCGGCGACGAGGGCGTCGTAGTCGGCGGGCAGCTCCAGCGGGGCCTGGGCGTGACGCGGCGCGGGGACGCCGTCGAGGCGCCGCTCGTGGTAGCGCTGCTTGAACTCGGTGAACTTGAGCGCGTTGGCGGTGGAGACGACCACGACGCGGTCCTTCGGGCGCACGACGCCGCGCGCGGCGAGCTTCTCCAGCGCGGCTAGCGCGACGCCGGTGTGCGGGTCGCAGTACATGCCGGTCAGGTCCGCGCGCGCCGCCGCGTCGGCGAGCTCCTGCTCGCTCGCCTGCTCCACCAGGCCGTCGTGCTCGCGCAGGGCGCGGATGGCCTTCTGCACGGAGACGGGGTTGCCGATCTGGATGGCCGACGCGGCGGTGGGACGCGCCTGCACCGGCTCGAACCGGTCGAAGCCGCGCTGAAAGGCGAGGTAGAGCGGGTTGGCGGCCTCGGCCTGCGCCACCACGAGGCGCGGCCGCTTCGCCACCAAGCCCAGGTCGCGCATCAGCGCGAAGCCCTTCCCCAGCGCGGACACGTTGCCGAGGTTGCCGCCCGGGACGATGACCCAGTCCGGCACTTCCCAGTCGAACTGCTGCACGACGTCGATCGACACGGTCTTCTGTCCCTCGACGCGCAGCGAATTCATCGAGTTCGCCAGGTAGACGTCGTCGCGCGCGGCGAAGCGCTGCACCAGCGCCATGCAGCCGTCGAAGTCGGTGTCGAGCGCGAGCACCAGCGCGCCGTTGGCGAGCGGCTGCAGGAGCTGCGCCGTGGTGACCTTGCCGCGCGGCAGGAACACCACCGCCGTCAGCCCCGCCGCGGCGCAGTACGCCGCCAGCGCCGCCGACGTGTCGCCAGTCGAAGCGCAGCACACGGCGCGGATCGCCCGCCCGCGCCGGATGATCTCGCGCACCACCGACACCAGCACCGTCATGCCCAGATCCTTGAACGACCCGGTGTGCGATTGGCCGCACTGCTTCACCCAGACGTCTTCCAGCCCCAGCGTCCGCCCGTAGCGTTCCGCCCAGAACAAGTTCGTCGACCCCTCGAACATCGACACGATGGAGGCGTCCTCGATATCCGGCACCACCCATTCGCGCTTGCCCCACACCGACGAACCGAACGGCCAGGCCGTACGCAGCCAGCGCTCGTCGAAGAGCTTCATCCACGCCGCCGCGCTGCGCGCGCGCAGCGCCTCCAGGTCATGCACCACCTCCAGCAGGTCGCCGCAGCGCGGGCAGCGGTAGAGCACCTCGTAGATCGAGTGCTCCCCCGCGCACCCCGCGATGCACCGGAACGCCGCGCGATACGCCACGCCTGGATTCGACGTTGCGCGCCCGCCCGTGTCAAGCGAACGTCCGGCTCCCGCCTCACACTCCGGCTCCGGCTCTTGCTCCGGCTCCGGCTGCGGCTCCGGCTGCGGTTGCGGTTGCGGCTCCGGCTGCGGCTGCGGCTCCCGCTGCGGTTGCGGCTCCGGCCCCGGCGGTTTCGGCGCCGGTTTTACAACCGGCGCTTGGGGTCGGGGCCGATCTTGCGGAGACGGTCGCCGGCGGTTTGCAGGTCCTTGGCGGCGCCCGCCAGGTCGAGCTTCATGCGGCCGCGCTCGATGGCGCGGCTCAGGCGCGCGGCCACCGCCGCGCCGTCGGCCCAGCCCTTGATGATGTAGTCCTGGGCGCCCTTCTGCAGAGCGGCCACTCCGACACGGCTGCCCGACAATCCGGTGAGCACGACGATGGGCGTGTCCGGGCGCGCGGCGCGCAGCCTCTCCAGCCCGTCGAGCCCGTCGGCGTCGGGCAGCCCCAGGTCCAGCAGCACGACGTCGAAGTGCTTGTGCGCCAGCGCGCGCAGCGCCGCCGCCACCGACGTGACGTGCTCCAGCTCGAACCCGAGCGACACGCCGTCCCCGGTGAGCGCGATGCGCACCAGGTCGGCGTCTCCGGGATTGTCCTCCACGAGAAGGACGCGCTTGGAGTCGGCGGCCATCAGCGCGGCGGCAGCTGCACCACCGTCAGCCAGAAGTCCCCGATGGCGCGCGCCACCGCGGAGAACTGGTCCAGCTCGACGGGCTTGCTGATGTAGCAGTTGGCGTGCAGGTTGTAGCTCTTGAGGATGTCCGCCTCGGCCTTGGAGGTCGTGAGGATCACCACGGGGATGCGGCGCAGCTCGCGGTCTTCCTTGATGTGAGCCAGCAGCTCGCGGCCGTCCATGCGCGGCATGTTCAGGTCCATCAGCACGAGGTCCGGACGCGGCGCGGTGGTGTGCTCGCCTTCGCGCCGCAGGAAGCCCAGCGCCTCCACCCCGTCCCGCGCCACGTAGAGGCGGTTCAGGATCTTCGCCTCGCGGAACGTCTCTCGCGTGAGGTCCACGTCGGCCGGGTTGTCCTCGACCAGCAGAATGTCGACCAGGCCGCCCGGTCCCATCCGCGTCAGGCCTCCGCCGCGACGGTGAACCAGAACGTCGACCCACGTCCCGGCTCCGACTCCACCCAGATCTTCCCGTGGTGGTGCTCGACGATGCGCTTGGCGATGGCCAAACCGATGCCGCTGCCGTCGTAGCGGCCGCGCTCGTGCAAGCGCTGGAAGATGCGGAAGATGCGCTCGTGGTAACGCGGCTCGATCCCGAGGCCGTTGTCGCGCACCGCGAACGCCCACTCGCCGCCGCGCCGCTCCGCCGAGACGTGCACCTCGGGGGTGACGCCTTCGCGCCGGTACTTCACGGCGTTGTCGACGAGGTTCTGGAAGAGCTGCACGAGCTGCGACCCGAAGCCGCGCACCGCCGGCAGCGCGTCGAACGTGACCTTGGCGCTCGACTCGGTGAGCGTGGCCTGGAGGTTCGCGAGCGCCGCCGCCAGCGCCGCGCCGGCGTCCACCGGGCGGAGCTCCTCGTCGGTGCGCCCGGCGCGGGAGAACGCCAGCAGGTCGTTGATGAGGTTGTGCATGCGCTTGGCGCCCTCGACCGCGTAGCCGATCCATTTGTCGGCGTCGCCGTCGAGCTGCGCCTTGTAGCGCTTGGCCAGCAGCGCCACGTAGCTGGACACCATGCGCAGCGGCTCCTGCAGGTCGTGCGAGGCGACGTAGGCAAACTGCTCCAGCTCGGCGTTGGAGCGCGCCAGGTCGGCGACCCGGTCGGCGAGAGCGCGCTCGGCCTTCCTGCGCTCAGCCGCCTCCATGGCGAGCGAGACGAAGTCGGCGAGCGACCCGGCGAAGTTCTGCTCCTCGAACGACCAGGGGCGCCGGCCGCCGACGTGCTCGTGGCAGATGACGCCGACCATGCGCCCGCGCCGCCGGATGGGTGCGTCGAGCATGGCGCCGATGCCGAGCGGCGTGAGGTACGGGGCGGAGAACTCGGCGGTGCTGGGGTGCGTGTGCGCGTCCTCGGCGGGGATCGTGCGCTCCTCCTCCAGCGCGCGGAAGTAGCCGGGGAAGCTCTCCGCCATGAGCTCCACGCCGGCGGCGTGCGACTTCTTCCCTGACTCGTACAGGTCGAGGCAGCGGATGCCGGCGCGCTCGGGCAGGTAGATCCAGACGCTGGCGCGCTCGACCTCGAGCGTGCGCGACGCCGCCTCGGTGATTTCTTGGAGGGCGGCGGTCAGATCGCCCTCTTCCAGGGCCTTGCTCTTGGCGAGCTGGACCAGCATCCGGTTCCATCCCTCGAGGCGTTCCTCGCGCGGCGTGGCGGGGGTGCCGGGAACGGCCTGCGCTTCGACCCCACTCGTCATGAAGACCTTCCTGGTTCTCCGGCCGCGGCGGGCCGGAGAACCAAGGTTTCACGCGGGCTGCGCGACGGTCAAGCCGGCGGCGGATCACCCGGATCGAAGGCTACAACCAGCGCCGCGTGCGCCGCTTTCGGGGACGAGCAGCGCGTTGGCGCGCACCCCGCTTGACCGCGCCGCGCCGGGGCGCAAGGATGCGCGCGAACATCGCGCCACGATCGAGCAACGAAACGCTGGAAGGAGCGATCCATGACCCGGGAGCGCGGTTGGCATCGATGCGTGTGGGCGGCGTGGCTGCTGTCGGCGGCGCTGGCGGGCGGCACGGCCGGCTGTCACTGCGGCCCCGACACCAAGGGCATCACCGACACTGGGACGGGCGCCACCGACGCGACGCCGGGCACCGACGCCGCGCCCGCGACCGACGCCGGGCCGGAGCAGACGCAGTGCGAGCGCATCTGCGACCTCGTGGCGACGTGCGGCGTCCCCGGGCTGGGCGGCGACGCCTGCGGCCCCTTCTGCGCGCGCGCCGACGGCGGGGTCCTCGCCTGCCTCGACACCGCCGCCGCCGCCGGAGACTGCGGCGGGGCGTTGACCTGCATCCTCTCCGCGCCGGCCCAGCCCGAGTGCGATCCCATCTGCACGTTCTGGGACACGTGCATGCTGCCGATGGGCCTGTGCGACGCCGCGTGCAACATCGTCAACGACGCCACGCGCGGCTGCGCCACCACCGCCGCCTCGTCGATGGACTGCACGCTCCTAGGCGCGTGCCTCGTCGACCCCATGACCGCCGCCACCTGCAGCGACGTCTGCACGTTCGCCGTCGAGACGTGCGGCCAGGCGATCCCCTTCGGCACGCTCGGCTGTATCGCCGCCTGCGGCGGCGGCCTGATCCCCGACGTCATCATCGGCTGCTACGGCGTCGCGTCGTTCCTCAACTCCTGCGACGCCGCCAACGTCTGCGGCTCGCTCATCGGCATTCCGCCCCCGGGCACCGACGCCGGCGTCCCCGGCACCGACGCCACCCCGTCCGGCACCGACGCGGCGAGCGCAACGGACGGCGCGACGCCCGGCACCGACGCCGCCTGCGACGGCGGCCCCGGCAGCAGCTGCTAGGCGCGCCCGCGGGCGGCGCGGCGGCGCGCGCGTGGTGGGTCAGCCGGGCCGCTGGCCTCGGGCGGGACGCGCGCGCGCGGCGGCGATGACCCGCTGCAGGGCCGAGATGGGCACGGGCTTCTGCAGCACGGTGAAGGCACCGCTCGCAGCCACGCGGCGCATCATCTCGGGGACGTCGTGGCCGGACATCGCGATGCAGGCGATGGTCGGATCGGCGGCGCGGATCCGCGCCACCAGCTCGGCCCCCGACACGTCGGGCATCACCAGATCCACGACGCAGACGTCCACGTTGCCTTCGCCCACCACGCGCAGCGCGCTCGCGGCATCGGTGACGGCGGCGGCACGCACGCCCGAGGCCGCCAGCGCGGCGGCGGCCGTCTCGGCCAGCAGCGCCTGATCGTCGATCACCAGCACGAGCGGACGGCGCATCGCCCGGATGAGCACCGGCAGCACGTCCTGCACGTCGAAGGGCTTGGGCAGCACGGCGAACGCGCCCTCCTGCACGGCCTGCTCGATCAACGCCTCCAGCGCGAAGGCGGTCATCAGCACGACCGGCACGTCGCTGCGCGCCTCGCGCAGCCGGCGGTAGAGCTCCACGCCGCTCATGCCCGGCATGCGCACGTCGGTGAGCACGAGGTCGAAGGGCTGCGCCACGGCCAGCGCCAGCGCCTCTTCGCCGCTCGCGGCTTCGACCACCTCCAGGCCCTCCAGCTCGAGATTCGCGGCCACGGTCAGCCGCAAGGCGCTCTCGTCGTCGACCACCAGCACGCGGAATGGTCTCACGTTCCCCCCTAGGCGGCCTGCTGCCCGGCGGCGAGCGGCAGCTCGATGACGACGCGCGTCCCTTCGCCGGGCCGGCTGTCGACGTGGATCGTGCCCCCGTGCAGGCGCACGACGTTCGCCACCACCGCCAGGCCGAGCCCCGTCCCCTTGATCTTCGTGGTGAAGAGCGGCTCGAAGATCTTGTCCACGACCTCGGGCGGAATCCCCGCGCCGTCGTCCGCGACGCACAGCCGCCACGGGCGCCCATCGCCGCCGCCCTCGGCGGTGACGACCACCTCGCCTTCGCGGTCGGGCCGCGCCGCCTCCACGGCGTTCTGCAGCAGGTTGATGAGGATCTGCCGGAACTGGTCTTTGTCGAGGCTCGGCACGGGCAGCGCTTCGGGCACTTCGTTGCGCACGCGCGCGCGGTGCGCCGGCAGCAGCGCAACCGCCTCGTCGATCAGAGGCCGCAGCGGACAGGGCTGCAGGTCAGGCGGGCGCTCGCGCGCGAAGTCGAGCAGGTCGCCGATGATCTTGGTGCAGGCCGTCAGCTCGCGGTCGATGAGCCCGACGAACTGCAGGACCTTCGGGTCGGCGGCGGCGGCGCCCGCGCCCGCCGTCTTGGGGTCGTTCAGCCGCCGCGAGATGTAGGTGTTGGCGTTGCGCACGGCGGTCAGCGGATTGCGCAGCTCGTGGCCGACGCTGGCGGCGAGCTGCCCGACTGCGGCGAGCTTCTCCGAGCGCAGGCGCGCCTCGTGCGAGCGCTTGAGGTCGACGAGCGCCTCGTCGAGCGCGACGGACTTGTCTCGCTCCAGCTGCTCCACCTGCGCCTGCCGTTGCGAGATGGTGCGCAGCTCGGCGACGCCGCGCAGGCACGCCAGCACCAGCACGACGTCCTCGAAGGCGACCCAGAAGGCGTGCTCGAGGAAGCGCCACCACTCGGGGTTCGTCACGCCGTACACCGACTCGGGCCAGTAGATCTGCCGGACCAGGTGGTCGAGCGCCACCACCAGGGTGGCGGGCACCAGCACCTTCCAGTCGCGGTAGAAGGCCAGGAAGGCCAGCGACCCGAACACGTGAAAGTGCGTCTCGATGCGTCCACCCGACAGGTGAATGAGCAGCGCCGACCAGAGCATCTGCGCGCAGGCGATGACGTGGCGCGTAGCGACGCTGCCGGGCCTCCGCCAGGCGAGCAGCAGCGGGAGGCTGGTGATGGCGCCGCCCAACAGCACGGCGGCGTACACGTGCAGGTGCGTCGCCTTCACCTTCCCCGCCCAGCCGTAGGGCGAGAAGACCAGCGCCAACCCGATCGCGAAGGCCCATTGCACCAGCATGAGCACCACGAAGAGCTTGTCGACGCGGCGATAGATGGCGTCCTGGTGGCCGTGGAAGATGGTGTCGGCGCGCGCGCCCACCGCCTCGGTCGTCGTCGGCATGTTTGTCTCCCTCGTCGTCATGGTTTCGAGTCCTCCAGCGCGCATCCGAAGACCGGACTGTCGGCGCGATCGGCGGTTCCCGTGGTCAACAGCGACACGACGCGCGCACGGCCCAGGTTGTCGCCGGGGTGGCCGCGCCCGCCGGTGATACCGCCCGAGAAGAGCAACCGGCCGCCCGCGTCGTAGAGCAGCACCTGACCGGAGGTCTTGGCGCCGAAGCGCGCCGCCTCGACGCCGCCGGCGTCGATCTCCACGCGCACGCCGGGGACGTCCGCGGCCAGGCGGCCGATGTCGCCCTCTTCCCACCCGGGCGCCGTCCCCGGCGCGCGCAGCACCAGCACGTGGGCGTCGAGCTGCGGGCCGTAGTGCGCCATGAGCCAGCCGAGCTCGCCCACGCTCGCGCGCGAGCAGGGGCAGTGCGGGTGGGCGAACATGACGAGCGTCGCCCGCCCCGGCGCACGGCCGATGCGGCTCGCCGCCGGCCACTCCGCCGGCGCGGCGGCGCCGGGGCCCGGATCGCTGCTGTAGCGCCACAGCCGGTGCATCCCGCCGGCCACGACCGCCAGCCAGGCGGCGCCAAGGAGCAGCCACGGAACGGTGGCGCGCAGCGAGGCGCGGGCGCGGACGTCCGTCGGGCTGGCGGTCGGGGCGCTCGTCGCACCGGTCGTCGCACCGGTCGTCGGGTCGTTCGTTGGACCGATCATCGGGACGCTCCGCCGGCGGGCCCGGGCGTGCCGGTCTTGAGGCGCTCGGCCTGCGCGACGGCGGCGGCCACCGAGCGCCTCAGGCGACCCACGCCCGCGGCGCGGGCGATGAGCTCCACGAGCTGATCCACCTGATAGGGCTTGAGCAGCACGAAGTGCCGCTCGGCCTTGGCGGCGGCGTCGCACGAACGTTCGGCGTAGGCGGTCACGAGGATGCCGACGAACGAAGGCTGGACGCGGAGCCCTTCGCG
>DASYRF010000205.1:0-8185 GCA_036004705.1 Myxococcota bacterium
GGGGCAGATCGTCCACGAGCTGGGCTACATCACCGCCGAGCAGCGCAACGACTCGCTGCAGCTGCTGGCTCGCTCGGGCGGGCGCCACGGCGAGACGCTGGTGCAGATGGGGCTGCTGACCCGCGCACAGCTCCTCTATGCGCTGCACGTGCAGCTGCGGCGCAAGCTCAATCGCCTCTTCTACATCGAGGACGGCGGCTTCAACTGGTTCTTCGGCGACCATGGCATTCCCGCCGAGTTCCACGTCCACCCCTGCCAGGTGATCTGGCTCGGCCTGAAGACCGCCTGGGGACCGGATCGGCTGGGCGCCGTGGAGGAGCGGCTGCGCGGCAAGATCGTGAAGGTGCGCGGCGGCTTCGCCCCCTACGAGCCGCTGTACGACTTCGACGAGGACGAGCTGAGCTGCGCGCGCGAGCTGGCCGACGGGTGGCGCTCGTTCGACGACTTCGTGGCGCTCAATGCGCTCGGTGAGCTGCGCACGCTCGCGCTGGTCCACGCGCTGGAGCTGACCGAGGTGCTCGGGGTCGCGGAGCCGGGGAGCGAGCCGGTGGAGAGCATGCTGCCGCGACTGCCCGCCGAGCCCGGCGTCCGGCCACGCGCCGGCGAGCCGCGTCCAGGGGCGGGGCCCGGGGGAGACGACGGGGGCGCCGGCGACGCGCCCGGCTGGAGCCCGCGCGGCGGCGCCGCGCCTCGCCCCGTCGCCCCGCCGACCGCTGCGGCCAGGCCAGGCGTAGCACTGCCGCGGCAGGCGGCTGGTCCCGAGCCGGCCGCGCCGCGCGCCACAGCGGGGCGTACGCCCACGCCGGCCCCCGCGCCCAGGCCCACGCCGGCCCCCGCGCCCAGCGCCACGACGGCGCCCGCGCCCAGGGCCACGCCGGTGCCGGCACCGAGGCCGACGCCGGTGCCGGCGCCCAGGACCGCGCCCGTGCCGGCTGCCGCCGCCGGGGCCGCCGGGGCCGCCGGGGCGTCCGCCGTCGCCTCCACCGCGGTGGCCTACCGACACGAGGCGCTCCGCCTCCAGCTGCAGGAAAAGCTCGACCGGCTGGTCGACGCCGACCACTTCGAGGCGCTGGAGATTGAGCCGACCGCGACGCGCGCGCAGGTGCAGGACGCGTTCCGCGCGCTGGCCAAGCTGTACCGGCCGGACGCGCTGCCGAGCGACGCCGACGGGCTGCATGCGCCCGCGGAAGCGATCTGGGACAGGCTCGTCGCCGCCCACGCTGTCCTGGACGACGACCGCCAGCGCTACGCGTACGCCACCTTGCTGCGCCAAGGCGGCCCGGCCGATTCCCTCATGGCCCGCCAACAGATGATGGCGCAGCAGGCGTTCGACAAGGGCGAGGCCGCGCTGCGCGGCGGCGCGCTGGAGGAAGCGGAGCGTGAGTTCGCCGAGGCGGTGCGCCGCAACCCGCAGGAGCCGGAATACCGGGCCGCGGAAGCCTGGGCGCGCTTCCGCGCCGCGGGAGGGTCGCAAGCAGCGCCGAAGCTCCTGCGCGACGAGGCGTTCGCCGCGGTGGAGCGCGCCCTGCAGACGCGCGACCGCTCGGAGCGGCTCCTGCTCTGGAGCGCCGAGCTGTACGAGGCGGACGGGCGCGTGCCCGACGCCGTAACGCTCTACCGCAAGCTGGTGGAGATCAACCCAGGCCACGTCGAGGCGCGGCGGCGGCTCGACCGCCACCAGCACGGGCGCGGCCCCGGCGGCAAGGACGACGGCAAGAAAGGCCTCTTCGGCGGGCTGTTCAAGGGAAAGAAGTAGCGCGCGTTCCCGGCGCGACGGCGTCGTTGCCGCACGCGCGTGCGTGCCGGGGCCCGCGGGGCGTGTCGCCGCCGGCGCACGAGGCGCGCCGCGCCGCGCGCTCGAATTGACGGCGCACGGGCGACGCCGTACCGTTGGCCCATGACCGGCTTGGTGGAGGCGCACCCGCTCCTCGCGGGGCTGTTCGTCGCCGCGGTCGTGGTGGCCGCCGCCGTTTACGTGGTGCGCCGGCTGCGCGGCGAGGGCGGCGGTGGCGGCGACCGCGCCGGCGGCGCGGGCCGGGCGCGGGCCGCCGCCATGCTGGTGCTCGGGGCCGGCGCCGCCATGGCCGCTCCGGCGTGCCAGGCGCCGGTGCCCATCGAGGTGGCGAGCTTCGGCGACGGGGCGCTGACAGTGGGCGTCGGGCAGCGCGTCACGCTGTGGGCCGAGCTGAGCGCGCCCGCCGACGAGCTTGGCGCCGTGGTGAGCATCGTCTCCGACAACGGCGGTCTGGTGGTGAACGACACCACCGCGAATGTGCCCGCCCTGGATCGCGCCGCCGCGGTGGACGTCACGGGGCTCGCCCCCGGCACGGTGACGCTGCGGGCCTTCGTCGATCCCGCCTGCGCGGACGCCGACCCCGCGGCCGGCTGCGGCGCAGCGACGACCGTGACCGTCGTGGGCACGGACGACCCACCGATGGCCCTCGACTCGCTCCTGCCCGACCCGGCTCTCGCGGCGGCGGGCGACACGCTCACCATGGTGGTCACTCTGCGCGTGACGCCGGTGAGCGCCGACGCGGTGGTGACACTGAGCGAGATGGAGGTCGGCGGCCTGGACATGCCGGCCGAGGTCCGCGTGCCGCCGGGCGAGCGCAGCGCCCAGTTCGACGTGACGCACTTGACGGCCGGTCCGGCGACCCTGACGGCGGCGATGGGCGACAGCGCCGTGTCGGCGGTCATCGCCGCGCCGTAGCGCGGGGGGGGCGAGTGTCCGATCTCGCGACGCAGGCCCCGGCGGCGTCCGGGAGCTTCAAGCAGATCTCGCTGGCGGCGTTCCTGCACGCGCTCTACAAGCGCGACGCCACCGGCGAGCTGCACGTGCGCCACGACGGCCGCCAGGACGTGGTGTACGTGCGCGACGGCTTCCCCCTGGCGGTCACCAACGACCGGGTGACGGTGGACGTGCTCGGGCAGATCCTGATGGAGCTCGGTCTCATCGATGCCGCGCAGCACAACCAGTCGCTGGAGCGGCTGGCCCGCGGCGGCGCGCGGCACGGCGAGGTGCTGTTGGAGATGGGGGTGCTAGACCAGGCTGGGCTCCGGCAGGGGTTGACGGTCCAGCTGCGCCGCAAGCTCAATCGCCTCTTCTACATCGAGGACGGTTCGTTCGCTTGGTACTTCGGCGATCACGGGCGGGCGGTCGAGGTCCACACGCACCCGCTGCAGGTCATCATGCAGGGCGTCCGCAGCGCCTACGGGGCCGAGCGCCTGGCCGGGGTCGACGAGCGCTTGCGTCGCAAGGCGATGAAGCTGCTGGGCGGGTTCGCTCCCTACGAGCCGCTGTACGAGTTCGAGGAGGACGAGCGGCGGGCGGTGCGGCTCCTGTCGAGCGAGGCGCACGGCACGCTCGAGGCCTTCGAAGCGGCGAGCGGGCTCGGGCCGGTGCGCGCCCGCGGATTGGTGCACGTGCTGGACGTGACCGAAGTGCTCGACGTACGCGACGCCGGGAGCGTCGTGGTCGCGCCTTACCCGACGCAGGAGCCCCCCGGCCCTGTCGCGCCTCCACCGCCCGCGCCTCGCGGCGTGCCGGGGCGCGAAGGCGGGACCCCCGGCGGCCGGCCGCTGCCGGCGGCAGGCGTTCCGCCGTCGGCCGCGACGCCGCCCGCCTCCGCCCCGCCCGCCTCCGCCCCTGGGACGGCGCCGGCGTCCGGGGGTAGGACGCCCGCCGCGCCTGGCGCCGCGTTCCGGCCACCGACCGCACCGCCCGCGCGACCCGCCGTGGGCATGGCGGCCGCGGCGCCGCGCGCGGGGGCGGATGCCGCGCGCACGCCGCTGGAGGAGCTGTGCGCGCGCATCGTGGAGAAACACGCCACGCTGGCACAGGCCAACCACTTCGAAGCGCTTGAGCTGGCGACGACGGCGACCGGCGCTGAGGTGCAGGAGGCGTTCCGCGGCCTCGCCAAGCGCTTTCACCCCGACCGGCTGCCCAGGGACCTCGACGAGGTGCGCCCGTTGGTGGAGGACGTCTTCCGCCGCCTCAGCGAGGCGCACAAGATACTGGCCGACGACAAGGAGCGCGAGGCCTACCGCGCCCTGCTCGGCAGTGGCGGTCCCAAGGACCGCAGCGATGCGGCGCGCGTGCTGCAGGCGGAAGAGGCGTACAAGCAAGGCGAGGCGGCTCTGAAGCGCGGCGCTTTCGCCCAGGCGCAGCGCGAGTTCGCCGAGGCGCTGCGGTTACACCCGCAGGAGGCCGAATACCGCGCCGCCGAGGCGTGGGCGCATTTCCGCGCCGCCGCCGTTCCCGCCGAAGCGCCGCGCCTGCGGCGCGAGGCGATGCTGGCGGTGCAACAGGCGCTGGCGGACCGCAAGGACTCCGAGAGCCTCAATTGGATGATGGGCGAGCTGCTGGAGGGGGAGGGCAACCCCGCCGCCGCCGTCACGCACTACCGCAAGGTCGTGGCGAAGAATCCGCACCACATCGACGCCAAGCGGAAGGTCCACCTCTACGAGCGCCAGAAAGCGGCGCAGGCGGCCAAGGAAGCGGAGCAAAAAAAGGGCGGCCTGTTCGGCTCGTTGTTCAAGAAGAAGTAGCACCGCCCCGAATCGCGCCCGACCCCGCTCTTGAAGGATTGATGGCCCTGGTCGAGGCGACGGCTGGCGTACCTCGACTCAGAAATCCGGCGGGTCGTCGCCGTGGCCGCCGGTGTCGATCTCGGGCTCGGCGTCTGCGTCCGCGTCGGCGTCGGCGTCCGCGTCCGCGCCGGCGGCGCCGGCGCTCTTCGCGGCGGGCTTGGCCGCGGCAGGACGCGGAGCGCGGGCACGGGTCGGCGGCGCCTCGGGCAGCTCGCCGCGGGCAGCGCGCTCGTCGGCGGCCTTGACCGCCGCGCGCACCGCGGCCGTCGGACCTTTCGCCGCGAACCATTTCTCCAGCGTCTCGATGATGGTGCGCGCCTGCTTCTCTCCAGTGATGTTGAAGCGCGACTGGAAGCGATATTCGCCGCGTGACTTCTTGTAGCGCACCACCGACACGCGCGGCGGCCCCCATTCGTTGGTCTTGCGGTCCAGCTCTTGAAGGAGGAACGCCACCGTCGCCCAGGTGCCCTTGGCGACGACCTCCTTGGCGAGCTCGCGCCGGACGAGCCGCCCGTCGTCGAAGAAATTGACGCTCAGCTCCTCGATCGTCGCCGCCATTGTCTATCCTTCCTCGGCCGCCGCCGCCGCGGCCAGCGCGCGGCGTGCCTCGTCGTCCAAGCGCACGAATTCCAGGATCATCCCCCGGACCGCCCCGCCCGTGAGCAGCCCCTTCACCGCCGCGGTCCCGCGCACCGTGCGCCCCGGCAGCTCCACTTCGAAGTCGAGCTCCTCGCCCTTCTCGAACAGCAGGCTGCTCTTCACGAACGCGCCCTCGGCGTCGATGCGGTTCGCCGGCAGCGGCACCCGGCGCGCGCCGTGAACCACGTAAAGAACGGCGGGTGCGGCCACGCCGACCCCCTACCGCGCCCGGCGCCCCCGTGGCAAGGCGCGCCCGGATCACGCGATCGCCGGATTTTGTAGTGGCGCCCCGGAGCCGGCGCCGGAACCGGAGCCGGGGAGGGCCCGCCCCGCCGCGCCGCGTTGCCCGTGCGATACGGGCGGGGTAGACTTGCCCGGCTCGCGGCGCCCTTCTGCGCCGCGTGCCCTTGGCCCATGCGCGTCTGTCCCAAGTGCGGAAAGAATTACTTCCAGTCGGAGCGCTTCTGCGCCGTCGACGGCGCCGGCACCGAGGAGGTGCCGGACTCCAGCGATCCGCGCTCGATGATCGGCGCCCGTCTCGGCGCCTACAAGATCACCGCGCTGCTGGGCGAGGGCGGCATGGGCATGGTGTTCCGCGCCGAGCACCAGGCCATCGGGCGCGAGGTCGCGCTGAAGGTCCTGCACGAGGAGCTCGCCGGAAAGAAGGACGTCGTCGAGCGCTTCTTCACCGAGGCCAAGGCCGTCAACCGCATCAAGCACGAGAACATCATCGAGATCACCGATTTCGATACGACGGCCGAAGGCAAGAGCTACTTCGTGATGGAGCTCCTGGAGGGGCGCTCGCTCTCGCAGACGCTCCAGGAGGAAGGGCCGTTCGATTTCGGGCGCGCCGTCCGCGTCGGCGCGCAGATCGCCGACGCGCTGGAAGCCGCGCACAAGCACGAGATCGTCCACCGCGACCTCAAGCCCGAGAACGTGTTCCTCATCACGCGCAGCGGCATGCGCGATTTCGTCAAGCTGCTCGACTTCGGGATCGCCAAGCTCACCGGCGGGCAGGCCGGCATCTCCAAGACGCGCACCGGCATGATCATCGGCACGCCCGCCTACATGTCGCCCGAGCAAGCGCAGGGCGAGGCCATCGACGGGCGCACCGACATGTACGCGTGGGGGATCATCCTCTACGAGATGGTGACAGGCCGCCCGCCGTTCGGCGGCGAGAACGTCTCAAAGATCCTGCTCGCGCACGTCGGGTCGCCGCCGCCGCCGCCGCACCAGTACCGCCCGGACCTTCCCGCGCCGCTGGAAGCGCTGATCCTCAAGTGCCTGTCGAAAGAGCGTACTGATCGATACGCGAACATGGTCGAGGCGAAGGCGGCGCTCTACAAGGCGGCCGAGGGGCTGGCCGACGTGCGCAGCGCCACCAGCCAGCACGCCGCCGCCACGTCGGGGACGGGCGCTCCGATCCCTGCCGTCCTGCATCCCACGCCGGCTCCGGGGTACGAGCCGCTGCCGGGCGCCGCGCGCCTGTCGGGCGCGCCGCTGAACGTGACCCCGCCGCCGCTGGTGGGGCCGGCCGGCTCGGTCGGCACGAATAGCTACCCCGGCACGTCGCCGCCTCCGCCGGCGTCGCTGTCGCCCTCGCTGCCGCCGTCGGCGTCGCCCCTGTCGTCGCCCTCGGCCGTGGGGGCCACGGGCACCATCCCGCCCACGAGCGGCACGCCCTATCCGGCGGCCGAAGCGGGGCGCCCCGGCGGGGCGGGCGTGAAGATCGCCGTGGCCGTGCTCGTGGTGCTGGTGTGCGCCAGCCTCGGCACCGGCACCGTCATGTACCTGAACGGTGTCGAGCCGGTGAAGTCGATGATCGACGGCCTCACCGGGCCGGGCGACGACGGCGGCGGCAAGGGCAAGACGAAGCCAACCAGCGCCGAGGTGAAGTTCAAGTCCGACCCGCCCGGCGCCACGGTCTGGATGAAGGCCTCCAAGCCCAAGGAGCTGGGGAAGACACCGTTCGAGACCAAGCTCCCCACGGACGAATTCGTCACGGTCACCTTCAAGCTGAAAGGCTACGCGGACAAGAGCGTGACGTTCGACCCGGCCAGCGAGTACGACGTGCCGGCGACGCTGGACCGCGTGCCGGGCACGGACACGGGGGCACCCGACACGTCGGGGCCGCTGGCCGTGAAGACGGGCGGGCCGGATACCTCCACGCCCGGGACGTCGAGGCCGGACGGCGTGGGGCCGCCGCCGGCGCCGGAGGGCATGGTGTACTTGATCGGCGGGGCGTTCTCGCGCGGCAGCGCCGCCAGCACCGACGACTACGAGAGGCCGCCGTTCGACGACCGCGTCGAGCCGTTCTTCCTGGACAAGACCGAGGTGTCGAACGGCGCCTACGCCGCGTTCGTCGCCACGGGCGCGGTGAAGACGCTGCCGAAGGGCTGGAAGGCCGGCCTGCCGCCCGCCGACTCGGAGTCGCTGCCGGTCGTGAACGTGACGTGGGACGAGGCGAAGGCCTACTGCGAATGGAAGCGGCGGCGGCTGCCGACGGAGGCGGAGTGGGAGTTCGCCGCCAAGGGCGGCGAGGAGAACCGCGTCTATCCGTGGGGAAACCGCTACGACGACACGCTCGCCAACGGCAAGACCAGCGGCTCGAAGCGAACGATGGCGGTCGACTCGCTGGAAGCGGGAGCGGCGGCGAGCGGCGCGCTGCACCTGGCCGGCAACGTCTACGAATGGACGGCGAGCTCGGTGGACATCTATCCGGGCAGCGACCGCAAGAAAGCGGTGCCGATGCCCGCTGATTATCGTGTCATCCGCGGCGGCAGCTACGATTCGAAGCCGGAAGGATTGACGAGCACCGCGCGTGTCTGGCTCGCAAAGTTGACGCGCAAGGGGGAGCTCGGGTTCCGATGTGCGGCGGCCGTTCCGTGAGCGGTCGCGGCGCTCGCGCAGGCGTGGCGGCGGCGGCGGCGGCGGCGGTGGCGGCGGTGGCGGCGGC
>DASYRF010000206.1:0-2729 GCA_036004705.1 Myxococcota bacterium
GGTACGCCTTGCGTGGCCGCTGAACAGTGGCGGCTCGTTCCCCTCCCGGCAGCAGTTGGTCGCGCGAGCGCGCCGGCGCCCAACCTCCGAAGCCGACAGGCCCACGCTGCCGCGTCTCGCGCGAAGCGGTCGTCGAGGCCGGGCAGGTGCGGCCTGGTTCTCTTGACCGGCCGGGTGGGCGCCGCGGAGTAGCGTGTGCGGGGTTCCCGTCGACAACGACAGGCCGCTGACCCTGACGGTCGGATGCGCGTTCGGCTTTGAGACGCCGCAGCCGGGTTTCGGCCGTGCTCCAGGTCGCGCAATCGGGGCGCGACGTCCAGTTGCGCGCCGAACGTTGGGACACAGACGCCCGGCACGACGGCTATATCGACCTGTACTGCAACCGCTGCGAGCGGGTCACGATCGCGGCGGGCGCGTCACGGCTTGTCTATGAGGCGGAGGTGCTGCTGTCCGCGCCGGGCGATCAGACCTACTTCAGTGAGTAGGGGTGGGTCGTGGTGCTCGGTGGCTGATCTGACCGTCAGTCGTGAGGATCGGCCGCCTTTGGGGTGGTGAACGGGCGGCGCGGCGCGGTGATCGGCCGTCGTTGTGGTCGATCTGGCGGGTTGGCGGGGTCGCCGAGCTGGGCGATTCTGCGGGGGTCGACGTCGGCGCGGCGCGGGCCGGGGTCAGGGTGGCGGCAGCGCGTAGACGGCGTCGAGGGTGGCCTGGAAGACCTCGGCGTGGCGGAAGCCTTCGGGCAGGCGCAGGATCGTGCGCCGCGCGGTGCGGACGATGCGGGCGGGGACGCAGAAGAGGATCCGGCGCAGCGTGGCGGCGGCGCGCCGCAGCGGCGCGTCATCGGGCGCCTTGCCGGAGGCGCCGGCGGCGGGGCACAGGTCGCAGCAGAATGCCGTGAGGTTGAGCGCGAGCAGCGCGCAGGCCAGCCAGACGCGGTTGGCGTCGATGTTGCCGGAGGGCAGGTGCCGCAGCGCCTGGCCGAGCTTGGTGTCCTTGAGGCGTTCTTCGATCTGGGCGCGGTGGCGGTGGAAGTGCTCGACCCAGACGGTCGGCTGGTGGGGGATGTCGGTGAGGATGAAGCTGTAGCCGAACACCGACGCGACCTGGCCGTCGAGCGCGAGCGCGAGCTGGTCGGGGTGAATCGTCTTGCGCCGCCGGGCGGTGAGGCTGCCGTCGGCGATCTTGGCGGCGCTGAAGGGAACGCGACGGACGATCAGCCGCAGCGGCTCGTGGCGCCAGCCGGCCGGCGTGTAGGTCGTCTCGGCGACCTGCGCGCCGGGCATGTCCAGCGCGTCGGCCCAGGCGCTCTCGGGGATCTGGCCGAGCGCCTTCCACATCGCCTTGTTGCGCGGCACCGACACGGTGAAGCGCGCGCGCTGCTGGCGTAGCGCCTCGAGCAGCTCGGCGGCGTAGTAGGCCGAGTCGATGCGCATCGTCACCGGCCCGTGCCCCGAGGGCAGCAGCGCGATCGCGCGCCGCGCGATCCGTGCGCACTCGCCGCCGCCGAGCTTCTCCTTGTTGCCGCCGACCAGCTCGGACGTCAGCGCGCGGCCGCGCTGCGCCCAGAACGCCACGTGCGGCGCGTAGCTCATGCAGCCGTGGCGGCTGCGCCCGGCGCCCTGCTTCCGGCGTCCGTAGACGGTCACCTGCGTGGCGTCCAGATCGACGGTCACCGGCTCCCCGGGGTCGCGTCCGAGCGCGCGATCCAGGCGCTCCCCCGCCCGCGCCGCCGCGCGCTCGATCCGCTGCACGTGGACCCGGCGGAAGCGCTTGGCGTTCTGCAGCGCCGCCGGCGCCGACGGCGTACCGGCGATCGCCCGCAACCGAGCGCCCGCCCGGTCGGCGCGGACATCCTCGAGGTGGTCGAAGAACGACCCGCCGACCAGCTGACACTCCGCCAGCGACACCACCAGCTCGCCCGCAGACAGGCCGCGCCGGCGGACCTTGACCGGCCGCGCCCGCCGCTCGACCGCCAGCTCGGCGTCGATCAGCTCCGCCAGCCCCAACCGCCGCGCCAGCTCGCCGCTGACCGCCAACCCGGCATACGGCGTCAGCGACGGATCATCGGCGCGCACGACAAGTCGTCCGGGGCCTCTGGCACCGTTAAGCACCATCACCCCCTGGGTGACCCCGCCTCACCGACACAGTCCGGCCTCCACAACCCGAACTCTCCCGGTCAGTGCGGACGGAAAGCCCCGTGCACGCGGGGCTTTTCCATCTCACACGGCTTCTGGCCGCCAGCCAGAACCCGCCCGAGAACCGACGCTACTCACTGATGTAGGTCAGATCGCCCCGGCACGCCCGAGACGCCGATCATGGCGCTGCCCGATGAGCAGATCGCGTTCGTCATGCCGAGTCGCTTCTGCCTGCCCGATGAGCTCGGGCACCACGCGTGGCAGCGCTTCGGCGACCACGCGCCCGGGTGGGAGCGCGTGCAGGCGATCGTCGACTTCGTGCACGGTCACCTCGAGTGCGTGGCCGGCGCGTCGAACCCATGGACCACGGCAGTCGACGCCTACCGCGCCGGTCAGGGCGTCTGTCGCGACTTCGCGCATCTGGCGATCACGTTCTGCCGCGCGTTGAACATCCCGGCGCGCTACGTGTGCGGCTACATCCCCGACATCGACGTCGCGCCGCCCGCCGAGCCGATGGACTTCGCCGCCTGGTTCGAGGTATATCTCGACGGCGCGTGGCACACCTTCGACGCCCGCAACAACCGCCGCCGCGTC
>DASYRF010000207.1:0-2019 GCA_036004705.1 Myxococcota bacterium
GTGCGCGCGTGCGCCGACTGAACGGACGGCTCGGCGCTCAGGACGTCGACGCGGTCGTTTCGAGACATGGGCTGAGCACGCTCCCCGCGCGCGCCTACGGCGCTCCGCGTCGGGGGAAACTGAAGCATGGGTCTCCCGGCGGCGCCTCTCGGCGTATCCGCCCGAAGCCCAGGCCAACTCCGGCCAGCACAACCAGCGGCCCCAGGAGGCCGCGAAGCGTAAGCGCCCGCTCGCCGGCCGAGGCGTCCACCACGAGGGCGACCACCGGCGTGACGAGCACGAGGGTCGAGATGGTCATGACCTTCACGTGCCGCAGCAGGAAGAAGTAGGCGACGAACGCGAGCACCGTCCCGACGAGGGCGAGGTAGACGAGGCTCGCCGCCGCCGCCGCGTCCCAACGCACCGTCTGAGTGCGGAACAGGATCGGCCAGGCAGCCAGCATTGCAACGCCGGTCACGGTCGCGAATATGGTTGTCACCGCCAGCGCACCCACTTCGGGCGCGCGGCGCTTCACCAGGACCGCATGTGACGCCGCGCAGACGACGGACAGAAGCACGAGCGCCACGCCCCCTGCGCCCGCCGCGCCGGCCGCGGCGAGCTCGTCCCGAAACAGGAGCCAGATGCCCGCGACACCGGCGAGCGCGCCGGCGACCTGGCGTGCTCGCACGGACTCGATGCGCAGGCCGGCGGCGAGGAGCGCCATCACCAGCGGCATCGTCGCGTACAGCACCGCCGCCAGCCCGCCGGTGATCCGCCGCTCCGCCTCATAGATGAGCGCATAGGCAACGGCATTGAGGAGCCCGGCAACGGCGACCACCTTCCAGCGCCGCCCGATCGTACCGGCCTCGCCGCGCGCGAACAGAATCGTCCAGAGGACCGCCGCCGCCAGCAGAAACCGTATCGCCACGCCGGGCGCCGGCGGGAAGCCGGCCAAGCTACGGCGAATCCCGTACCAGGTCGTCCCCCACGCGGCCGCGCAGGCGAGATAGGCGAGGACCAGCATGGCCGGGCGCGCGCGCGGCGATGCGTTGGCGGCGGGTGCGGAGTCCAGCGTACGCCGCCTTCAACGGGGCGCGCGCCGCGCCAACAGCGCGGCGATCGCCGTGGTGAGCTGATCCAGGTCCACCGGCTTGGGGGCGTAGGCCACCAGGGGCGGGCGCACCTGCTCTCGGACGACCGGATCGTCCGCCTCGCATCCGGTCAGAACGAGCACCGGGAGATCCGTGTGCCGCGCCCGCAAGGCTTCGACGACGGCAGCTCCCGGGCCGCCGGGAAGACCGAGGTCAGCGACGACGAGGTCGCTCGCGGCGGTCCGCGCCTCCAGCACGGCGAGCGCCTCCCAGCCGCTCGCCACCGCGATCACCGCATAGCCGTCCGCGGCGAGAAGCGCCGCGAGGGCCTTGCGGGAGATCG
Source organism: Myxococcota bacterium (assembly GCA_036004705.1). Lineage (GTDB taxonomy): Bacteria > Myxococcota_A > Polyangia > DASYRF01 > DASYRF01 > DASYRF01. The sequence goes on from DASYRF010000207.1 coordinate 1,414, forward strand.
CGTCGTCCTCCACGAGAAGCACGGTGTCCCGCGCCATGTTCCGAGATCGCTCGTCGTCCACGTGTGCCGGCCGCCGCGTCGGCTCATGAGTGGTTATCACCCGCGCGCCGGCTTGGACAACCGGCCGAACGCGCAGATCGCATCCGGCTCGTAGACTGTCGCCGCCGTGATCTTCATGGCTCGAAGATGGAGCATCAATGGTGCCAGCGACGGCGGCGGCCTGACGGTGATGGAGGGCGTTACGGAGCAGGCTCGAAGCCGGTGAACGCAGTCTTCTACAGGGCGTAACTGTTGCGCGGAGCTTGCGGCGCCCCTTCCGCCCGGGCCACGTCTTGCGTCTCAACGTGTCGGCGCGCGCACCGTGATTACCGAGCAAGGCGCGTGGCGGACGGTCGCCGCGGCGACGCTTCCGAGCAGCCCGCGGCGCAGGCCGCGGCGACCGTGCGTGCCCATGACGACGAGGTCATAACGGTCGCTTTCGAGTCGGCGCTGGATCTCCGGAGTGGCGCCGCCCTCCACGACCTGGCCGGTCAGACGTACGCCCGAACGACCGAGGCGCGCGATCAGCCGTTGCATGCGCCCCTCCGCGTCGCCGCGCGCGGCGAC
>DASYRF010000208.1:0-4299 GCA_036004705.1 Myxococcota bacterium
GTCAGCCGCTTCACCAGCTTGCCGCCGTCGTCGAGCAGGCAGATCTCCGTGTCGCCGTCGAACGAAAGCGTCGCGGCGATGAGGCCGCTCGCGGGCGAAACGTCGGAAGCGACGTTGAGCCCCGGCTTCGCCGAGATCTTCTTGGCCGTGCCGCCGAGCGGCTTCAGCCACAAGTCGGGGTTCTTGTCCAGGAACGAGGTGAAGAGCAGCCGCCCGCCCCCTTTGGCCCACGCCGGCAGGATGGAGATGGAGCCGGCGCTGGTGGCGGCGTAGGCGCCGTGGCCGTCCATCTCCGAGACGAAGATCTCCTTGCGACCCTTGGCGAGCGTGCGCGTGAAGGCGATCTTGCTGCCGAAGATGCCCGGCTCACCCGTGAAGTAGCGCACCACTTCGTTGCAGAAGTCGTGCACGGCGTCGCGCACGCCCGCCGCCGGCCCCGCGTAGCTCCGCTTGGGAATCTTGATGGGCTTGGCGTCCACGAACAGCCGGAACTCCAGCTTCACCGTGTCGCCCTCGACCTTCACACTCCCCTTGATGAGCCCCTGCGCCCCGACGGCGAACCATTTCTCGAAGTCGATCTCCTCGGCTTCGATCCCCTCGGCGGGCGGCGCCAGGAACCCCTTGGGGTCGAGCAGCTTGAAGTAGCCGCTCACGTCGAGGTCGTTGCGCAGCACGCCGAGCGCCTCGCCCGACGTCTTGTCGGCACCCGCCGCCGCGCGCAGGTCCGGCACGGCGATCGGGAAGAGCTTCTTTCCTGGTCCGGCGATGACGATCGTGACCTCGCCCGGCCGCGCGGGCGCGTCGGCCGCCGCCGCCGCTCCGCCGCCCGCCGCCGCCGCCGCCAGCGCCGCCGCCCCCATTGCCCCCGCGACCGCCATCCACCTGCGCGCGCGCTCCGTCACAGATCGCTCCCCTTGTATTCGATGCTGAGGCCGTCGATGAACAGCGGCTCGAACTCCTTGGGCATGCGGTCGAGCATCTCGGACGGGATCTCTTTCACGGCGCCGGCGGCGGCCATCGCCGCCGAATCGAACAGGTCGTTGCCGCTGGGTTTAGTCATCTTGTGGCCGCTCACTTCCCCGCTGCGCGAGATGTCCACGTGCACCTTGCACGACAGCCGGTCGAGCATGTCCTTGCTCATGGCCGTCACGCCCCACTCCTTGCGGAAGAGCTTCACGAGCGCCGTCATCCACTTGTCGGCGGCGCGCGCCAGCGCGGGATCCTTGAGCGTGCCGCCCTTCACCCCCTCCTCCGAGCCTTCGTCCTTGGTGTCGGTGGTGGGCTTGGCGTCCTTGTCGAACTCGTCGAGCGAGTCGAGCAGCTTGGAGTCCTTGGCGGTGTGCTCGGCGTCCTTGGGGTCGGGCGCGTCGCGCCGATCCGTGGGCGTCAGCTTGGGGCCGGTCTTGTCGCCCGACAGCGACACGACCTTCTTGGCGGGCGGCGGGGAGACCGCCTTGTGCGGCAGCATGTCGGGCGTGACGGTCGCACCCAGCTTCAGGAGGCGTGCGTCGATGACGGTGGGCGGATGGTAATCGATGTCGGATTCGGCGTGCGTCGCATGGTAGGCGGCGTAGACCACCACCGCATGCACGAAGACGGTGAAGAAGACGCCGAGCGAGGCGGGCAGCACGCCGCCGGAGCGACGGCGCGCCGGCTGCTCGGCCAGCGCCGGAAGCTCGATGTCGGCGAGGTCGGCCAGCGCGCCGGCCGCACCGTCGCCGGGGAAAGGGTCGGCGTCGAAGTCGACGTCCGGCAGCTCCAGCGCCTCCATGTTCCCGGCGCGCACGTCCGGCACGCCCGGGATGGAGGGCAGGTCGGGCGCGCCTGGGGGGGCGGCCGCACGGGGCGGCGCGGAGCGAGCGTCGGGGGGCTGGGCCATTCGGTCGTCGATTATAGTCCGTGTCAGCCGGCGGCGCCCGCGCGACCGTGGGCTACTCCTCCAGCGGGTCGGTCACCATGCCGAGCTTGTCCACGCCGGCGTCTTTCAGCACGGCCATGACCTTCACCACAAATCCGTACTTCAGCTCCTTGTCGGCGTGGAGATAGACCTCTTTCTCCGCCTGCAGGCGCGCGTTGGCGACCAGCTTCGTGCGCACCGTGTCCAACGAATCCTCGCCGGTGCCGAGCTTCGTCTTGTCCTTGAGCGTGCCCAGCCAGATCTCCTTGTCGGCGGTGAGGAAGATGATGAGCTTGTCCTCGTCGGCCTCCATCGTCTTGGCCTTGGCCTCGGGAAGATCGATGTCCACCCCCTGCTGCACGAGCGGGGCGGTGACCATGAAGATGATGAGGAGCACCAGCATGACGTCCACGAGCGGGGTCACGTTGATGTCGCTGACCGGCCCGCCGCCGCCGCCCGTCGTCATCGCCATCGCTGCACCTCCGCCGCTCGCCGCCGCCGCCGCCGCCGTCGCCCGTTACTTCAGGAAGTGGCGCTTGACGATGTTGAGGAAGTCGCTCTGGAAGCTCTCCATCTCGGCCACCATTCCTTTGATGCGCGCGCCCAGAAAGTTGTACGCCATGACGGCGGGGATGGCGGCCACCAAGCCGATGGCAGTGGCGATGAGCGCCTCGGCGATGCCCGGCGCCACGGTGGTGAGGTTGGCGGCACCCTTGGCGCCGATGTTGATGAAGGCGTTCATGATGCCCCAGACCGTGCCGAACAGACCCACGAACGGGGCAGTCGAGCCGGTGGTGGCGAGGAACGGGACCAGGCGCTCGAGGTAGCCGTGCTCGGCGATCTGCGCGCGGCGCAGGGCGCGCTCGACGTTCTCCAGCGAGCCTAGCTGCTCGGCCATCGAGTCTTCGGGCGCGCCCTGGGCGCGGCCGGCGCGAATCTTGGAGAGCTCGACGTATCCGGCGCGGAAGACGGCGGCCACCGGGCTGGACTTGAGCTCTTGTGCGGTCTGGTAGATGGCGTCCAGGCGCTTCGACCCCCAGAAGGCGTCGAGGAACTTTTCGGTGCCGCGCCCGGCGCGCGAGAGCACGAAGTACTTGTAGGCGATGATGTACCAGCAGGCGATGGAGAAGGCGATGAGGAGGATGAGGACGACCAGGACGACGCCGCTGGAGTTCAGCACCAGCTCGATCGGATCGATGGTGACGCCGCCCCCGCCCCCCTTGGCGGCGGCCGCCGCCACGAGGTCGACGGTGTTCACCAGCTTCAGCGCGTTCAGCTCCGGGGGGCCGGCCATGTCGTCTCGTCTCCTGGGGGGCCTGCGGCCCTGACGGGCACGCACGCGACGCGTGGGTGGGGTAGCACCGGTGGGGCGCGGGCGTCAAACGACGCGTTGGCTCAGTTTTCCGTGATGCGCAGGGTATAGGCGCCGCCGGCGGCGCCGGCCGTGGCGCCGTCGACGATGACGGTGTAGGCGCCCGCCGCGAGCACGCCGAGGTCGAGGCGCGACAGACCCATGCCCGCGGGGCTGCCGTCGTCGTCGCAGGCGATCTCGGAGGCGGTCTCCAGACAGGAGGCGCGGACGCTCAGGACGGTGTCGAAGTCGGCGGCCGTCGTCTCGACCACGACGGCGGTGTCGTTGATCAGCACCAGCGTGAAGAAGGCGTCCGGCGCGCCGTCGCCGCCGCAAGACGCGGCGGTGTCGTCGACGAACGTCGCGGTCGACGCGGCCGTATCTCCCTCCACGGCGGTGGCGGCGTTGGGACACTGATCGCCCGCCGGCTGGTCGGGCGGGGCGACGACGGCGTTCAGCACGTAGTTTCCGCGCACGCCGTTGAAGCCGTCGACGAAGACGAAATACGTGCCGGCGGTGAGCTGCATGTCCAAGGACGACCAGCGCTGCATGGGGCCGGCGAGCGCGGCGTCGTCGTTGCAGGCGACCTCGTCGGAGGGATCTATGCTCTCGCAGTCCGACCGCAGGTAGAGGATGGTGTCGAAGTCGGAGCCGGCGGTGTCCAGGTGGACGCTGGCGTCGGCGTCGAGCTCGAGCGTGTAGACGTCCTCCGGCGAGGGCAGGCCGCCCAGGCAGCTCACCGGGCCCGTGCGCGAGTTGTTGCCGCGCGTTTCGCCAGTGAACGTCCCGCCCGCGGCGCCGATGACGGGGGTCTCGTCGCAGTAGTTGGGGAGCGGGAAGAAGCGGATGATGCAACCCGACAGGGAGAGCGCGGCGGCGAGCGCGCCCGTCGAGCCGAGCAGGGCGCGCACGGCGCGCGCAGAGCGCGCGGTGCACGCGCCGCGCGGCACCGGCCCGGGGCGCGGCAGGCGGCGCGGCGTCACGGCGCCCCCGCCGGCGCGGCGGGCGCGCTGGAGGGCGCGGCCGGAGCGGCCGGGGCAACCGAGGCGGC
>DASYRF010000209.1:0-16766 GCA_036004705.1 Myxococcota bacterium
TCCCGCCCGTGCAATTCACGTTCACGGCGGCGGCCGTGGGGCGGACGCAGGCGGCCGCGGCGCCGGCGGCGTACGACGACTTCCTCGACCTTCGCCTCGTGAACCGCCCCGGCGAGGCGGTGGGCCAGGCGCTCGCCTATACGCTCTGCACGCCCTACGGCACGCGCCGCGGCACCGGCTCCGACGCGGGCGTGGTCGACGAGAAGGGGTTGCCCCCCGGCGGGGCGACGATCGTGCTCGACGCCGACACGTTCGAGCAGCAGTGGCGCGACCCGAGCGAAGGGGACGCATGAGGAGCGAGAGCCATCTTCGCTGCGTGAAGGCGGGCGCCGAGCTGGTGCTGAAGTACCAGTTCCGGCTGCTGGAGGAGATCAAGGACCCGAAGAAGCGGAACCCCACGTTCGTCGTCGAGCGCCTGACGCCGGGCGAGGAGACGCTGGCCAAGCCGAACCAGTCCGCCGCCAAGAAGGTGAAGCTGGAGCTGACGAAGCGCGACGCCACGGGCGGCACGTCGCCGGTGACCGTCGAAAAGGACACGCGCACGTCGATCGACGCCGGCCTCCCCGATTCCACCGACGGCCTGCACTTCTGGCAGTGGGACCTGACCATCACCACGCCGTCCAACACCGGCTCTCTAGAGATAGAAGCGCGCCTGGACTCCACCAACGCCGGCGAGGTGAAGAAGCTACGCAAGGACGAGTTCATCCTCGGCGTGGAGCTGGCGAAGGTCAGCCCCACGGCGCAGGTCGATGAGCAGCTCCGCGTCGCGAATCCGCCGCGCGTCATCCTCGGCGTGAACGCCACGCCGGTCCCCGACCCCGTGAACGTCGTCGGCCACAACAAGCCCGACGACCTTTCCAAGCTGAAGTTCGACGCGCCGGGCGCCACCGAGGTACGCGCCATCCTGCGCTACGTGTGGACGCGCCTGAAGACGAACCTGGACGCCGTCTGGCTCAGCCAGGACAAGCGCAAGGGCTTCGTGCCGTTGGAGGACCTCAAGGCCGCGGACTTCGCCGGCGACGCGAACGAGCTGAAGGTCTACCAGGACGAAGAGCAATGGGCGCGCACGCACTCCGAGCTCATCGCCGGCTTCCCCTACGCCGGCATCGGCCAGGCGTACCTGTCCAACGACAGCGACAACCCCTTCTTCGACAAGATGCAGGACAAGGACGATCCCGCGTATCCGCTGGTGGCGGCCTGCCAGCACCTCTGCACGTTCATGGCCATCACGCGCGGCTTCCCGGTGACGCACCCGGTGACGGACGCCAAGGGGAAGACGACCATCAAGACGGAGGCCTACGACGCTAGCCGGGGCTCCAAGAGCGTCGTCGAGTTCTTCGGCGGCACCTGGGACGACGGCGGCACGCGCATCCCCAAGAAGGACCTCGACGACCACAAACTCTCTCCCGGGAGCGTGTACGCCTATGACAACGACGACACGAAAAACCCGTCGCGCCACATCGCCTTCGTCCTGCGCACCGACAAGCTGCACGCGTGGATCCAGTTCTTCGACACCGGCGCCATGAACGCGCCTGGCGGCGACGAGCCGTTGAAGGGCGGCACCGGGATCTACGACTATCCGCTGTGGGAGAAGGACCAGGCGCCCGGGCCGGCCCCGCCTAAGGCGCCCATCGCGACGGCCAAGTTCAAAGGGCTGGGCGTCATCCCCACGCCCGGGAACCAGCTGAACGCCGCCAAGACGCCCGACCTGGTGGCGGCGGTGAAGCACATCCGACGCGCCCGCCCGCTGGGCCTGGTGCGGCTCGTGCTGACCACGCTGAAGGACGGCAAGCTGCTCTACGCCACGCCGCTCCTACGCATGCACACGGTGAAGACCGACCCCGAGGCCCCCGATACAAACTTCTCTTTCATGCGCTACGTCTGGTCGCTGCGCGAGCTGCCCGGCAAGGACCACATCAAGGCCACCTGGGAGATCGACATCCCGCGACTGGCCTTAGCGCGGCTTTTCTTGAAGTTCCCGCGCCTCACGTCGGTCGAGACGTACGCCGAGGCGATCGCCGACAAGACGAAGCCCAAGAAGCGCGGCCAAGACCTGCTCGCCAATCTTCAGCCGCACGTCGACTTCGTCAGCAAGCCCAGCGGCCAGGTCGAAGCGGTGTTTCGAAACTTCAGCATCAAGAAGAGCGAGACGGAGAGCGCCAAGGTCAGCCAGCGCCCCAAGCTCCCGTCCGAGGCGAGCTACAACCGTCCGTCGAGCCAGGTGCTGGACGCCGCCGGGGTGGACAGCGTGCAGACGAACATCCCCGAGTATCTGCGCGGGGACTTCAAGCTGCTGGTGGACGCGACCGACGAGATGCTGAAGATCACGCTGCTGGACGCGGACCAGAAGCCGCGGCCGCACGTCCCTTACGTGCTGGTGATCTACGGCGGCACGCGGAAGGGCGAATCGGACGACAACGGTGTCATCGTCGAGGTGAATCCGGCGTTCGGCGTGCCGTTGGAGACGAAGGCGGAGCTGACGATCGATGGCCAGCAGTACCAGATCCAGATCGCCGACCTGCCGCGCTTGGATCCGCCCGCCGACGACAAAGAGCAGATCAAGGGCGTGCAGGTGCGGCTCTTCAACCTGGGCTACGTGGTCGGGCCGGCAGCGACGGGCGTGCTCGACGCCGCCACCCGCAAGGCCATCAAGAAGTTCCAGGGCGACGCGAAGCTCTCCCAGGTGAACGGCGAGATGACGCAGGAGATGAAGATCAAGCTGAAGGAGCTGTACGGGCACTAGCCCGACAGGGAGGAGCGCGCCGCCACCGATGCCCAAGTGCAGGGTGCGAATCCGGACCGGTAGCGGCCACGCGCCGCTCGCCCACGCGTGGGTCTACTGGCAGGAGGGATCCATCCTCACGCTGGTGAGCGACGGCCAAGGGCAGCTGTTCGCCCTGGATCCGCTCCCGAGTGTCACGCGGGACATGTGGTGGGAATACCTGACGCCGTTCGAGTCGAACCTCTTGAACGGCCAGGTGCGTGTGTACTACAGCCGCGGCGCCAAGCCCTTGCCGGTGGCCCTGCTCAACGCCGCCAACTTCATCGCGAGCCAGGTGGCGGTGGCGCCGGGCGCGCCGCCCACGCCGGTCACCATGGCCGGCAACGCCGGCAATGCGTTGGCCATCCCGCCGATGGCCACCCTCGACCTTGCCGAGTTCGCCGTCACGCTGGCGAACCCCAAGGAGCTGTCGTTCTGGCCGGTGCTGTGGGAGGTCCCGAGCGACAACGATCTGGTGCCGGCGACCGCCGCGCAGGACCCGGCGGCGCGGCCGGCCGACTACCACACCGAGGGGCTGAGCCAGGGGGCGGCGCTGTTCACCGGGAACCACGTGACGACCGGCATCAGCAACACGGCGGCGCCGGCGCCGACCACCAAGCGCCCGCGGGAGCGCGGGATGAAGGTCGAAGGCACGATCACGCCCGCGGCCACCGGCGCCAAGCTCAGCGTCCTCGACGCGAACGGCACGCGCCTGCAGCTGCGCACCGCGGCGGCGGCGACGGCGGCGACGGCCACCGAGATCAACTGCACGGTGACCGGCACCACCGGGTTCGCGGCGGACGTGTTCCTGGCGGATCCGGTGAACGCCTTCGGCGCGGTGCAGATTTTCCTCGACGTACCGGGGACGCCGCGGGTGATGGACGCCTTCTACGTGCACCTCTGCGGCGCGCAGGTGGCGCTGCTCGACGAGGGCGACCCGGCGCGCAACGGCGGCAACCGCGACCAGATCGGCGAAGCGGGCGAGATCCAGGTCATCGACTACGTGCGCTCGCCGGTGTCGACGGCGATCAGCGATCAGGTCCGCGACCGGCGAATGCTGCCGTTCAACATCGCCAACGCGCAGCGACCGCTGGATTCGACCCAAGCCGCCAACGCGACGACGAACCCGACGGTGATCAAGCCGCAGATGCCGCAATGGATCGCCGAGCTGCAGCTGGTGGGGACGCCGCAGGACCAGTTCAAGCAGCTCATCGTGCACCGTTACAACAAGGAGAACTTCGGCCTCATTGATCCCTTCACGCCGCTGAAGTGGACGCTGGACCTGACCTGGGCGCTGACCCTGAGCTACGACGGGCCGGACGCCAACAACGGCGGCTACCACTATCAGGAGACCTACGGCACGTCGCCGTCCTTCTCCGGGCCGCAGCACGTCGAGATCTTCTTCGGGCACCGGGCCGGGTTCCAGGACGAGCATGCGCACGACGTGGCGGCGCCGGCGGACGGCTCGGCGCCCACTCCCTTCAAGCCCGCGCCGGCGGCGATCCCTTTCCCGGTGGCGAACCGGCGGACGCCGAAGGTGCTGGTGTCTGGGCAGACGCGCCCGTGGGGGCGCCAGACCGGGGCGACCGCCAAGCCGGCCGTCGTCGTCGAATTCCAGCCGCAGCTCACCATCGGCGGCAGCGAGGCCGTGCGTGGCGGCGACGGCCGCCTCGAGCTGCGCGCGCTGTCGATCGACGGCACGCCGGTCCCGGGCGGGGTGCTGGTGACGGGCGCGGGGGGTGCGCCGCCCGCCGCCGACCCCGTCGCGCGCCTGCCGCGCTTCCGTGTGCGCGGCGTGAATCCGGCGGCGGCGGACGTGAACACGCTGATCGATCACCTGGTGCGCCTGCGTATCGCGGCCGGCGGCCTCCCGGCGCACACCGGGCAGCTCACGCTCGCCGAGTGGCAAGAGACCATGCGGCGCATCGCCTTCGTGGAGAGCGTCCAGCTCCACCATTACGAGCACCGCGGCCCGATCAATCAGCCGGTGCCCATCGGGCAAACGACCTTCCGCTCCGGCCACGACCCCGACATGCCCATCTGCGGGCTTCCGCACGGGTACGGCTACGCGCAGATCGATCCGCCCGGCGGCGACGAGAACGTGTGGAGCTACATCGCGAACCTCAAGCGCGGCTTCGAAGTGCTGCTGACCAAGGCCAATGGCGCGAACACGCGTTTCACGACCGGCGCGGGGGCCACGGCGTTCGGGGCGCTGCCGGCGACCACGCGCGCGGCGATGTACCGGCGCGACGCGGTGCGCGGGTACAACGGCGGCCACGAGTTCCAGTTCGAGATCCGCGCGCCCGACACGACCAAGGCCTGGTGGCTGCATCCGACCGTGAGCTTCAATCCGCAGTACACGAACACGGTGCTTGGGACGCACTTCCCCGCCGGCGGGCCGCACCCGTTCCCGTAGGCGAGCGCGCCGGGCGGCGGTTCGGTGCGGCGCGCGCCGGTCAGAAGCTGGCGGCGAGCGCGGCGCCGGCGTCGGGGTAGCGGAAGCGGAAGCCCTGGGCTTCGAGGGCGGCGGGGACGACCTTGCGGCCGTGGGCCAGGTAGGTTGCGAGCTCCCCGACGGCGAGGCGCAGGGCGAGGGCGGGCACCGGGGCCCACGACGGGCGCTTCAGGACGGCGCCGAGCGCGCCGGCGAAGTCCGCCTGGCGCAGGGAGCCGGGGGCGACGACGTTCAACGGGCCGGCGGCCGCGGGGCCGTCGACGGCGTGAAGGTAGGCGGCCACCACGTCCGCGAGGTGGACCCAGGAAAACCACTGCCGGCCCCCCGCGACGGGGCCGCCGGCGAAGAGGCGGAAGGGCGTGGCCATCCGCGCCAGCGCCTCGGCGCCGCGGCCGATGACGACGCCCGTGCGCAGGCAGGCGACGCGAACGCCGCGCGCGCGCACCGCCTCGGCCTCCGCCTGCCAGGCCACGCAGAGCTGCGCTAGGAACGTGTCGCCGGGCGCGGCGTCCTCGGCGTAGGCGCGCTCGGAGTCGTCGAACGGGTAGTAGTCGGCGCCGCTCGCCACGACCAGCGCGCGCGGGCGCCGATCGGCGGGGCAGGTCTCGATCCCCGCCACCACGCGGCGCGTGCCGTCCACGCGCGAGCGCAGGATGCGCTCCTTCCAGGCGCGCGACCACCGCTTCCCGCCGATGCTTTCGCCGGCGAGGTGCACGACGGCGTCGCAACCGGACAGGGCCAGGCTCCACGGGCCGGGGACGAGGACGTCGCCGTCCACGACCTCCACGCCGGGCAGCGCGGCGAGCGCGGTGGCGGCGCCGGGCGGGGTGCGGGCGCCGGCGGGACGCGGGACGCCGCCGCGCACGACCGCCACCACCGCGTCGCCACGCGCCGCCAGCGCTCGGCACAACGCCGCGCCGATCAACCCCGCCGCGCCCGTCACGAAGACCTTCACGCCGCCTGCTTTCAGTGTGGCCGGTCGCGCCGGCGGAGCCGAGGCTAACTCGGAAAGCGGACTTTCTGCATGCGCTCGTAGACGGGCTCCACCTCGGCGGCGGCGAGCGGCGGCCAGGCGAGCACGGCGCGCGCGTCGTCCACGTAGGCGGGCGCGCGCATGCCGAGAAGCACGCAGCCGACGGCGGGCGTGCTCGCCAGCACCCAGAGCGCACGCCGCGCCAAGGGCTCGCCGCGCCGCCCGCCCTCGCCCGGAGGCAGCGCGGCGTCGAGCGCGGCGGTGGCGAGGTCGGAGAGCGCCTGGCTCTTGCGCGCGGCGCGCCGGCGGATGATCGCCAGCAGGCGTCCCAGCGCCGGGGCGTAGCGCCGCTTCCACGCCTGCCAGTGGTCGCCCACCGGGCCGCTCAAGCGGCCGTCGAGCAGGTGGACCACCTGGCTCACGCGCGGGGCGATGAGGTGGCCCTCGAGCTGATTCCAGTGGTCGAGCGACTGGAGGTTCGCCGGCAGCTCCTCGAGCTGCGCTCCCCAGGGGAAGAACTCGTCCGCCGGGACTGACCCCGGCGGCGTCTCGATGGCGGGCGCGATCGTCGCGCGGAACTCGGCCTCGAGGTCGGCCACGGCGGCGAGCTGCTCGCGGAACGCGGCGTCGGGGTCCGGCGCCGGCGGGCCGGCGCCGGTGCCGGGGCCGGTGCCGTCGCCGTCGCCGGCGTCCGGCGCCGCGGCAGGGAAGTCCGCCAGACGTACCATGCGCTCGCCGATGATGGCGTTGAGCGGGCGGTTCGCCAGCACGCCCAGCCGCTCGCGCGCGGCGACGTCCAGCACCGTCCACTGGCTCTCGGAGCCGTTGTTCTTCTCGCGGGCGGCGCCCGACTCGAAGAGGTTCATCGGCAGCTGCAGCACGCGGAAGTGGTGCTCGGGCGCGCCGGCCGCGCTCGCGGCCGCGCGCGCCGCGTCGAGCATGCGCACGACGGAGGTCGCCTCGACGTCGCTCACCGGCTCGGTGCAGGTGTTCGACGACACGCCGTAGGCGCCGATGCGCCCGCCGGCCACCTGCGCCTCCAGCCAGCCGAACGCGGCCTGCAAGCGCCGGTAGAGCTCCTCGCGCAGCGCCACCAGGGCGCGCGCCCCGCCGGCGCGCCCCTGTTTCTTGGCGTCGGCGAAGAAGTATTCGGGGTTGTGCAGGAGCACCACGTCCACCGTCTCCAGGCCCAGGCGGTCCATCGAGCGCGCCAGCTGGTCCTCCAGCCAGGCCGGATGCACGCAATGCCAGCAGCCCTCCATGTACTTCACCATGTCGGGGAACGGCTGGCCGGCGTTCTCGCGCTCCTGGGCGATCTCGAGGTTCTCGCCCTGCACGTAGCCGATCTTGGTGACGACCACGACCTCGGCGCGCGCGACGGCCTTCTTGCGCACGAGGTCGGTGAGGACGCGGCCGACCAGTCGCTCGCTCCCGCCGTCGGTGTAGTTTGTCGACGTGTCGACGAGATTGAAGCCGCTCGTGAGCGCCTTCTTCAGGGCTTCGCGGTGGGCGGCGGTCTCGTCGTCGACGCGGTAGCCGCCGAAGCCGATCCGGGAGACCGTCAGCCCGGTGGCGCCGAGGGGCTGGTGCGCGCCGGTGAGTCCGGCGGTGGCAAAGCGCGCGGCGTAGGCGGCGGTTGCCTCCGGCGTGGCGGCGCCGAGCAGCCGCGTCGCCTTCATCGCGCCGCGCGACGCGCCGGCGGCGCCGGTGCTCGCGGTCCGTTGCGCCGCCAGGGCCGCGGGCACGGCGGCGGGGTCGGTGATCGGCGCCTGGCAGGCGAAGTCGCGGCACACGTAGAGCGCCGCCTGCCCCGCGGCCAGCGTCTTGCCGCGGACGAGCGGAGGGTCGCCCTCCGCCGGCGTGGCGGCTTCTGGGTCCAGGTGGCCGATGATCCGTTGCGGCAGGTACTGGCGCGCGACCGCGGCCTGGAGAGCCCGCAGCGCGGAGTCCCCGGCGCGCCCGACGAAGGCGAGCTCGGCCGGTCCTTCGGCGAGCAGCTCGGCCACCTCGAGGCTGTGGGAGAAGGCGCGCGGCGCCCTGGCGATCGCCTTGCCGTAGGACTGGATCGCCTCGGCGGCGCGCCGCCGCCAGTCCTCGCGGTCGAGGTGGAAGCCGAGCCGCGCCAGCGCCTGCGCCGCCACGGCGTTCGCGCTGGGGCACGCGCCGTCGTGCCCTTCGCGCCAGCGCACCAGCAACGCCTCGTGCCCGATCCCCGTCGTGTAGAACGCGCCGGCGTCGTCGTGATCGTCGCCGTGATCGTGATCATGGGCGTGATCGTCGCCGTGGGCGTGATCGTGGCCGTGATCGTGATCGTGGCCGTGGTCGTGATCGTGGGCGTGATCGTGGCCGTGGTCGTGATCGTGATCGTGGGCGTGATCGTGGCCGTGATCGTGGCCGTGATCGGGCGTGTGGTCGGGCCCGTCGGGCGCGGGTCCGAAGTCGCGCACGATGCGCTCGCCAAGGTCCGCCGCCCAGTGCAGCCAGCGCACCGCGCCGCCGGCCTCGTATAGATCGATGAGCGCCGCCGACAGGTAGGCGTAGTCCTCGAGGTAGGCGTCCAGATGCGCGCGCCCGGCGCGCCACGTCCGAAACAGCCCGCCGTCGGGTCGTCGCAGCTTCTCCCAGGCGAACGTCGCGGCGCGCTCCGCGGCGCGCAGGAACCGCTCTTCGCCCAGCACCCGCCCCGCCTCGGCCATCGCCCCGATCATCAGGCCGTTCCACGACGTCAGCACCTTGTCGTCCAGCCCGGGCGGGACGCGCCGCCTGCGCGCCTCGTACATCCGGCCGCGCGCCGCGCGCGCCGCGCGCTCCGCCTCGGCCACGGGCAGGCCCAGGCTCTTGGCCACTTCGTCGCGCGCGCGAATCGTGTTGGGGATGCTCTTCCCCTCCCAGTTGCCGCCGGCCGTCACGTCGTACCAGGCGCAGAACGCGCGCGCCTCGGCGCTGCCTTTCCCCAGCACCGCCTCCACCTCGCCCGGCGTCCAGACGAAGAACTTCCCCTCCTCCCCTTCCGAGTCGGCGTCGGTCGCGCTCCAGAAGCCCCCCTCCGGCGCCGTCATTTCGCGCAGCACGTAGTCCAGCGTCTCGGTCGCCACGCTCCGCCAGCGTTCCTCGCCCACCGCCTGCCAGCCCTCCAGGTAGACCCGCGCCAGCTGCGCGTTGTCGTACAGCATCTTCTCGAAGTGCGGCACCAGCCAGCGCTCGTCGGTCGAGTAGCGCGCGAATCCTCCCCCCACGTGGTCGTACATCCCGCCCGCCGCCATCGCGTCCAGCGTGCGCGTCACCATCTCCAGCGACCGCGCCGCGCCGGTGCGGCGATGGTGGCGCAGCAGCAGCGCCAGCCCCCCGCTGGGCGGGAACTTCGGCGCCGCGCCGAACCCGCCCCATTGCGCGTCGAAGTCGCGCCCCAGCTGCGCCGCCGCCGCGTCGGCCTCGCGCAGCCCCACCTCCAGCCCCGGCGCGACGTGCGACTCTTCGCGCAGCACCCGCGCGAGCTGCTCGCCTTGCTCGGCCAGGTCGGCGCGCTGGGTCGCCCAGAGCTCGGCGATGCGGCCCAGCAGCGTGGCGAACCCCGGGCGCCCCCATTTGTCTTCCGGCGGGAAGTACGTCCCGGCGAAGAACGGCTTCTGATCCGGCGTCAGGAACACGGTCATCGGCCACCCGCCCTGGCCGTGGTTCAGCAGCATCGTCGCCTGCATGTAGATGTCGTCGAGGTCGGGGCGCTCCTCGCGGTCGACCTTGATGCACACGAAGGTGTCGTTCATCAGGCGCGCGATGGCCTCGTTCTCGAAGCTCTCGCGCTCCATCACGTGGCACCAGTGGCACGACGAGTAGCCGATGCTGAGCAGGATAGGCCGCGCCTCGGCGCGCGCCCGTTCCAGCGCCTCCGCCCCCCACGGGTACCAGTCCACCGGGTTGTGCGCGTGCTGCAGCAGATACGGGCTGGTTTCCGCCGCCAGGCGGTTGGGGCGGCGGGTGACAGGGGCGGTCATGGGCGTTGGCTCCGGGCCGGCCCGCGGTCGCAGGGCCGGGCCCCCTCGTAGCACGCGCGCTTGCGCTTGACACCCCCCGGGCGGGTGGGGCTATAAGCGCAACGTCCCAAAGGGATAACGCCGCCCATGAAGAACGACACCACTCGTCTGGCGCTGGCTGCGGCCGTCGCCCTCGGGTCGCTCGCCGTCGCCGGCGCGGGCGGCTGCAGGCAGACCAAGTGCGAGGAGTTGCGCGACGAGCTGCGCACCCGCTGGACGGACGCGCGCGACCCCATGACCGGGGAGCGCACGAATCCGTCGTTCGACACCGACTTGCTGTCGCCGCCCGACGACCCTGACCCTGCGCGGTGCTTGCGGCTCGAGCCCGAGTTCCACCGCTTCCCCGGCGCCGACGACATCAGCTTCACGTGCGACCCGACCATGGAGTGCCCGGCGGGCGTGACCTGCCAGATGGACGGGACGAGCGTCACCGGCTTCTCGTGCGGCGGCGCCGGCGGCGCGCCTTGCGATCCGATGCAGTGCTCGCCGACCGAGACCTGCCGCATCGCCCCCGGCGCGGACCTCGACGAGGCGTCGGCGCGGTGCCGGCCGCAATGCGACCCCGTGTGCCCCTACGGCGGCAGCTGCACGGTGGCGAGCGCGACGAGCAGCACGGGATTCCGCTGCAGCTTGCCGATGGGCAGCGGCGCGGTGTGCGACCCGGCCGTGACGACGGACGAATGCGCCGAGCCCGGGACGGTGTGCGTGGCGAGCAACGCCAACGACCTGACCGTGGGCGGCTGGTGCGACAACCCCAACGGCCCCGTGTGCATGAAGATCCTGCAGGGCCTGTTCTTCGACGACTTCTGCCCGCAGTGCGAGGAGTACGAGATGCGCATCTGCACCTGCTCCACCGGCCCCGCGCACTTCCAGTGCATGGCGCGGTGGGCGGAGGTGCGCGGGCTGCACGTGCCGCCCGACACGCGCTTCGAGCGCCGCAGCTGCCGGCTGGCGATGACCGACTTCGACTGCCGGGCCTTCGCCCGTCCTACCGCGGACTTCTTCCAGAACCCGCCTTGGAGCCTGTGCGGGCAGGACTCGGAGTGCGTGGGGGACCGCTGCCTGCTGCTGAACCCGGATGCCGTCGACCCGGCGAACTCGGCGGTGTGCTCGAACAGCTGTGACAACCACGACGACTGCCCGCTGGGGCTGTCGTTCCAGTTCGTGTGCGCGGAGAACCCGGTGGATCGCGACGGCAACCGCGTGGCGCCGGCGTGCGTGCCGGTGGATTCGACGCTGACGGGCCACGACCTGGGGTCGGCGTGCAACCCGAATGCACCGACGGGGTGCGAGCCGTTCACTTGCTACCGTCGGCCGGACGACCTGACGACCGGCAACCCGGTGGGCGTGTGCTCGGTGCGTTGTGACGTGCCGGGCGACGAGGTGTGCATCCCCAACGGCATGTTCTGCTCCACGATGCCGGTGTTCCCCGAGCGGGGCGCCTTCTGCGACGTGCTGGTGCCGTTCGGCAGCGAGTGCGGGCAGTACCTGGCGGACCGCGATGCGGCGTGCGGCGACCTGCCGGGCGACACCGACGACTTCGGGCGGCGGTGCGTGGACCGCACGCCCGACCCGGAGACGGGAAGCGCGCGCACGATGTGCTCGCTCGACTGCGATCCCGCGGGGACGGGCATCGGCTGCCCGGTCGGAGCGTTTTGCCGCACCGACGACTTGAGCGGCGCGCTGCCGCAGCCGTGGTGCGACCTGTTCGTGGATCGGTTCGCGCGCTGCGACGTGACGGACCCTGCGCCGCGCAACGGCTGCGAGGATCCGAACGTGTGCGCGGAGCGCCCGACGGCCGCCGGCGAGTTCATCTGCACGCCGTGCTGCGACCCCGCGGGCGGGATCACGTGCCCGGGCGGCTCCACGTGCCGGACGGCGGCGGGCGCGGTACCGGCGTGTGGCGCCCTGACCGGCGTCTGCGATCCCAACTGACGTCGTCGCTGCCGCACAAGACCCTCGACGATCTGGGTTGGCCGCGGCTGGTGGCGGCGCTCGCGCAGCGGGCGGCCACCGCGCGTGGACAGGAGCGCTGCCGGGGGCTCCTGCCGTCGCTCGACGCGGCGGCGGCGGGCGCGGTGCTGGACGCGGCGGAGGAGCTGCGCGCGGCGGCGGCGGAGCGCGACTCGCCGCCGCTCGGCGGGATCGCCGACCTGCGTGCCGCGCTGGCGCGCGTGGAGAAGGAAGGCGTCCTGGAGGGGGTGGACCTGGTGGCGGTGGCGGCGACCGCGCGGGCGCTGGCGCGGCTGGGGCGATGGCTGCGCGCTGGGCGGGAGAAGCGGCTCGCGCTGGCGGCGCGGGCGGGGCGCGTCGCGGACCTGGTGCCGCTGGCGGCGCGCATCGAGAGCTGCTTCGACGAGCGCGCGGCGCTGCGCGACGACGCGAGCGAGGCGCTGGCGGGGCTGCGCGCCGAGGTGGCCGGCATGCACGAGCGGGTGCGCGCGCGCATCCAGAGCTATCTGGTCGATCCGGCGCTGGAGCCGCTGTTGCAGGACAAGTTCTGGACGGTGCGCGCCGAACGCTACGTGTTGCCGGTGAAGGTGGAGGAGCGGCGCAAGGTGCCGGGGATCGTGCACGACACGTCGCAGACGGGAGCGACGGCGTTCGTCGAGCCCGAGGCGGTGGTGGAGCTGAACAACCGCCTGAAGATCGCCGCGGCCGACGTGGCGCGCGAGGAGCGCCGCATCCTGGCCGAGCTGAGCGCGCGCGTGGCGGCGGAGGCGGCGGACCTGGAAGAGGCGGCGGCCGCGGCCGAGGAGGTGGACGCGTTGTGGGCGCGGGCGCGCCTGGCCGACGAGCTGGGGGCGACGCGGCCGCGCGTGGCCGCCGCGCAGGACGACGACCGGCTGGAGCTGCCGGGGGCGCGACACGCGCTCTTGGTGCTTGGCGGCGCGGACGTGGTGGCGAACGACCTGGCGGTCGGCGGAGCGGCGCGCGCGCTGGTGGTCTCGGGGCCGAACGCCGGCGGGAAGACCATCGCGCTCAAGACGATCGGCCTGGCGGCGCTGATGGTGCGGGCGGGGCTGGCGGTGCCGGCGCGCCCCGGCGCGCAGGTACCGGTCTTCGACGACGTGCTCAGCGACATCGGCGACGAGCAGGATCTCGAGCGTGACCTGTCGACGTTCTCCGCGAGGCTGCTGAATCTGCAGCGCGCGCTGGGCGCGGCGCGGACGGGGATGCTGGCGCTGCTGGACGAGCTGGCGGTGGGGACGGAGCCCGAGCAGGGGGCGGCGCTGGCAGGGGCGGCGCTGGAGGCGCTGGTCGGGCGCGGCGCGGTGGTGGTGGCGACGACCCATTACGGGCGGGTGAAGGCCCTCGCGGCGGCGGACGGGCGGATGGTCAATGCGAGCTTCGCGCTCGACCCGGAGCGGCGGCGGCCGACCTACCGTCTGACCACGGGCGTGCCGGGCGTGTCGAGCGCGTTCGAGATCGCGGAGTCTCTGGGGATGGAGGCGGCGGTCGTGGAGCGGGCGCGCGTGCTGGCGGGCGAGGGGGGCGGCGGCGGGCTGGAGCGCGCGATCGGGTCGCTGGCGGAGGAGCGCGATGCGCTGGCGGCGACGCGGGTGGGGTTGGAGAAGGAGCGGCGCGCCCTGGAGCACGAGCGCGAGGCCCTGAAGCTGAAGCGGAGCGCGCTGGACAACCAGGAGCGCAAGACGCTGACGGGCAAACGCCGCGAGCTTGGCGAGGCGATCGACCGCGCCGCGGAGGCGCTGAAGCGCGCGACGGTGGAGCTGCGCCAGGCGAGCGCGTCTGCGGGGCCGGGGGCAGGCCCGGGCGCGGCGGCGGAGGCGGCGGCGGGGGCGGCGTCGGCGGCGGCGCGGGCGGCCATCGCCGGGGCGAAGGACGCGGTGCGCGCGGCCGAGGCGGAGGAAGTGCCCGCGACGCCGGTGGGCGGCGAGCCGCTGCCGCCGGCGGAAGTGCGCCCCGGCGTCGAAGTCCAGGTGGCGGGGCTCGGGGCGGTCGGCGTGGTGCGCGAGGTGAACGGCGATCGCGTCGTGGTGGAGGCGGCGGGCAAGCGGCTCGAAGCGCGCCAGGGGATGCTCTTGCGCCCGCCCGCGCGCGCCCAGCGGCGTGCCGGCGCGGCACGCGCGAAGGTAGTAGCCTCGGGCGGAGCTGCCGTCGGTGCCGGCGGAGCGGTCGCCGGCGCCGGCGCGGTGCTGACGCCGCGATCCACCGAGAACACGCTGGACCTGCGCGGCATGCGCGTGGAGGACGCGCTCGGCGAGCTCGAGCGCTTCCTGGACCGTGCCCTGCGCGAGCAGCACGACGCCGTCTACGTGCTGCACGGCCACGGTACCGGCGCCGTGAAGCAGGCCACGCGCGATCTGCTGCGCCGTCGCGCCGCTTGGTGCACCTTCCGCCCCGGCGAGCCCGCGGAAGGTGGCGACGGCGTCACCGTCGTCGTCCTTGCCTAGAGACTCAGACGTTGAACCGGAAATGGACGATGTCGCCGTCGAGGACGACGTAGTCCTTCCCCTCGACGCGGAACTTGCCGGCCTCTTTGACCTTCGCTTCGGAGCCGCCGGCGGCGACGTAGTCGTCGAAGCGCATTACCTCGGCACGGATGAAGCCGCGCTCGATGTCGGTGTGGATTTTGCCGGCTGCCTTCAGGGCGATGGTGCCCACCGGGATGGTCCAGGCGCGGCACTCGTCGGGGCCCGTGGTGAGGAACGACATCAGCCCCAGCAACGCGTAGGTCGTGCGTACGAAAACGTCGCGCGCGCTCTCGGCGATGCCCAGCTCCTGCAGGAAGGCACGCTGCTCCTCGGGCGGAAGCTCGGCGACCTCCATCTCGACCTTGGCGCACAAAGACAGCGCCCGCGCGCCGGCCGCCTCGGCCGCTGCCGCCAGCGCCGCCGGCACGGGCGCATGCACGTCGCCCTCGCCGACGTTCAACAGCACGACGAGCGGCTTGAGCGACATGAATTGGAAGCCGGCCAGCAGCGCGCGATCGTCGGCGGTCAGCGCCAGCAGGCGCAGCGGCTGCGTGGCGTCGAGGTGCTCCTTTACGCGACCGACCAGCTTCGCCTCGCGCGAGTCGGCCTTGCCTTCCTTGCCCAGCCGCTCGAAGCGCTTCTCGGCGGCGCCGAGGTCGCCGAGGATCAGCTCCTCTTCGAGGCCCCGCAGCTCGCCGCCCGGGTCGGCCGGGCGGTCGGTCTCGAAGCCGCGCACCACCAGCGCGAACGCGTCACAGGCGCGCAATTCTTGTAATGCCTTGGGGTCGAGCGCCTGCCCGCTCGCCGCCGTCTCCGCCGCCGCCGCGTAGTCCACGAAGGAGATCTCCGCGAACGTGACCTTCTTGGGGTTGCACAGCGCCGCGAGCTTGTCGACGCGCGCGTCCGGCACCTTGATGACGCCCACGTTCGCGCGCCCGCGCGCCGCGCCGTAGCCTGTCTCCGCGCTAAGCCCGGTGAGCGCGTTGAACACCGACGTCTTCCCGCTCCCGGGGAAGCCCACGATCCCGACTCTCATGCGCGCCCTATATCAGAGGTTGAGCTCGATCTCTAAGTCGAGGCAATGCCTTCGGCATGCCTCGACAAATAGGAAGAGCTCGATCCCTAAGTCGAGGCGATGCCTTCGGCATGCCTCGACTCAGCCGCGCCGGAGTGCCGCCAGGATCTCCAGACGCGAGCCTTTTCCGTAGGCGCGGCGCATGCGGAACTCGAGCTGCGGGCGCTCTTGCGCGGCGACGGCCACCACGGCCAGGCCGGCGCGCCGCGCCCACGACACCAGCGACTCGTCGGCGCGGATGACCGTCGCGCCCACCATGCCGTCGCCCATCAGCACGACGCACCAGCCGCCGGGCTTGAGCACGCGCGCCACTTCGGCGACCCAGCGCTCCCCGTCGCGGTCCCAGCGCTTGAGGCCGGCGTTGGGTGTCTTGAAGAGGCGGCGCGCGCCGATCTCCGTCTCCGCCAGCAGCCCCGCGTCCAGCTCCAGCCAGCGCAAGCGCAGCCGCTGCAGGTCGAGGTAGTCGTAGGTGTTGGGGTAGGGAGGCGACGTGAGGATGGCGTCGACGGACAGGTCCTCGATGCCGGCGAGGTTGCGCGCGTCGCCGACCGTGAGCTGGGGGGTAGGCGGGGCCGCCACCGGCGCCCGGCCGCCGTCGCCGCCTACCGCCACGTCCGCGGCGAGCGCGCGCAGCCGCTCGGCCAGCTCGGCGGCGCGCGCCGCCAGTAGGCGCGAGGCGGCGCCGGGGGTCACCTTGCGCTCGCGCACGCGCTCGTCGGTGTCGCTGGCGCGGCGCGACACCTTCACCAGGATGGACGACAGACACAGCTCCAGCACCTCGCGCATCTCGGCGTCCTGCACCGCGGCGACGCCGGCGCGCAGCCAGGCGAGCTCGTGGACGACGTGCGCCGGGAACCAGTCGGCGTCACGCGGGCGCGGGCCCGGGAAGCGGCGGCGCAGGCGCACGTGCTCGAGCGTCTCGGCGGCCATGCGCGCGGCCGCGTCCTCCATCGCGCGCAGGCGTGCCCGCCCGGGGAGCCACGTCTTGGTGCGGGCGATGCGCACCGCCAGCGGCGAGGCGTCGCGCCCCAGCAC
>DASYRF010000210.1:0-3059 GCA_036004705.1 Myxococcota bacterium
GCCTACGCCGCCGCGCTCGACGCGGCCGTGGACCTCGCCGCGCGCAGCGACGAGGACCGCCTGCGCGCCCGAGCGCTGCGGACGCGCGCCGAGGTGCGCGCGCGGCTCGGGCGGGTGGACGAGGCGGAGCTGGACCTCGCCATGGCGCTGCCGCTGGCGCGCCGCACCGGCGACGCTGCGCTGGAGCGTGAGAGCCAGGCGATGGCCAGCTTCGTGCACCTGCGCGCGCAGCGGCTGGAGGACGCCGAGGCGTCGGCGCGAGCGGCGCTGGCGCTGGCGCAGGCGATCGACGCGCCGGACAAGCGCGCCGCCGCCATGGCGCACCGGTGCCTGGCGGACGTCCACGCGGCGCGGGGCGTGGTATCGGGGTGCCGGGCACAGCTGGAGCTGGCGCTGGCGCTGGCCCGCGAAGCGGGTGACGGCGAGATGCAAGCGGAGATCGGGTCGAGCCTGGGCGTGCTGGCCCACCAGCGCGGCGAGAGCGCCGCGGCGCGCGCGCGGTACGAGCAGGCGCTGGCGACGGCCCGCGAGGCGGGTCTGCGTCGGGTCGAGGGCGCGGCGCTGGCGAATCTGGGTGTGCTCGACCACGAGGACGGTGCGCTCGCCAGCGCCGAGGCGCGGCTGGAGGCGGCCGTCGACGTTCTGAGCGCCGTGGGCGACGTGCGCACCGCGGCGGTGGCGCGCGGGAACCTAGGCGTGCTGCGCCACGAGCAGGGACATCTGGAAGAGGCGCGCGCTCTGCTCGAGGAGTCGTCGCGGCGCCTGGAAGCGCTGGGCTTGGCGCCGCTCGTGTCGGCACCGCTCGCGCACCTGGCGGCGCTGGAAGCGCGGCGAGGGCTGTCGTCGCCGCGTCCCCGCGATCGGACCGAGCCGCTGGGCGTCACGGTGCAGGCGATGTTCGCGCGCGCGCGCGGTGCCGCCGGGAACACGCGCGCTCCGCCACGGGCGTTCGGCGTGCTGGAAGGGTTCCTCGACCTGGCGCTGGCGCGCGATGCGGCGGTGGGCGAGAGCACCGCTGCGGGCGCAGCCGCGAACGGCGAAGCGACGCGCGCGGCGCACCTTGCCGCGGCGCGCGCCCGGTGGGCTCAGGCGGCAGGCGCTGGTGCAAGCGCCAGCGCGGGCGAAGCCCCCCCGCTGCGCGTGCCACGCATCGCCATGCGACTTCTCGCGGCGGCGCTGGCGGCGGAGGAGTCGAACGCGCAGGTCGAGAGGGCGCCGGGCTCGGCGCTCGTCGTCGGAAGCGCCGCGGAGTGGTTCGAGCCCCCGGGCGGTGCGCGCGTCGACCTCTCGCGGCGCGGGTCGCTGCGCCGTGTGCTCGCGCGGCTGGCCGACCAGCGCGCCGCTGCGCCGGGCGAGGCGCTGCCGCAAAGCGACCTGCTCGCCGCCGGCTGGCCGGGCGAGCGGGTGCTGCCGGACGCCGGCGCCAACCGCGTGTACGTGGCGGTCGCCACGCTGCGCCGCCTGGGTCTGCACGAGCTACTGGTCACCGGTCCGAGCGGGTACCTTCTGGACGTGTCGGTGCGGTTGCGGCGCGCGGACGAGCCAGCTTGAGGCGGTAGCGACTCGCGGTGGACCCGCCGGCTGGCGGAACCTATAATCCGGCGAGACCGACGAACCGCGCGATGAAGCGGCGGCGGCGCGCGCCCTGGCGCGTGGCCGCTCCGGGAGGCGGAGCGCATCATGAGAGGCACACGGTGGGGCGTGGCGGCGCTGGCGCTGGCACTGGCAGCAACGGGCGCGTGTGCGCGGCCGGAGAACGACGGGCGAGACGGGGGCGACATCACGTTCGACTCCGGGGCGAAGCCGCCGCTGTGCGGCAACGGCCTGGTAGAGACGGGCGAGGAATGCGAGCCGCCGGGTACGGCGACCTGCGACGTGACGTGCCAGATCATCCCACCGCCGCCGCCGATGTGCGGGAACGGCGTGCTGGAGCCGGGCGAAGCGTGCGACCCGCCGAACATGACGACCTGCGCGCCCGACTGCACGCTCATCAACGTGGGAAGCGCCAGCGTGGGCGACCCGTGTGCGTTCGACTCGGAGTGCATGGGCGGACCGCCGGGCACGACGGCGCGCTGCATCGACGAAACGAACTTCGGCTGGCCGGGCGGCTACTGCCTCATCCAGGACTGCACCATCGACACGACGGTGACACCGGCCACGGACGACTGTCCGTCGGGTTCCACCTGCCGTGGGCTCGGCGACGGTATGGGCGGCGTCACGTACTACTGCCTGGCGAGCTGCACCCCGTCGCCGACCGGGAACGGCGGGTGTCGTGGCGACACGACGACCGATTTTTCGTACGCTTGCACGCCGGACATCGTCACGCCGACCGAAGGGTATTGCTTCCGCGGATGCGAGACGGACGTGGGCTGCAACCTCTGCGACGCGGGCACGGGGACCTGCTTCAACGACGGCCTGGCCTGCGCGACGAACGCCGACTGCGCGCAGATCGACCAGTGCGTCACGGCCATCAATACCTGCGTGCCGGGCCACGCCGGCGCACCGGGCGCGCAAATCGGCGACCCGTGCCTCGCCGATGCCGACTGCCCGCAGTACGCCTACTGCGCCACCGACCCGACGACGTACCCAGGCGGCTACTGCATCCAGCTCTACTGCGGCAGCTACCCGACGCTGCCTGAGTTCCAGTGCGGACCCGGGGGCACCTGTCCGGCGTTGAGCGGCTTCTTCGGCGGCGTGCTGAATTTGTGCGCGGGCTCGTGCCTGGTCGACACCGCCAACCCCAACAGCACGTGCGACACCGACCGCGGCGACATGAACGACTACGAGTGCATGGAAGTCGGCGTGCCGGCGATGATCACGTCCCTCAACGACATCTTCGACAACGACGGCGCCGCCGGCCTGTGTTTCCAGTGTGAGGCCCTCTTCGGCGCCACCGCCGGTTGTCCATGAGGGGGGGGCCTGCCCGCCCCCCCTCGCCCGGCAAAGCCGGGCGAGCCTCCCCCCTCCGCGCGCGTCCCGCGCGGCGCAGCACCGCTGACTGACCGAAGCGCTTGGGCACGAACTGGCTGGGGGCCCGCCCGCCCCCCCTCGCCCGGCAA
>DASYRF010000211.1:0-6316 GCA_036004705.1 Myxococcota bacterium
GCCGCAGTCGAGCGCGCAGCTCGAGCACGTCTCGCTGGGGGGCTCGCAGGCGGCGTTGCCGCACATCGGCGGACAGACGCCGCAGTCGCCGGGACAGGTGGAGCAGGTCTCGCCCGACTCGCAAGCCGCGTTGCCGCACGAAGCCGGGCAGGCGCCGCAGTCGGCGATGCACAGCGCGCAGCTCTCGGCGGCCTCGCACACGCCGTTGCCGCACACCATCGGGCAGGAGCCGCAGTCGGCGGGGCACGACGAGCAGGTCTCGCCCAGCTCGCACAGGCCGTTGCCGCACGCCGGCGGACAGGTGCCGCAGTCCATCGGGCAGGTGCCGCACGTCTCGCCGCTGCCGCAGCTCCCGTCCGGGCAGCCCGCCGGACACGCCCCGCAGTCCGACGCGCAGGTCGTGCAGTCCTCGCCGGTCGTGCAGGTGCCGTCGCCGCACACGGCGGGGCAGGCCATGCAATCGGTGGGGCAAGAGGTGCAGCTCTCCGTGGCGGCGCAGACGCCGTCGCCGCAGGCCGCGCACTGGCCGCAGTCCGTGGCGCACGTCACGCACGTTTCGCCCTGCTGGCACACGCCGTCGCCGCAGAACTCCGAGCAGGGGCCGCAGTCCGCCTCGCAGGTGCTGCAGTCCTCGTCGACCGCGCACGAGGAGTCGCCGCAAACGGAGGCGGTGCACCCGTCGGGGCAGTCCATCGGGCAGCTGTCGCACGTCTCCGTGGAGGAGCAGATTGCGTCACCGCATCGGTCGCCCTGCACGACGCTGGAGCACGACGATGCCCCCGCGCCCAGAACGACGCACACCAACGCCACGGAGCTCAAGAGCCGCAGACGCATCGTCTTCCTCGCCTTTCCTGCCCTGACCCATGCAGTGTAGCGGTCCGACGGCGCGCGGGCAATCTCCTGTCGCGGCGGGCAGCTAGCAGGAGCACCAGGAGGTGCAGTCGGGGCAGCAGTCGCCGAAGAAGCCACACGCGCTGTCGCAGCAGCAGCCGCCGGCGCTGCAGCTCCCGCACAGGCCCGCACAGGAGCAGTACGTCGCGAAGTCGGCGCAGCAGTCGCCGATGCCGCTGCACGCGGAGTCGCACCAGCAGATGCCGTCGCTGCCGGTGCCGTTGCAGTAGCCGTTGCAGCTGCCGCCGCCGCCGCACGAGCCGCAGTCGGCCGCGCACGAAGCGCAGGTCTCGCCGGCCTCGCAGGCGCCGTTGCCGCACGCGGGCGGGCAGGCGCCGCAGTCGCCGGCGCAGGAAGCGCAGGTCTCGCCGGCTTCGCAGGCGCCGTTGCCGCAGGCGGGTCCGCAGGCCCCGCAGTCACCCGGGCAAGTGGAGCAGGTCTCGGTGCCGTTGCACGTGCCGTCGCCGCAGACCGGGGCGCAGGCGCCGCAATCGCCCGGGCACGACGAGCAGGTCTCGGTGCCGTTGCACGTGCCGTCGCCGCAGACGGGCGCGCAGCCCCCGCAGTCGCCGGGACACGACGAGCAGGTCTCGCCGCCGCCGCACGTTCCGTCGCCGCACGCCGGCCCGCACGCCCCGCAGTCGGCGGGGCAGGTCATGCACGTCTCGCCCGCGACGCATGTGCCGTCGCCGCAGCCCGGCGCACACGTCCCGCAGTCCACCGCGCAGGTCGTGCAGGTCTCGCTCGTGCCGCACGTTCCGTCGCCGCACGCCGGGCAGGAGCCGCAATCGCCCGCGCAGGTCGTGCAGGTTTCGCTGCCCGTGCACTCGCCGTCGCCGCAGAAGCCGCCGCTGCATGTTCCGCAGTCGGCTGAGCAGTCCTCGCACGTCTCGCCCACTTCACACGACCCGTTGCCGCACACCGCCGCGCACTCCGCCGCGCAATCGGCGTAGCAGTTGTTGCAGTCCTCGCCGCTCACGCACACGCCGTCGCCGCAGGAGTCGCCCTGCACGTGCGAGCAAGCCGCCGCGCCGGCGACGGCCGACGCCGCCAGCCAGAGCGAAATGCGCCCCGCCCCGCGGACACGCGGGGCCGAGCCACCGCCGATGAAGGCACGCCGTCCCAAGTCCCTTCAGCGTACCGGTTGGCGGGCGGCCGGGCAAACGGCCCGCGGTTGGTCGAAGCGACGCCGTCGGCGGCGACGACCTAGCGTCGTACGGCGCGTCGACGGCCGGCGGCGGGACGCGGGCGCGCTGGCGCCGGTGGCGGCGTCAGGGCGGACCGCACGCGGCGCTTCCAGGTGCTGAGCATGGCGGGATGCATCTCGGCGAGCAGACGCTCGGCCCGGACGAGATCGGCGCGGCCCGAGGCGACGATGGCAGCGAAGTCGCCCAGGTGCTTCGGCTGGTTCGAATAAAGGTACAGGAGCAACAGGTGCTCGAGCGACGCGACCGGCGGCCGGACGCCGAAGAGGCGCGCCGGGCGGGCCTGGTCGATGACCGTGGCCTCGGGATCGCCGGCCGCCACCAAGAGGTCCACCTGCACCTTCGTTGTCGGGTCCAAGAAGACGATCATCGGCTCGGGGGCGTCGGCGGGGCCGGTCGGCGTCGCGGACCGCAGCCCCGCCGCGCGCAAGGCTTCGATTGCGCGCGCGCCGTCGTCGACGAGCACCACGACGTCGAGGTCGCGTGTCATGCGCGGCAAGCCGCGCGCCGCGAGCGCGGCCGCGCCGATGACGGCGTATGGCACCCGCGCGCCGCTGAGCGCCTTGAGGGCCCGTCGCACCGTCCGGGCCAGGCCCGTCGTGCGTCCGCTCAGGGGGTCTGTCACCAGGAGGTCCACCGCGCTCAGTATCGCGCCTGCCGCGCCGGCGCGCTACGAGATGCGGCGACCCAGGAGGTTGCGTGGAGCGGGTAGGCAGGGCGGCGCGCGCGGTATGGGCGATGGGATGCGGCCTGGCAGTTGGGGCGGGGTGCTCCACGCCCTACGTGGTGCGATACGACGGCCGCGTGAGCGCGTACCGCCTCGACGGCGGGCGGCCTGGGCGGCGACGCGTAGAGCCGCAGGAGGTCCGGCGGCGCGGCGCTGCAAGCGAAGGGCGGCCAGTCGCTCCGGCGTCGGGCTACGCTCGCGGCGCGGGCGGGCCGCCGGCATCGAGGCGGCTGCGCTCGGCGGCGCACGCGGCGCCGAACTTCGCGCCCAGGGTCATGTCCTTGGTGATCGCGGTCACCCAGTGCATCGATACCTGGCTCCAGCCCACGGCGTCGAGGCCGTAGTGCCGCAGCATCGCGTCCAGGCCGTGGCGCGCGCTTTGAAGCATCGCGCTCATGCGCACGAAGTCGTCGAAGCTGGCGCTGGCCACCGGGCCGTGGCGGGCCAGCGCCGCCTGGTACAGCGGCAGGTACGCCGTGGCCACGGCGCCGGCGGTCGACGGATCGGCCATGCGCGCGTTCCAGCCGTTCATGGCCGCCGTCCAGGTCTCGCGATCCACGCCGTTCGCCGCGGCCACGGCGGCGCACTTTTCCAGGTCGCCCCCGGAGTCGCGCATCTGCGCGCACAGGTCGGCGTAACGTTCCAGCGAGATGCCCGCGACTGGATCGAGCGCGCCCATGGCTCATTCTACAACGGCTGCCCCGGCGCCGGCACGCGGCGCCCTCGGAACTAGAAGGCGAGCCCCGCGCCGGCCTCGAGCGTGAAGGAGAGGCCGTTCGACTCGATGGGCGCGTACACCAGTTCCGACGCGATGGCGTGGCGGCTGCCGATCGTCTGCAGCCGGCCGAGCAGCGACGCGGAGAAGCGGCCGGCCGTGATCAGGACGCCCGTCGCCACCGAGGCGGTCGGCGCCAAGCGCGTGTGGCGCGTGGAGTCGTACTCGTCGCCGCTGAACAAACCGGTGCCGCGCAGGCCTTCGGCGACGCGCGCCACGCCCACGCCGCCCGAGGCCACCAGGTCGAGCCAGCGCCACCGCGCCGCGGACACCGTGACGGACGGCTCCGCGACGAACGACTCGCGGTACGCGCCGTAGGGGCCGAAGTTGGCGTTGTCCGACGCCAACAGGAGTCGCCCGCCCGCCGCGATCCGTCTTGCGAGCCACCACTCCCCGCCGACGCCGAGGCGAAACGCGCTGGTGCCGTGGCCGAATACTCCCAAATGGAATTGGTCGAGACCGCCGAAGTCGGCCGTCCCGAGCCCAACGAAGCCGCGCACCGCGTAGCGCGGCGCGACGTCGGTGCCGGCCGGGGCGCCGAGGGCGGCAGGGGCGGCTGGGGCGGCGGGGGCAACGGCAGCGGCGTGCGCCGCCGCGGGGGCGATCACCAGCAGGGCAAGAAGAAGAGTCGGTGCCGTCCATTTGACGCTCATGGGTTCCTCCGGCGTGCGTCGTATTGCAGGCGCCGTGCCGTGCGTCGCGCCGGCGCGGCGTGCTTGAACGGACCTCGTTACGCGCAGATGCCCGCCTTGACGCGGCCCAGGCCGCGTCAACGACCGTGGTCTCACGCGCCGCGGCGACGCCGCTCGTTGACCTCGTCGCACGCGTCCGGGACACCGTGGGCATGAAACGAGGGCGCTGGGCGGAGGTCACGTGGAATGCGGACGCCGCGGCACGCCGTGGGACGACGTCGTTTGCGACGGCGGCGGGACGCGTGGGGAAATGGAACACGCTGCTGGGCGTGCGGCCGCGGGCGCAGTACACCGCCGACGAGACGGCACGCGCGGAGAAGCGCGAAGCGCTGCGCACGCGCTTGCTCGACTGGACGAAGCTGCTGAAGGGGCCCTAGGAGCGGGTCGCGGACTCGACGACGGGCGCGGGCGCGGGCGGCGCGGTGGGCGCGGTGGCCGTGTGGGGCGCCGTGGCGGCGGCCGCAGTTGTCGTCGGCGTGACGTCCATCTCCGGCGCGGCGGCGCCGCGCGTGCACGGGCCGGCCTTCTGGTAGGGGCGGCCGGTCAGGCGGTGGAAGGCGTTGGCGGCGCGATTCGCGAGGTACGCCTTGTTGAAGCTCGCCACCTGGTCGGGCGCGAAGTACGGGTTCTTCACGCCGCCCAGGTTCGCCAGCGCCAGCACTTGCTCCGCCACGCTCACCGGGCAGCCTTCCATCCTTAGATAGGGCTCGTCGCGCGTCTTCACCAGATTGCGCGTCACGCTCACCATCTTGTCGTAGATGCCGTGCCCTTCGGCGTGGTGCGGGTCCTTCGTCGAGCGGTCCTGGTAGACGCTGTCGACCTGCACGTCGCGGCCGGCCAGCTTGCCTTTCCAGCGCGCGCAGTCGCCGATGAAGACGACCTTCTCGCCGGGCTTGGCGTCGATGGGCCCCTCGTAAGCGCCGAAGACGACGTGCAGGCGCGCCATCTTCTCGTCGCACTGCGCGTCGTAGCTGCGCAGGATCTCGATGGCCTCTTCGATCGCGCCGGGGCACCCGCCCCAGCAGTAATCGGTGCGCTCCGCCTCGGGCGGCGGGCCGGCGTAGGCGGTGATGTGGGACCCTTCGAAGTACTTCTCCACGCGCACGAGCCCGACCTTGAAGCCCTTGGCGCGCGCGCGCGCCTCGTCGAGCGTCACGTCGCCGCTCAGGCGGATGTGCGCCAGGTCGATGGGGCCGAACCCGCGCTCCGAAGCCAGGCGGATGTGCTCGACGTCGCGCGCCTCCAGCCCGACGATGGCGCAGCAGACGGCGTCGATGGCGGGCTGGTTGTTGCCGAGGATGACGAGCTTGAGGGGGAAGGGCGTCGGGGTGAGCATCCGCCCCTCGCCGGCGGTGATGGCGTCGATGGCGATGAGCTGCGGCTGCACGATGTATTGCAGGTCGGCGATCTTCTCGTTGAGCCGGTGGTCGTGGTCGATGAGCCGGTGCCGATCGTCCTGGATGCCGATGTAGTTCTTCATGGAGAACGTGACGGTGGTCCAGGGGTGCGCCTTGAACTTGGGGCAGTTGACGAAGAAGTCGGCGCGGGCGACGGGCTCGGGCGTGAAGACGTAGTCGCGCAGGCGGCCGGGGTGCGTGTAAGGGATCTCGACCTGCGGCACTTCCTCGAACGGGTAGCGCTTCACGCCGGGGACGCGCTCCAGCATGGCGTCGTAGCCGGACTGCTCGAACACCATGCGCGTGGGGATGGTGATGCCGCAGCGCTCGCCGACGGCGAGCTCCGTCATGCGCCCGTCGGAGCGATCCTTCAGCGCCCAGAGCACGCCCTCGGCGAACTCGGGACGGGTGAAGGCGTAGGGAAAGTTCGGCCCGGCGATGACGAGGTTCGGCTTGACGAGCGTGCGGCCGTGCGGGCGCAGGTCCAGCTCTTCCATGGCTTCGCGCACGATGGCGCGGATGGCCTGCGGGTCGTAGTCGGCGCAATGGCGGATGATGACGCGCGGCTCAGTGGCGGGCTTCATTGGCCGAGCCTAGCATTTCAGAGGGCGTAGTGGAGGTGGGCGCGG
>DASYRF010000212.1:0-8802 GCA_036004705.1 Myxococcota bacterium
AGTACGCCTCCCCCGGCGCCGACACGTCGTTCGCCACCAAGACGGTCGAAGACCTCAAGAAGAAGACCGGCAAGTAGGTCCGCGCCCCGCCGGTAACTGGCGCCGCGCCTGCGCCCGGGGTACGCTTCCACCGGGTGGAAACGGAAGGTCGCGCGGTCCGAACGGGTGCGCTCGCCGCCTTGGCCGCCGCCGCCGGCGCGGCGTTGGTGGAGGCGCTGCGCGCCGCCGTCACGGGTGATCCGCCGCTGGACGTCCCGGGTGCCGCGCTCGTCGGGCTGCACGCCTTCACGCTCTTCGCGGTGGCCGCGCTGCCGGCTGGCGCGGCGCTGGGGGCCGCGACCCGCTGGCTCCCCGAGCCATGGCGCCCCGAGGCGCTGCTCGCGCGCGCGCGCGTGGCGCTCGGTCGCGCCGACGGGAGCGGCGGCGCCGCGCTCGCCGGCACGCTGGTCGGCGCCGCGCTCGCCGTTTGCGGTACCTTCGCCGCCGCGCGCCTCGTCGCTGCCGCGCACAACAAGGCCCTCGCCGCGCTGACGCTCGCCGTCGCCCTCGTCGCGGTGCTCGCCGCCGCCGCGGTCGTCGGACGCTCCGCCGCCGCGGCGGTGCAGCCGTTGCTGCGCCGCGCCGGGCGCGCCGGTAGCGGCTGGGCCGTGCTGAGCGCGCTGGTCGCGGTGGGCGCGGCCGCCGTGGCCGCCGCGGCGTGGCGCTTCCGCGACCTCCTCGACGCCATCGACCTGGGCTTCGCGCTGGTCGGCGCCGCCGCCCTCGCCGGCGCGGCACTGGTGGCGCTGGACCCCGGGCCGGCGTTGCGCCGCCGCGTGGCGCTCGTCGCCACCGTGGTGCTGCTGGCCGGGGCCGACGTGACGCTCTTCCGCCTGCGGGCCGACGAGGAGGTCTTCTCCGCGCTGACGCGGCGCGCCGCCCTGGCGAGCTTCTTCTGGGAGGCCTACGCCGCGGTGCTCGATCGCGACGGCGACGGCGTGGCCGCCGTCCTGGGCGGAGACGACTGCGACGACGGCGACGCGACCCGCGCCCCCGGCCTGCTGGAGACCGCCGACAACGGCGTCGACGAGGACTGCGACGGAGTCGACCTGACGGTAGGGGCGAGCCTGTTGAGCCTGGCCGCCGCGCTTCCTTCGGCGGTCGCCGCGCCCGCGGCCGGCGCCGCGCTTCCGCCTTCGCCCGAGACCGACAGCGCCGCCGCCCCCGCCGCCGCTGCCGCGCTGCCGGCGATGAACGTCGTGCACATCATGGTCGACACCATGCGCGTCGACCGCCTCGGGCGCGCGCGCGACGGCACGCCGCTGACGCCCTACATGGACGCGCTCGCCAACCGCGGCGCCCGCTTCAGCTACGCCTACTCGACCGGCCCCAACACGAAGTACGCGTCGCCGGTCTTCTTCACCGGGCGCTACTTCTCGGAGATCCCGCGCAACGGCGCCTCCTGGGTGCGCATCTACGACGAGGCCGTCACCGTCGCCGAGCGCGTCAAGGCGTCGGGCGCCCACACCGCCGGCGTCTCCGCGCACTGGTGGATCACCGCCGGCTCGAACCTCCGCCAGGGCTTCGAGCGCTGGGAGAGCGAGGACCGCGAGATCAGCGGCGACCGCGTCGCCGACCGCGGCATCCGCTATCTCGGCGAGCGCGCCAAGGACGGCACCCCCTTCTACCTGTGGCTGCACTTCTACGACGTGCACAACGACTGGAACCCCGAGCCCGAGTGGGCCATCTTCGGCGACTGCCTGCTGTGCCGCTACGACGCCGAGGTCCGCTACACCGACTACCACATCGGGCGCGTGCTCGACGCGCTCGCCAAGCTGGGGCTCGACAAGAACACCGCCGTGGTCCTGCACGGCGACCACGGCGAAGCCTTCGGCGAGCACGGAATGGTGCACCACGGCACCTCGCTCTACTGGGAGCAGATCGGCGTGCCGATGATCATCGTGATCCCAGGGGCCGCGCCGCGCGTGGTCGAGGAGCCGGTCTCCACGGTGGACGTCGCGCGCACCGTGCTCGACCTGATGCACGTGCCGGCCGACGCCTCGCTGCAGGGCGCGTCGCTCGTCCCCTACGCCTCGAGCGACCACCCGCCGCCCCACCCGCCGGTCTACAGCGAGATCGTCCGCGACCCCAAGCACGAAGACGTGCGCGCCTGGGTCGAGGACGGCTGGAAGCTGATCTGGTGGATGGAAGAGGGGCGCACGCGCCTCTACCACGTGGCCAGCGATCCGCGCGAAACGAAGGATCTCGCCAAGGACAACCCGGAGCTGGTGAAGCTGATGAAGAACAAGGTGCAGGCGTTCATGTCGACGCACCTGGTGCCCTACCCGGTGGTCATCATCCCGGAGCCGGAGGACGAGGTGGCCGCCGACGCCGTGGGCGGCCACGGCGAAGGCGGCTAGCGGTCAGCGCAGTCGGTCCAGCATCCGGGCGGCGCGCTTGCGCACCGGGCCCGCCTCGGGGCCGCCCTTGAAGAAGTAGTCCGCCGCCAGACCCAGCGCCTCGGCCTCGCGTTTCGCCGTCGCCCGCCCTTCAGGCGTCTTGTAGGCGCCCGACTCCAGCAGCGCCTCGGCGTACCACTCGTGCAGGTCGGGGTCGAACAGCGCCACTTCCACCGCCATGGCGCCGATGCGCGCGACGTCCGCCCAGCGGTCCTCGCCGCGGTAGTACTTCATCAGCTCCTTCATCGTGTGCACGTCGTGCTGGTTGAGCGCCACGACGGTCTCCATCTCGCCGAGCGCCGCCTTCATGTCGTGGCGCTTCTTGTAGGCCTCCGCCGCCACCATGTGCGCATCCACCGCGCTCGGGTCGAAGCGCATCGCCGCCAGCGCGTTCTCCAGCGCCCCGTCGAAGTCCTTCATGGCCATGAGCGTATTGGCCAGCCGCGAGCGCACCGCGTAGCCGTCGCCGCCCGCGTCGAGCAGCTCGCGCAGGTACCCCTTCGCCAGCACCAGGTCCGGCTTCGTCCCACCCAGGCTCGCGTCGGCCAGCAAGAGCAGCGACACCTTGTTCTTCGGGTCGCGCTTCAGCGCCTCCTTGCCGGCGGCCATCGCCTCGGCGTACTTGCTGTCGATCATCAGCGCGACGGCCAGGTCGGCGAGCCGGTCCGGGTTGGTCGGGTCGCGCTTCAGCGCCTCCTCGGCCACGACCAGGTCGGGGTAGCCGTAGAAATCGACGTCGAAGCCGGGCTTCAAGTAGGCGAGCTTGTCGCGCGCCAGCCAGTCCCAGTAGGCCGCGTCGAACGCCGCCGGCGTCATCCCCGTGGCCGCCTTCAAGAGCTCGGGCGTCGTCTTCCCCTTGCCGTAACCGAGCAGCATCTCGTTCACTTTGGGCATGCCGGCCTTCTTCACCAGGAACTCTGCCACGAGCGAGGCGTTGTAGTAGGCGGCCAGGATGTCGCCGAAGCCGCGCGCGCGCGTGAAGGCCAGGCTCATGTCCGCCACGCCGCGCAGGCGCTTGCTCTTCAACGCCCAGTAGAGGTCGCGATCGTTGTGGCGCGCCCAGCGCGGGAACGCCGCGACCTCCTCGTAGCTGGCCATGCCTTCGGTCAGCCAGCGCGGCACGCGGCCGCGCGACATCTTGATGTGGTACGTGTGCGACAGCTCGTGCCAGAGCGTATCGGACCAGTCGAACGGCGGCACGAACGCGTCGCCCGGCCTGGGTGCGAGCCCCGTCGAAGGCGACATCGACGTGATGACGCGGCCGAAGCAAACACCGGTAGCTCCCAGCCCCGGCACGCCGATCGTGCGCGTGGCGAAGTGGCGCATGTCGTCGAAGAGCTCCACGAACGTGGGCGTGTAGGCGCGCTTGCCGCCGTACTTCTTGGTCAGCACCTTCTCGGCGCGGTCGAGCAGGTCGGGGACGTAGAGCTTCAGCATCTCGCGCTGCGCCTTCGGCACGCGGATGTGCCACATGCCCACGTCGAGCCATTCGTAATACGGGTCGATGTACTTCGCGTACAGGTTCGACATGTTCACCGTGCGGATGTCGAACTTGTCGAGCGCGTAGCTGCGCTCGAAGAGCTCCTTCGCCTTGGCGTCGTCGCCGAGGCGCGAGGCGTTGAGCCCCAGCTCGGTCAGCGCGCGCGCGTTCTTCGGGTCGATGGCGACGGCTTTCTCCAGCAGCGCCGGCACCTCCTCGTAGCGGTGGAACTTGATGCCGTAGTCGGAGACGACGTTGTAGAGCTCGGCGTACTTCGGATTGAGGCCGAGCGTCAGCTTCTCCTCGGCGGCGAACGCCGCGTCCTTGTCCAGCAGGTACAACGCCGTCGCCTTGAGCGCGTGGCAGTAGAGGTGGCGCGGGTTCGTGGCCAGGCAGCGCTCGGCCATCGCCAGCGCGCCGGGCCAGTCCTCGTCGTCCAGCGCGACCATGGTCTTCACCGCCAGCGCGCCCGGATGGCGGCCGTTCGTCACGAGCGCCCGGTCGGCGGGGATGAGCACCTTCACCGCCTGGTTCGTGTCCTCC
This sequence comes from Myxococcota bacterium, assembly GCA_036004705.1. GTDB lineage: Bacteria > Myxococcota_A > Polyangia > DASYRF01 > DASYRF01 > DASYRF01. The sequence continues at coordinate 4,462 of DASYRF010000212.1, forward strand.
AGGATCGCGCGGGCCAGCAGCGCCAGCGCGCGCGGGTCGGCGGGGTTTAGCTCCATCGCCTTCTCCAGCAGGTCCACCGCATAGGCGGAGTCGTACTTGGCGAGGAAGAGCTCGGCGCGGCCGACGAGCGCCTCGAAGTTCCACGGCCCGGTCTTGAGGTCGGCGCCGGCCTCGTCGCGATAGACCTCGTTGGCGGTGTGGAACTCGGCGCCCCCGACGTGCCCCGCCGCGGCGGCCACCAGCGCCAGCTGGTCCTTCGTGCGCGCGCGCTTCGCTTCGTAAGCGTCGTAGAGCTTGTAGTAGTCCTTGACCGCGGCGGCCCGGTCGCCGAGGTCTTCCTTGACGGTCCCGCGCACGAGGTAGGCGCGCAACGCGCCGTCAGGGTCGGCGGCGGCGGCCTTGTCCAGGGCGTCGAGGGCGTCGGCGTCGCGGCCCACTTCGAACAGCGCTTCGCCGGCAACCGTGTAGGCGTCGGCGGCGAGCGCGCCGCCCCCGGCGGCCTTCCCGGTGGCGAGGGCCAGCTTCACGGAATCTTCGTACTTCCCAACCTTGTAAAGGGCGCGCGCCATGAGCACCTTGGCTGGCGGGGCGGACGACTTGGAGAGCGCCGCCAGCGCCTCGGTATAGTGTCCAGAGCCGAGGAGCTCCGCGCCGCGATCGACCGGATCGCCGGAATCGGCGGCGGCCGTGGGGATGGGACGGGCGGCCAGCAGCGCGCCCCCCAGCGCGAAAGCGGCAGCGGCCAAGGCGGCGGCGGTGGCGGCGACGGGGCCGAGCGCGGCCGGCGTGCCGGAAGCGGCAAGAGCGTTGAAAGGAGCGCGTTCACGCATGGAGATTCCCGAGCTTGGTTGGCGGCGCGACGTGCCGGATGGTAACTTTCCTTCCATGTACGACGACTTCGACGGCTTCCTCAAGCACGCGATCAAGGAGTACTACGAGCGCCAGGGCAAGCGTCAGCCCGCCCGGTTCGTCGCTCTCCTGGTGGCCTCTGGTGAGACGCTGTCGCTGGCGTGGGATTCTCTGAAGAGCGGCAGCTTGCCGAAGAAGCTGGCTCTCGGGACGGTGGGGCTCATCGCGCTGCGCGTCGGACTGAAGTATGCGCTGGGCGGGCCGCTCGCGCTCGTCGCCACCGGCGTCTCGGTCGCGGGACTCGCGCGCTATCTCTACAAGAACCAGGGCGACGTGGCCGACCGCACGCGCCGCTACAAGAAGCTCATCGAGGACGCGCGCGCCGCGTTCGACGGCGTGGAGGGCGACTTCGCTTCGGGCCGCTTCAGCAAGCAGGAACGCGACATGATGCTGGAGGGGCTGATGAGCCGCCTCGTCGCGGATTTCTCGGCGGACTAAGCGATCAATCGCAGCCTCTGATTCGGCCGGTCCCGAGCGGCCCGGGCCCCGGAACCGCTCACGCGTCACACTTCGCCGGCCGCGGCAGCGGCGTCGGCGCGTGATTCCATGTCGTCCGCGCGCGCTTTCAGCGCGTCGAGCGCGGGGGCGAGATCCCAGGCGGCGCGCTCGGCGGCGCCGCCGTGGGCGCCGGCCACGCCGAGCTGCACGCGCTCCAGCGTGGCGACCCAGGCGGTGAGCCGCGCGACGATGCGGTCGGCGGCGCGGTGCAGGGCGTCGGCCTGCTGGCGCTGTTCGCCGAGCGTTGCGGCGGCGCGCGCGTACTCGGCGCTCGCCACCGGGTCCACCGCCGTGGCGGCCTTCAGGCGCAGCTCGTCGGCGCGCACGTCCACGTCGCCGGCGACGGCGGCACGCGCTTCCGACACCAGCGCCGCGTGCCGCTCCCCCATGTCGAGCAGCCGATCGCACAGGCCGTCCGCGCGCCCCAGCACCTCGCCGGCGCCGCGCGCCGCCGCCGCCGCGCCGTCGGCGCGGTCGAGCGCTTCGTGCAGGGCGCGCCGCAACGTCATCGCCCGCTCCACGAGCGGGGCGACCTCGGGGGCCAGCGCGGCGCGGCGCTTCAACGCCGTCGCGCGCTGCTCCAGCGCGTCTTCCTTCGGCGCGAAGCGCGCCGCCAGCGCCGGCAGCGCCAGGGCCGCGCCCGCCAGGCCCAGCACGAGGCCGCGGCCGAACAGCGGCGGCACCGCCGCCACCAGCGCCGGCAGCGCGGACAGCCAGCCCAACCCCGCGAGCACGAGCGGCGTGAAGGCGGCCCCTGCCACCACCACGTACGAGCGCGCCGCGCGCGGCGCCGCCGTCGCCATGGCCGTGCCCAGGCCGGCGCCGAGAATGCACAGCCCGAAGAGCTCGAAGCGCGCGCCTTGAAGGAGCGCGATGGCGCCGGCCGCGGCGAGCGCCGCTACGGCCACCGCGATGCGCTGCCAGCGCGCGTGGCCGCCGCGCGCCTCCAGCGCGCCCGTGACGGCCGCCTGCAGGCCGATCGCGGCGCACAGGCCCACCACGAGCAGCCCGCCGCCGAGCGCCAGGCCCGAGACCCAGCGCGCGACGAGCCCCGTCCCCACGCCGAAGAGCGCTCCTGTCGCCGCGCCCCGTACGGCCTGATCCAGCGGGGTCCATCCAGTTCGCATGTGTTCGTTCCTTTTGATGTTTCGGCGCCGTCGGCCGGCGGACCCGGCGCCACGCGTGCCTTGGCCCCTGGCCCCTGGCCCCTGCCAATGACGCACGGGCTCGGCACGCGGTCTGGCCCGAGCGCGTTCGTCTCGAAGCGCCGTGCACGGCCCGCGTTCTCGCGGCGCCCGCGCGCGTTCGCGCCTCACGCCCACCCGTGTTATGGGCGTTGCCGTCATGTCGCCCGAAACGCCCGACGTGCGCATCGTCGCGGCCATCCCCGCCTACAACTGCGCCCGCACGGTGGACGGCGCGGTACGCGGCGTGCGCGCCCACGGGCTCGAAGCCGTCGTGGTGGACGACGGCTCGACCGACGACACGGCCCGCCTCGCCGAAGAGGCGGGCGCGGTAGTGCTGCGGCACGCCACGAACCTCGGCAAGGGCGAGGCGCTCGTCACGGCGTTCAAGTTCGCCCTGGATCACCCGCTCAGCGGCGTGCTCACGCTGGACGCCGACGGACAGCACGACCCCGCCGACGCGCCCGCGCTGGTGGCCGAGCACCGCGCCCATCCGGACGCCCTGGTGCTGGGCACGCGCGCGATGGAGGCGGTGCCGCCGCTGCGCCGCTTCGGGAACGAAACGGCCAACTTCTGGATCAACCTCTTCCTGGGGCGGCGGCGCGCGGAAGAGCGCGTGGCCGACACGCAGACGGGCTACCGCCTCTACCCGGCCGCGCTGCTGCGCGCGGCGCGCGTGACGACGCAGCGCTTCGAGACGGAGACGGAGCTCTTGCTGTGGGCCAGCAAGCTGGGGCTCGACATCCGCGGCGTGCCCATCCGCACCATCTATGGAGACGAGCGCTCCAACTTCCGCAACACGACGGACGCGCTGAGGATGATCCGGCTGGTGCTGCGCTCGCCGTTGTGGCGCGTGCCGCCGCGCCCATGAGCGGCGCGTGCGTCCGAGCGGCGCGTGGCGCGGCCCGACCCGTGCTGGCGGCGGCAGCGGCGCTGGCGGCGGCGGCGGCGCTGGCGGCGGGCGGCGGTGGCGGCGGTTGCGCGCACCGGCCGCGCCTGGACGTGCCGGCGAGCGGCCTCGCGCCCGACGCGCCGCTCGCCGCCCTGGTCGCGCACCTCGCCGGCGCCCGTGCCGCGCTGCGCACGCTGCGCGCCGTGCACTCGGTCACGCTGCACGTCGAGGGACGGGTGCTGCGCATGAACGGGTTCCTGGCGGTGGCCTATCCGGACCGCTTCCGCCTGCGCGCCACGGCCTTCGGCGGCGTGACGCTGTTCGATCTGCTGCACGTCGCCGGCCACACCGAGGTGCTGGCGGTGCACGAGGAGATCCGCAGCAAGGGCCCGGTCGCGCTGCTGTGGCCGGAGCTCGGGCGCGATCTGGCGCTGTCGCTGGGGCTGGAGCCGCTGCCGGCGTACGACGCCGTGGAAACACACGGGGACCGCTGGCTCTTGCGCGCGCCCGGCGCCGTCACCGAGCTGGCGCGCCCACAGGGCGTCATCCTACGCGAGGTGCGCGCCCGCCCGCGCGAGACGGGCAGCGCCTCCGCGCCTGCCGTCCGCGCCGCCGCCGGCCCGGCCACGCCGGCGCGAACGGTCGACTACCTCGGCTACACCACCGCCGGCGGCCTCGCCTTCCCGACCGCGCTCGTCGCAGAGAACTTCGTCACGCCCTACCGCGCCGAGGTCGAAGTGACGCGCGCCGAGCCCAACGTGACGCTCGACCCGCGCCTCTTCCCCGCGCCCGCGTCCGCGCCCGCCTCCGCGCCCGCCCCCCCGCCCGCCTCCGCGTCCGCGCCCGCGCCCGCGCCCG
>DASYRF010000213.1:0-6788 GCA_036004705.1 Myxococcota bacterium
GGGCGGGCGCGGTAGCGGCGGGGGCGCTTGACGGCGCAGCGGAAGGCGCTTCCGGCGCGGGCGCGGGGGGGCGGGCGTCGTGCGCGGCGCGGGGGTGCGACGGGCGGCGGGAGGGGTCGGCGGCGTCGTCGCCGGCGTCGCCGTGGCCGGGGCCGAGCGTGAGCCAGGCGGCGGCGGCGGCGCCGAGGACCAGAAGGGCGGCGGCGGCGGCGACCCAGCGCCAGGCGCGCGGGCGCAGGCTGGGGAGCGGGGTCATCACTTCGGCGGCGGCGCGGTTCACGGTGCCGGGGCCGGGCGGAGACATTGGCGGCGCGGCGGCGCTGGGGGAGGTCAGGGGCGGCGCGGGCTGAAACGAGACGGGACCGGACGACGTCGCGGCGAACGCCATGGGGCCGCTGGAGGCGGCGCGGGGCGGGGGCCCGGACGAGGCGGCCATGTAGGGGGTCGTCGAGCCGGGCGCGCGCCGGTCCGACTCCGGGGTCAGGCGCGGCAGGTCGCTCTCGGCGACGCCGGCCTCCAGGAGCGCGGCGCGCAGGGCCTCGGCCATGGCGACGGCGCTCGGCCAGCGCTCGTCGCGCGTCTTCGCCAGCGCGCGCAGGATGACGCGTTCGACGCCTTCGGGGAGATCGGGGCGCAGCGAGCGGGGCGCCGGCGGCGGCTGCGTGATGTGCGCGACGAGGATTTCCCCGAACCCCTCGGAGTCGAACGGGGGCTGCCCGCAGCACATCTCGAAGAGGATCACGCCGGCGGCGTAGACGTCGCTGCGCGCGTCGATCTCGCGCACGCGCCCGGCCGCCTGCTCGGGCGCCATGTAGACGGGCGTGCCGAGCAAGAGCCCGGTGCCCGTCGCCAGGGCCGGCGCGCCGCCGGCGCGCTCGGTCAGCTTGGCGATCCCGAAGTCGAGCACCTTGGGCTCGATTCGCCCGCGGCGTCGCACCAGGAAGACGTTGTCCGGCTTAAGGTCGCGGTGGACGATGCCCAGCGCGTGCGCGGCGGCGAGCGCGTCGAGCACGGGGATCAGGATCTCGCCCAGCGTGTCCAGCGGCAGCGGCCCGGTGCGGCGCAGGCGCGCTCCTAGCGACTCGCCCTCCAGCAGCTCCATCACCAGGAAGGGCCGCCCGTCGGGCAGGGACGCCAGGTCGATGATCTGGACGATGTTCTCGTGGCCGATGACGTTGACCGCGCGCGCCTCGGTGAAGAAGCGCTCGACGACTTCGTGGTTGCGCGCGCACTCGGGCGCCAGCACCTTGACGGCGACGCGCCGCCCGATGGCCGGATGGCGCGCCTCGTACACCTCGCCCATGCCGCCGCGCGCCAGCGGCCGCTCCACCAGATAGCTTCCCGCCGTGCGCCCGAGCAGGCTGCGCGCCCGCGCCGCTTCCGCCGACGCCAGCGTCTCGGCGTGGTCGGTTGGACACGTCAGGGCGTCGTCCGCGACCTCAGCCAGGCAAAACTGACAATGCCGCACCCCGCCATTCTAGCAGCGTCCGCGCGCGTGGGCCTGTTTTCGCCCCGGCAGCGGCGCGGCGGCGCGGCCCCCAAACCGACCGGTAGGTTGGTGGCGGCTTGACGGTTGGGGCTCAAGCTCGATAGGTTAGGGGGGTTCGCCGCGCGCCGCGGCGGGGGTAGGGGGGAGAGCCTGTGGCAGGGGCTCGGTCGCGGCGCGGGCAGGGGAGTCGCCGCCCGCCTTGGTAGACCCGATCCTCGGGGCCAGTCTCGTCGCCCTGTGCCTTCTCGTGAGCGCCGGCTTGGCCGGAAGCGAGGCGGCCCTGTCCGCGCTCCCCGACGCGTTCATCCGCCAGCAGCAGGAAGAGGGGCGCTTCAGCCAGCGCGGCTTCTACCTCTGGCTGGAGCGCTTGCCGCGCCTGAGCACGGCGTTCCAGGTGACGCGGGCGCTGGTGCACGTCATCGCCGGCGGGCTGGCGACGCTGCTGGCGCTGCGCGGCGGGCGTCCGACCTGGTACGCGGTGGTGGTGAGCTCGGCCGTGGCGCTGGGGTTCGCCGCCGCCACGGCGATCGTACGCGCCATCGGGCGGGCCCAGGCGGAGAAGGTCGCCACGCTCGCCGCGCGCATCGTCTGGGCGGTCGACCGCACGCTCCTGCCCCTGACCTGGGTGGTCACGAAAGTCGGGGCGCGATTCCATGGCCGCGCCGGCGCGGCGGGCGCGCCGCCCGCCCGCCCGTCGGTGAGCGAGGAGCAGCTGGAGTACCTCATCGAGCTCGGGCGCGAGCAGGGGGTCGTGTCGGAGCAGCAGGAGAAGATGCTGGCGGGGGTGCTGGAGCTGCCGCAGACGAGCGTGCGCGAGGTGATGGTGCCGCGCGTGGCGGTGGAGGCGCTGCGCGTCGGCATGCCGATGCGCGACGTCATGAACAAGGTGCTGACCGACGGCCACTCGCGCTACCCGGTGTACGGTCGCAACAGCGAGGACGTCGTGGGCATCCTCTACACGAAGGACCTCTTCAAGGCGATCATCGAGCGCGGGCCGCTGAACACGCGGCTGGTGGAGCTCGTGCGCAAGCCGCTCTACATCCCCGAGTCGCAGACCATCGACGTGGCGCTGCGGCGCCTGCAGGGGCAGCGCTCGCACATGGCCATCGTGGTGGACGAGTTTGGCGGCACGGCCGGCGTCGTGACGCTGGAGGACATCCTGGAGGAGATCGTCGGCGACATCGCCGACGAGCACGACGCGCCCGACGACGCCATCCGGCGCGTGGGCGACGGGCGCTACCTGGTGGACGGGACGGTGCCGCTGCGCGACCTGGGCGACCGGCTCGATTTGGAGTTCCCGGAGGACGGCGAGTACGACACGCTGGCCGGCTTTCTGGTGGAGCAGGCGGGGCGCGTGCCCGGGGCGGGCGAGGAAGTGGCGTGGCGCGACTTGCATTTCAAGGTGCGCGAGGCCGACGAGCGGCGCGTGACGAAGGTGGAGATCACGCTGGCGCCGCCGGCGGCGGCGACGGCGGGCGGCGGCCACGCCGGTGAGTGACGGGGCGCGGGCGCGGACGGGCGCGCGCGCGGCGCCCACGCCGGCCGACCGGAGGACGGTGCTGACGCAGCTCGCATGGGTGTGCGTGGGCGGGGCGGTCGGCAGCGGCGCGCGCTTCCTCGTGTCGGGCTGGGCGCTGCAGCGGTTCGGCCCGGGCTTCCCGTGGGGGACGCTGGCGGTCAACGTCGTGGGGTCGTTCCTGCTGGGGGCGCTGATGTACGTGGGGCTGCAGACGACGCTGCTGTCGCCCACGCTGCGGCTGGCGCTCACGACGGGAGTGATGGGGGGCTTCACCACGTACTCCACCTTCAACTACGAGACGGTCGAATATCTGCGCGAGCGGGCCTGGTGGATGGGAGCGCTCAACGTGACGGTTACGCTGCTGGGCTGCCTCGGCGCGGGCGTCCTCGGACTCGGGTTGGCGCGCTGGGTGTTCGGGCCGCGCTGACGAACAGGAGCCCGGCGGCGGCAGCGGGAGGTGGGCGATGCGCGTGTTGACGGGCGAGCAGGTCATGGCGCGGGTCTTCATCGGCGAGTCGGACAAATGGCACCATCAGCCGCTGTCGCTGGCGCTGCTGGAACGCCTGCGCCGCGAGGGGTTCGCAGGCGCGACGGTCTTTCACGGCGTGGCGGGCTTCGGCGCGCACAGCGTGGTGCACACCGCCCACATCCTGCGCCTGTCGCAGGACCTGCCGGTGGTCATCGAGGTCGTCGACACGGCGGAGCAGATGGACCGCCTCGTGCCGATCCTCGACGAGATGGTGAGCGAGGGCCTGGTGACGATGGAGAAGGTGCGCGTGCTGAAGTACGCGCCGGGGAAAAAGCCGGTCGCCTAGCGACGCCTTCGGCGTGCCACGACTCAACGCGGCGGGTCGCCGAGGGCGTGGAGGGCGCCGGTCTCGGTGCCGACGTAGATGTGCCCGTTGTAGAGGGCGGCGCTGGTGCGGGTGGTGCCGTCGAGGCGCACGCGCCAGAGCTCGGTGCCGCTCGTGGCGTCGAGGCCGACGACCTCGGTGGCGCCGCCGCGGGGCGCGGGCTTGCCGGGGGCGGCCTCGGGGGGCGCGTCGACGGCGGTGGCGACGACGACGCCGCCGGCCCAGAAGGGCGCGCCGCGCGAAGCGGCGCCGATCTTCTTCTCCCAGACCTTGGCGCCGCCGGGGAGCCGGTAGGCGCCGCAGAGGCCGGTGCTGGAGCAGGCGAAGAGCTTGCGGTCGGCGATGGCGACGGCTTCGCGCATGGGGGAGGGGCCGGGCGCGCTCCAGAGCTCGCGGCCGTCGTCGGGGGCGAGGGCGCGTAGCGTGCCGCCGTCGCCGGCGACGTAGAGGGCGTCGCCGGCGAGCGTGACGGCGAGGACGGGCGACTCGTCGAGCGGGTGCACCCACAGCTCGCGGCCGGTGGCGGCATCGACGGCGAAGGCCTGACCGGGCGTGCCGTCGCCGGCGCCGGCCGCGTACACGCGCCCGCCGGCGCAAGCGGGCGACGTCTGCAGCGCGCCGCGCGCGTTGTAGGACCAGAGCTCGCGCCCGGACAGGACGTCGACGGCGTAGAGCCGGCCGTCGAACGAGGCGATCATGGCGGCGCCCGACTCGACGCACACCGACGCTTCGAGCAGGCCGCCCGTCTTGAAGCGCCAGCGCACCTTGCCGGTGCGCGCGTCGACGGCGTAGGTGGAGCGGTCGTAGCTGCCGGCGAGCACGAGGCCGTTCCAGTAGGTGGGCGAGGTGTAGACGCCGAAGCCGATCGCGTCGGAGCCGTCGCCGCCGCCGCCGCCGCCGGCGGGGCCGCCGCTGCCACCCGCGCCGCTCGCGGGGCGCGTGTCGAAGTGCCACAGCTTCTTGCCGCTGCGCTCGTCGAAGGCGTACACGCCGCCGCTGCCGCTGCCGACGAACACGCGGCCGTCGAAGACGACGGGCTGGCCGGGGTAGCCGATGTCGTCGCCCGCTTTCGCGCTCCAGAGCACGCGCGGGGCGGAGGGCACCTTGCCGCGGAACACGCCGAGACGCGTGCCCTCGCCGCGGAAGAGCGCGTAGCCGGACGGCGCGCCGGTGGCCCCGCCCTCGGCGCCGCTGGCCACCGCGGGGAAGCCGGCCGGCGCGGTGCGGCCGACCAGGTACACGGCGCCGGCGTCGTTGCCCACCAGCAACAGCCCCGCGCTCAGCGTAGGCGTGCAGCTCCCGCGGCCGGGCACGCTGACAGACCAGAGCGCCTCGCCCGTGGACAAGCGCAGCGCCGCCAGCGACACGCCCCCGCCCTTGGCCACGGGAACCACGGCGACGCTGCCGCCCGCGCCGGCCCCGCCCGCCCCGCTCCCCCCGGCGATGACGGGCGCGCCGCTCGCGGGGCCGACGGCCTTCTCCCAGCGGCGCACGCCGGTCGTGAGGTCGAACGCGGTGCAGCCGCCGTCGTCCGCTGCGGAGCAGACGAGCACGACCTTGGCGGCGACGGCGGGGGCGTCGCGCAGCTCGCCGCGCGCCGTGGCGGTCCAGGTGACCGAGCCGGTGTCGCGGTCGAGCCGGTAGACGGTGCCGGTGGTGGCGGCCACGATCACCCCGCCGCCGGCGACCGCCAGGCTGGTGGTGACGCCTACTTTGTCGCTCAGCGCCCGCGTCCACGCAGGCTCGCCGGTGGCGAGGTCCAGCGCGTGCACCTTGGCGGCGACGCCGAGGGCGTCGGTCGTGGCGGTGAAGACGCGTCCCGCGTCGCAAGCCGGCGCGGTGGGCTGGCGCGGGCCGAGGGCGCGGTCCCAGGCACGGGTGCCGTCGCGGACGGCGAACGCCGTGACGTGGCCGTCGGTGGTCGTCGCCACGACGCGCCCGTCGACGACGCACGGCGCGGAGGCGACGGGGCCGCTGGCGGGGGCGCGCCAGCGCAGCTCACCGGTGGCGAGGTCGAGCGCGTGGACGGCGCCGTCGTCCGAGCCGGCGTAGACCACGCCGTCGGCGACGGTGGGCGGCCCGGCGGCGCGGGCTCCGGTGCCGTAGTGCCAGACCTCGTCGCCGGTGGCGGCGGAGAAGGCCCACACCGCCCCGTCGGCGGCGGAGGCCACGGCGAGCCCGGCAGCGAGCACGGGGGCGCCGGGCGCGGCGACGGCGCCGCCGGCGTGCGCCGTCCACAGCAGGCGCGGCGCGTCGGGGAGGCCCTCGTCGCTGGAGCCGGTGCGCGTGAAGCCGCCGCGGAACGACACGGCGCCGGTGTGGCTGAGGCCGCCGGCGGCGACACGCGCTGCGTCGGGGGAGAGGGCGTAGACGACGCCGGCCTCGGTGCCACCGTAGAGCACGCCGCTGTAAAGCATCGGGCTGGTGCGCGAGGCGGCGTCCAGCCGGTAGTCCCACTGCGCGAGCCCGGTGGCGGCGTCGAGCGCGTACACGGCGGAGGCGGCGGCACCGGCGTTGGCGACCACGTAGACGAGCCCCTCGGCCACGACGGGGGCGCCGGCGCTGCCGTGGAACGAGCGCCACGCCCAGCGGCGCGTGCCGTCGGCGAGCGAGAGGGCGGCGCAGCCGCCGCTCAGGGCGCAGGTGTAGACGCTCCCGCCGCCGGGCGCGGCGGCGTCGACCGCCACGGCGTCGCGCGTGCGGCCGGCGCCGGCGGCGTTCCACAGCGCCTTGCCGTCGGCGAGGGCGAAGGCGTACACGCGGCCGCTCTGGCCGGCGATGACCACTTTACCGGCGGCGACGGCGGGCGCGAGCGTGACGTAATCGCCGGGGAGCTTGGCTTCCCAGGCGCGCGCGCCGTCGGCGTCGCGCAGGGCGACCAGGCGATCGCCGGCGCCGACGAGAACGAGGCCGCCGGCGCAGGCGG
>DASYRF010000214.1:0-8892 GCA_036004705.1 Myxococcota bacterium
CGCCGCCGGCGGCGTGCGCATGTCCATCCACAACGTCCCGCGCAAGGCCGGCGAGCCGAACAGCACGTACGCCTCTCCCGTGTCGGGGACGCCATTCAGGTAGCCGTTGCCGGTGAGCGCGCCGATGACGAGGTCGCCGTACCCGTCGGCGTTGATGTCGCCCGGGTAGAGGTCCTCGCCGAACGTGTCGCCCGCGTCGGCGCCGTAGAGCGTCGTCACCGTCACCGTGCCGGGGTTGGCCAGGTCGATGACGCTCGGCAGGGCCCCGTCGTTCCAGATGATGTAGACCTCGCCCGCCTCCGCGCGCGTCTCCGTCGGTGGGCCGTCGCCGCCGCCGACAGCGGGGTCGCCACCGGACGGACCTGACAGCGACAGCCGGTTGACGCCCGCCGAGGTGACGATCTCCTCGAGCCCGTCGCCGTCGATGTCGAGCCCGGTGTGGGTCGCGCCGGAGTGGTCGAAGTTGTCGATGCCGTAGACGACCATGGTGCCGGAGGGGAGCCCGGCGGCGAAGTCGATCGCGGTATCGGGCATCGTGGCGCTCCAGCTCGTGTCGCCGTGCATCACGTAGGTGGCGCCCACGTTCATGCGTCCCAGGTAGTCGGCCGCGTCGGCCCCGATCATGATGTCCCGCACGCCGTCGTCGTCGACGTCGACGTCTTCCATCCAGCTCCCCAGGCGGTCGTCGGCGGCGCCGCCGTAGATGCGCAGCACGCCCGGCGTGGTCGCGTCGGCGAAGTCGATGAGCGCCGGCCAGGTCGGGCGGCCGAAGACGACGTAGAGCGCGCCGCTCGAGCTCGTGGTGCCGGTGGGGCCGTCGATGTTCTGCACGCCCACCAGCAGGTCGGCGCAACCGTCGCCGTTGTGGTCGGCGATCTTCGCCTCGACGGCGAAGAAGTCCCCGGCGTTCGCCCCCCACAGCTCCGTGATTTGGTTGGTGCCGGGGTTGGCGACGTCGATCTGCCCGGCGATGACGCCGTCGGAGAAGAAGATGTGGCCCTGGCCGGCGTCGACCTTGGCGCAGGTGCCGTCGACGCACGACAGCCCGGCGGCGCACAGGGGCGGGGTCGCCGCGCACGGGCCGGCGAACCCGCTCGGCGCGCGCATGCTGCCGAGGAAGAGGTCGTCCACACCGTCGCAGTTCAGGTCGCCCGTCTCCGTGGGCGTGCCGAAGAAGCCGCCGGCGGTGCTGGCGGTGTAGTAGGTCTCCTCGCCGGTCGTCTCCGACCCAAGGTCCCAGAGGTAGCGCCCGCCGTGCGGGCCGGGCGTCCCGCTGTCCGTGCCGCCGCCGCTGTCGCTCGGCGGCATCCCCGAGTCGGCGGCCGCGCCCGAGTCGGGCCCGGCGTTGCGGTTGCAGCCGCCGGCGGCCAGGAAGGCAAGGAGCGCGACGCCGGGCAGACACGGGCGGACGGCGAACATCGGGACCTCCTGGGCGGAAGCTGCGAGTGCAGCGCGGTGCACAGAGCGTGGCGCAGCGAGGGCGGGGCGGTCAAGGGGCGGTAGCAAACGTGAAAGTGCCGCGCGCCACGAGCGCCTCACCGACCCACGCTTCGCCGCGATAACGACGTAGCGCGCCGAAGGCGCGGTCCAGCGTCACCACCAGCCGCAGCGTGTCGCCGGCGCGTGCCGTCCCTGGCGCCTCGAAGGCTTCCAGCCGCACGAAGGCGCCGCGGTGCGCGCCGGGCGGCGCCGCCCCCGCCGTGTCCGCCGCGTCGCGCGCCAGAGCGCCCGCGTGCGCCGCCGCCGTCTGCGCCAGCGCCTCGGCGGCCAGGAACGCCGACAGCGTTCCGTCCGCCGCCAGCGGAAGCGCCGCACGCACGTCGAGCTCCGCCTCGGCGTGCGCCGCGTCGTAGGCGCACAGCCGGTCCACGAACAGGAACGGCGGACGGTGCGGGATGAGGGCGGTGGGATCCATGGGCGTCGGTGTCGGTCTCGGTGCCGGCGTGGGGTCGGCCCCGGCGGCCGCTGGCCGCGGGGCTTTGCCCGGCTCGCCGCAGATGATAACAATCGCGGCCACCCGGAGGCAGCGATGGCCGTCGCCGAACCCAAGCCAAGTCCTCTTCCCGGCGGTGCCGCTCCCGGCGCCGGCCCCGCCGACAGCCAGTTCCGCGACATCCCCTACCGCGTCAGCGAGATGCCGCACCGCTACGGCCCCCACGTGCACGTGCTCGCCGATCCCATCGCCCTGACGCACCTGGCGCGCCTGTGCGCGCCGTCGGCGCGCCACCCGGAGATCTTCCGCCTGGTGCGCGCGCTCTACGAGCAGCTGCTCCGTGCCGTCATCAATGCCGAGTTCCCGCGCGTGGAGGCGGCGCTGCCGACGCGGATGCAGGCGCTCACCCCGTGCGGCGTCTACCGCGGGCAGGTGGTCGATCCGGGGGCGCACGTCGTGACGGTAGGCGTGGCGCGCGCCGGGACGTATCCTTCGCAGGTGCTGTTCGAGTACCTGGCCGACTTGATCGCTCCCGACAACGTTCGCCAGGACCACCTGGTGATGAATCGCGTCACCGACGCGGCCGGTGCGGTGACCGGCGCCGCCATCCACGGCTCCAAGGTCGGAGGCGCCGTGGAGGGGCGAATCGTGCTCTTCCCCGACCCGATGGGCGCGACGGGGTCGTCGCCGTCCATGGCTATCGATCACTACAAGCGCAGCGTCGAGGGCGGAGCGAGCGCGCGCTTCGTGGCCATGAACCTGGTCATGACGCCCGAGTACGTGAGGCGCATGCTCGCCGACCACCCCGACGTCCGGCTCTACGCGGTGCGTCTGGACCGCGGGCTCTCCGCCCCGGACGTGCTGGCGACCGTGCCCGGCGAGCGTTGGGACGAGGAGCGCGGGCTCACCGACCACCAGTACATCGTGCCCGGGGCGGGGGGCTTCGGCGAAGTGATGAACAACTCGCCCGTCTGAACGACGGGCGACGAACGGTGGAGGCGGCGATGGCGACGGCGACGGCGGCGGCAAGCGCGGAAGCGGTGGTCACGCCTTATGGGCCGGAGCGCGTGCGGCCGCTGCACGACGCGGCGGCGATCACCGCCCGCATCGAAGAGCTGGGCGTGCGGATCGGGCGCGACTACGCGGCCCAGGAGATCGTGCTCTGCGCCGTGCTCAAGGGAAGCTTCGTGTTCGTGGCCGACCTATGCCGGGCCATCCCCTTGCGCGTGGCGGTGGAGTTCATCGGCATCTCCAGCTATGGCTCGCGCACCGAGACGAGCGGCGTTGTGAAGATCACGCAGGACCTGTCGGTGCCGGTGGAGGGCCGGCACGTGCTGGTGGTGGAGGACATCGTCGACACCGGCCTGACGATGCAGTATCTGCGGGAGAACTTGATGACGCGCCACCCGGCGTCGTTGAAGATCTGCACGTTGCTGCACAAGCCGGCGCGCGCGCGCGCGGAGGTTCCGCTCGACTACGTCGGGTTCGTCATTCCCGACGAGTTCGTCGTGGGGTACGGGCTCGATTACGACCAGCGCTATCGCAACCTGCCGTACATCGGCGTGCTGCAGCCGTGAGCGCGGGCGCGCCGCCCCCGGAAGGAGGGCTGCCGCCGGGGCCGTTTCCCGCTGCCGCAGCCACGGGGGACTCTCTTCTCGCCGCCGAGGTAAAGCGCGAGCTGGCGCTGAGCAAGCGCGTGGACGAGGCGCCGGGACGCGCCCGTAGTGAAGGCGGCGGCGGAGGCGGGAGCAGCCCGGGGGGCGGCGGCGGCGGGAGCGGCGCCGCCGGTGGGGGCGGCGGCGGCGACGTCGGGGGGAGCGGGCGGCGCGGCGGTTGGGGCAAGCTCTCCGTCCAGATCTTCTTCTTCATCCTCGTGCCCTGGGGCGCGGCGCTGGCGCTCGGCGGGTACTGGCAGATGCAGCGCAACGCCGAGCGTTTCGAGCTGTCGATCGAGGCGGTCGGGCCCCCACCCGAGAGCAAGCCGGGCAGCTGGCTGTGGGTGAAGCACGGCGTGGGGATGTTCTCGGTGGCGTCCTACGTCGGGCGGCCGGAATACGACCCGCTTCCGGTACCCGCCGCGCTGCCGCTCGCGCGCCCGCGCATGCAGTACGAGACGGACCTGCGCGCGGAGCTGCTGACGCTGTGGCGCGACCTGGCCGAGAAGATGTTGGCGGCGCCCGCCGGTACTGGCACGGAGTCCGCGCGCGTGTACGTGGCGCGGGCGCGGCTCTTCGCGCCGCTGCCGCGCGACACCGAGCTGGCGCTCCAGCGCATGGAGGCCGAGATCGCCCTGCGCGACGCGCGCCGATACGTGGACAGCGTCTGGCCGACGCTGGCGGCCGCGCGCAAGTCGCTGGCGCTGGTGCGGGACGCCGGGCGGTACGCCGACGTCGCCGCCATCGAGACGATGATCGAAGAGATCGAGCGCGCCCACGTGGACCCGCTGGACGCGACGACCGGGGCGATGCCCCCGCCGCGGCCCGGCGGCGCAGGCAACGGCACGGCGTCGCCGGCCGTGCCGGATGGCACAGGCCACCCGGACGTGACCCTGCCGGAGGCCGTCGCCGACGCCTCGGCCGGCTGGTGGGACGCGGGCGTCGCGCCGTCGGCGGCGCCGTCGTCCGCCCCAGCGATGGCGCCGTCGATCCCGCCGTCGGGCCCGCCGTCGGGGCCGCCCGGGCCGGGCCCCGGCGCCAGCCCCGCCCTCCGCGCCGAGACGTGTCCACCTTGCCTTGCCTGCGCGCCCTGTGTGTGTCGGTGCGAAGGCGGCGTGCCGTCGTCCGCCCCCGCGCGGCCGTCCAGCGCACAGCCCAAGACGGCGGCGCCCTCCGCCGCGCCGAAGGGGCGCTTGCTCTAGTCGTTTTCTCGGCGGCGTCGGGCGCGGCGGCCGCTCAGTCGTTCTTGGAGGCCTTGAGCGCCGTGTCGATCTTCTCGCGCAGCGCGCCGTACTTGCGGACGATGGCGATGTTCTGCGACTTGATGACCTCGATGGCGCGTCGCTCGCGTGCCATCGCCCCGGCGCGCGCCTTGCGCTTGAGCACTCCGCTGGCGAAGGTCTTCAGATCCGGGAACGGCTGCGGCCGGCCTTCCGTGCCGCCCGGCTCCACGGGGATGATTTCCCCCTCGCCGGGTCGCCCCGAATAGAGCCACGCGTCCATCTCGGGCCGGTGCTTGAGCGCGGTGCGCGCCACCATCCGCCCCGGAAGGTCGCTCTCCACGGGCGCCACCAGCAGGTTGAATCCGCCGGTGGCGACCTTGTCGAGCGCCTCGCCGTTGGACAGGCAGTGCGTCACGTCGAATTCGTCGGTGAGCGCCGTCAGCTCCGCCGCCAGCAGCTCCTCGGGATCGACGACGCAGAGCGCGTAGATGAACTGCGCGTCGTCGGAGGTCGAGCCGCTCAGCTCGAGGTTCTTGCGCGCCAGCTCCATCAGCACGTTGAAGAACTCCTCGGTGACGGCACGCGCCTCCGCCAGCAGCGAGGTGGACTCGTTGGCGAGCTTCTGCCCCTTGCTCGCCTCCAGGACGCGGTTCTTGAGGTAGTCGACCTGCTCGCGCTTCTTGGGGATGACGTCCAGCGCTCCGTGGCGGAAGAACGTGACGGCGATGTCGAAGCTCGGGTCGTCGGTGGTGACGATTACCTCCGTGGATGGGCTCGTATCGCGCAGCCAGCCTAGGAACTCGGCCGCCGGCTCCGGCCCGGCAGCGGCGTCCAGCAGCACCACCGTGAAATACTTCGTCTCCACCATCGTCCGCGCCGCCGCCGTGTTTTGCGCCGGGCTGGCGATGATCCCCGCCGTGGCGAACAGCTGCACCAGTCCGCGCAGGTCGCGCTCGTTGCCGTTGATGATGAGGAGCTCGCCGCCGCCTTCCATCGTGCTCCGATCAGTCATTTCCGCGGGGGGAAGACAAACGGGTAGATGAGGTTCACGGCGCCGTCGACCGGGCGTGGAAAGCGCCAGTCGCGCATCTCGCCCACGATGCAGTCGCCGACCGCGGGGTCACCAACGGTGTCCTTGACCACCTTCGCCGCCGGTACCGCTCCGTCCTCGCCGATGGTGAATTGCACCTCGACGCGCCCCGACAGCGTCGGGTTGATCTTGAGACGTCGCTCCAGGCAGGCGCGGATGTTCGGGAGATGGTGCCGCACGACCATGGCAATGCCGGCCTCGTCGATGCCAGAATCGGTCAGCCCGGGGTCGTGGTCCGAGCCGCTGCCGTAACGCGCGTAGGTGTCGAGATCGCTGACCGGCGCGGCGGTGGCCGGCGCGGCGGTGGTTGCGCTGGGCGCCGCCGGCGCCGGCGTCGCCGGTCCCGGCGGTGCGGCGCGCGATCCCGCCGCTGTCCTGGCGATCGGCACACCGGCCGTGCCCGGTGGCGGCGGGCTGCCGGCGCGCGGGTGCGTAACGCCCGGCGCGGCGGGATGTCCCGCCGACGTCACGTCCGCCCCGACGTGCCCCAGGCGCGGTGCGGCGCCGTCTGCCGCGCTCCCGGTGCCGTCCGCCTCCGCTGTGGTGGTCGGCGCCGCGGGCGCTCCAGTGGCGTCGTCCTTGGCGGCACCGAGGTCGTCGCCCGGTGCAGCAGCAAGGTCGTCGCCGTCGTCCGCGCCGTCCCCGTCGTCGTGCGCGCCGCGGAGGCGGTCGTCCTCGTGGCCGGCGCGGCCGATCAGATAGCCGCCGAGCGCCATGCCGAGGGCGACGACGGCGGCCGCCACGACGAGCACGACGTTGCGCTGCTGGTCGCGTCGGCGCACCAGCTCGGTGGCGAGGCTGTCCTCGGCGCCGTCGGAATCGTAGAGGTGGTCGCCGCGTGCGGCCGCCACGGCCGCCGTCGCCGCCGCCGCCACGTCGTCCGCCGCGACGCGGTCCACGCGGTCGATGGAGACGCCGTAGTCCGCATCGCGTTGCCGCGCGCGCGCACGCTCCTCCAGGATGGAATCGCGCACACCGGCGAGGCTGCGATGGGTCGGGCGCGGTGTCGCCGCGGCCGGCGCGGCCGCCATCCGACCCGCTTCCCCCGCCACCGCCGCCGCACCGGCGAACGGCCCCGAGTCCTCTCGCCGGGCGCGCAGCCCGTGCGGCAGCTCCAGGCGGGCCGCGCTGGCCGGCCCCAGGGGCGTCGGCTCGGAACCGCCCGGCAGCTCCGTCACGGGCGTCGGCCCGGCAGGAAGCCGGAACCCGGGCACGCCGCCGGGGCTCATGAGCGTCTGCCGGTTCCATCCGGCGGGCCCGGACGGCCCCGGGCGTAGGTCCTCGGCACCCGCCAAAGCGGCCGCCTCTCCTGCGGCCACACTCGCTGCGGCCGCCGCGCCCGCGAAGCCGACGGCCTGGGGTCCGCCCACGCCTGCGAGGGTCGCGCCCGCGGCCACCCCGCGCGCAGGGCTCACCGTGTCGATTCGAGCTCCGCAGGAGTAGCAGAACGCGGCGTCGTCGGGGAGGTTACGCGCGCAGAACGGACAGTGCATCGTGGGCAGGTGGATCGTGGCGCCCCGCCATGATCGGTTCATGGTAACAGAGGGGGGCGACCTTTCAAATAAACCGGGTCGCCGCTGAGCGCCGCGGCCGCTGCGCCGCTGCCGTCAAGCCGCGCCACGCGCCACGCGGCACGCGCAACGACTGCGACGTTGACAGCGGCGCACCCACGCGCGCTAGATCACTTCATGGCCGACGACGCACCGCCGCCTCCGCCGCCCGCGCGCCCCAGCAAGCCGGCCTTCGTGCGCGGTCTGCTCGAGCACGGCTCGGTGTTCGTGCACCTCGACGCCCGAGTGGGCGGCGTGGACGTGCCATCCGCCTTCCGCGGCGAGTTCCGGCTCGTGCTGCAAGTCGGCTACGACATGAAAGTGCCCATCCCTGATCTGACGGTGACCGACGGCGAGCTCAGCGCGACGCTCTCGTTCAGCCGCCGGCCGCACTTGTGCCGCATCCCCTGGCAGGCGGTATTCGCGGTCACGGGCGAGAGCGGCGCCGGCATGGCCTGGCCCGAGTCGTTTCCGGTGGAGGTCCGCCGCGCCCTCATCCGGGCGCTGAACACGCCGGACGTTGCGGACACGGGCGCGGCGGTGCCCGGCACCGCCGCCGGTCGGGACGCCGGTGCTGGCGTCCGCCCGCCGGGGCGCGCCCGGCCGCGCGCGTTCGGCCTCGCGCCGGTGCAGGGCGCCACCGCGGAGACGCCGCGCGCCCCGACCGCGGCGCCCTCGGGCGCGAAGCGCCTGGCCGAAGGCCGCGCACCCGCTGAGCGCGCCACGCCGGGCGCTTCCCCGAAGCCACGCAGCGGTAGTGGGCGAGGTCGTCGCGCCACCCCGGAGGGCACGGTGCGACGCCGCAAGCCCGCCCGCCGTGCCGCCCCCGCCGCGTCCGGCACGCCCGGTGGGCCCGGTAGGCCCCCGACCGCCACCGTGCCGCCACCGGCAGCGCCGACGCCCCCCGCTGCCGCCGCCGCCGCCGAGCCCGCCGCGCGCGAGATTCGACGCGGCCACCTGCGGCTAGTGAAGTAGCTCCGCGTCGCGCGGCCGGGTTGCATCTCGCCGCTTCGCACCGCTGCGCTTGCCTTGCCCTCGCCGGTCTGCGACATTAGATTCCGGATGGGGGCGAAACGGTTTCGACGGAGGAAGGAAAGCCTGCTGTGGCGTGCCGAGGCGCCTGGACCTCGTACCAACCGGGCAAAAACGTAACGGCGAACGACAACGCCATCGCTCTCGCGGCCTAACGGTCCGCGGTAGCCCCGGAACGAAGAAGTCCACCGGTACTTCTCGGGAAGGGTCATCGAACCGGTTGGCTCGCGTGAATTGCTGTCCGGCGCGCGGGCGAGATAAAGGATGGCTCGGTCTCGGTGAGAGCGCGTCGGCGGGCGCTCACCAGACCTAAACAAAACGCCGGCTACGCACGTAGAAGCACAGGACGACCTCTTCCGGACCCGGGTTCGACTCCCGGCGCCTCCACCATTAGGGGGGGCTCTGCCCG
>DASYRF010000215.1:0-12315 GCA_036004705.1 Myxococcota bacterium
CCCTCAAGCGCAGCGGCGAGTTCCCGCCGATGATCATCCACATGGTGGCGATCGGCGAGAAGAGCGGCCAGCTCGAAGAGATGCTGGCGAACGTCGCCAAAGCCTACGAGTCGCGCGTGGGCACGCGCGTGACGATGTTGATGCGGACGCTGGAGCCGCTGACGATCCTCATCCTGGGCGGCATGGTGGGGTTCGTGGTGTTCTCGATTCTGATGCCGCTCTTGAAGATCAACGAGTTCGCGCAGTAGCACGACGCGGGAGGCGGAGAAGGCACATGGAGACGCAGAAAGGGCTTGGCACGGCGGCGCGCGGCATGACGCTGGTGGAGATCTTGGTGGTCATCACCATCCTGGGGCTCATCGCCGGCGCCGTGGCCATTGCGGTGCTGCCGCAGCTCGGCAAGGCGAAGGTCAAGACCGCCGAGCAGGACATGAAGACGATGGAGAGCGCGATCGAGGTGTACATCAGCGACAGCGGCAACTGCCCGCCGTCGCTGAACGACCTCATCGCCACGGGGAACTTGAAGAAGCATTCGCTGAGCGATCCGTGGGGAACGCCGTACAACTACGCCTGCCCTGGCGAGAAGAACTCGACGGGCTGGGACCTGTGGTCGGTGGGTCCGGACAAGAAACCGAACACCGAGGACGACGTCTGGCCGAAGTGACGATGCGCCCACGCGCACCCATAGAACGCGGAACGACGCCGGCATCGGCGTACCCGGCGCGCGGGACGACGTTGTCCCTCGCGCGCGCGGCGCGCGGGATGACGTTGATGGAGCTGCTGGTCGTGCTCGCCATCATCGGCGTTGTCCTGGGCGCTGCCGGCTACGGGCTCAGCGCCATCACGCGCGCCGACCTGCGCCGCAGCGCGGGCGAGATCGCCGCGGCCGTGAAGTTCCTCTGGGCCGAGGCCGCCTCCACCGGCCGGGCGCACCGGCTCGTTCTCGACCTCGACGCGAACAAGGTGTCGGCGGAGGTGGCCGACGGGCGCTTCCTGCTGAAGAACCGCGACAAGGTCCCCGGCCGCGACGACGAGCACCCCGAGGACGCGGTCGCCGGCGAGGGGCCCGCGGACGGTGCCGACGCCCCCGCCTCGCCTGCTCCAGCCATGCCGGGCGGCATGCCCGCCACGCCGGCTGGCGGCGGCGGCGGGCTGGGCGTGCTGGGGAGCCTGTTCGGCGGCGTCGAGGGCAACGGCCTGGCCGAGTCGGGGCGCGCGCCGCGCTTTCCCAAGCCGGCCTTCAGCACCTTCGAGGGCATGAGCGCGCTCAAGCCGCACGCGCTGCCGTCGGACGTGAAGGTCACGCTCGTGTTCGCCGAGCACATGACGGAGCCGGCGCGCGCGGGCAAGGCGGAGCTCTATTTCTGGCCCGGCGGCATGACGGAGCGCGCCGTGGTGGAGCTGCGCTCGGGGGAGTCGGTGTTCACGGTCTACGTGCCACCGGTCACCGGCAAGGCGAAGGTCATCTCCGGCGAGATGGCGCTGCCCGACGACATGCGCCACTTCGAGGCGCCCGACGAGGAGGTCGTCGAATGACGCCGCGCCGCCGCGCCACCGCCGGGTTCACGCTTCTGGAGGTCATGATCGCCATGGCCATCCTGGCGTTCGCGCTGGTGGCCATCATGGACGGCCAGGGGTCGGCGATCGTCGCCACGCGCAAGGCGCGCACGCTGGAGGCCGCAACGCTGCTGGCGCGCGAGAAGATGGAGTCGCTGTCGCTGGAGGTCGAGCGCACCGGTTTCACCGACGAGGCCGAGACCAACTGCGACGAGGGGACGTTCGCGGAGCGCGGCCGCGACGACGTCCGCTGGAAGGCGTGCGTCATCAAGGTGGAGATGAACGTCAACGTGTCCGACGTGGGCGCGCTGGCGAGCGCGCTGACGGGCGGCACCGGGAGCGGCGAGGACGCGGAGAGCGGCGATTCGAGTGGCGGCGGCGCGGCGGGCGGCGGCGACGCCCTGGCGGCGTTGGGGCTCGACCCGACCACGCTCACCTTCGCACTGGAGCTCCTGCCGACGGTGACGGAGTCCCTGGCGCAGGCTATCCGCCGGCTGGAGCTGACGGTCAGCTGGACCGAGGTGGGCCTGGGCGAGCAGTCGTTCCGCCTGGTGCTCTACATCACCGACCCGTCGCGCGCGTCGCTGGGGCTTCCCGGGATGGGCGCCATCCCGGGCGCGGGGGCTCCGGGAACCGGAGCAGGAACCGGAACCGGAGTAGGAACCGGAACCGGAACCGGAACCGGAGCAGGAACCGGAACCGGAACCGGCATCGGGTCGAGGCCGGCAACGCCGACGCCCGGGGGCCGGCGATGAGAACCGCGCGCGCCAGCCGGGGCTTCACGCTCATCGAGGTGCTCGTCGCCGTGGGCATCATGGCGCTGATGACGGCGGTCACCTGGGCCAGCATGTCGAACTCCTTCCACGTGAAGGACTCTGTCGAGAAATCGATGGACCGCGTGGCCATGGCACGGCTGGCGATCGAGCGCCTGAGCCACGAGGTCGCCTCGGCGTGGATCGTCCCGGTCGCGACCGCCATCGAGAACCGTACGTTCGTCACCGAGTTCCGCATCCGCTCGGACGCCGGCGGCTCGCGCCTCGATTTCGTGTCGTTCTCGCACACGCGCCTGGTGAAAGACGCCAACGAGAGCGACCAGAACGAGCTGAGCTACTGGGTGGCCGACGACCCCGAGGCGCGCGGGACGCTGGCGCTGTGGCGGCGCGAGGCCGCGCACATCGACGACCGCCCCGAGACCGGCGGCAAGGCGTCGGTCGTGGTCAGCGACGTCGTACGTTTCACCGCCGAGGCGCTCGATCCGCTCGCCTCTGACGAGGGCGACTGGCTGGAGGAGTGGGACACCACCGAGGCGACCGGCCACCCCGACCGCCTGCCGCGCGCCGTGCGCCTGACCTTGGTGTTCCACGACGCGCGCGGCGAGGACATCACCTACGCCACCATCGTGCGCCTCTTCCTGGAGAAACCCATCTGCGGATCGCCCGCGCTCGAGCTCCCCTCGGGGCTCGCGATCCCGACGCCCCCATGATCGCCGCCGCGCTCCGCGCCGCCTGGCGCACGCTCAACACGCCGCTGACGCTGCGAGGCCTCGGGCTCGGCCGCGGCGCCGAGCGCGGCGCGCCTGCGCGCCCGCGCCAGCGCGGCATCGCCCTCGTCATGGTGATGATCGTCGTGACGGTCCTCACCGCCGTGCTCGCCGAGTTCGCCCTCAACACCCGCGTGAACTACGGCATGGCGACGAACCTGCGCGATGACCTCAAGGCCTACTACCTGGCGCGCTCCGGCATGAACCTCAGCCGCGTCATCATGCATTTCTCCACGGATCTCAACAACGCCATCTCGGCCATCCCGGGGCTGCCGCCCATTCCGCTGACCCTCATCGCCGGCATCCTGATGGAGCCGTTCAACGCCGGGTCCATCGGCGGCTCGCTGGGCCTCGACCTCTCCGCCAGCGTCAGCACCGAAGGGCTCGGCGATCTCGACGGCTACTTCGAGGTCGCCATCAACGAGGAGTGCGGCGTCAACCTCATGCCCAACGTCACGCGCAAGCCCGCCGCCGTGCACGTGCTGATGTCGCTGTTCGCCAACGCCAAGTACAACCCGCTGTTCGAGGAGATGGGCCCCGACGGCGCCGCCGTCTCGCGCGAGGAGCTGATCTCGTCGCTGCTCGACTGGGCCGACCGCGACACTACCATGACCGACCCGCTCAACCCGTCCGCGGTCTCGGGAGGCGCCGGCGAGTCGGACCCCTACCAGCTCTTCGGTACCGACCCCTACGTGCGCAAGGACTATCCCTACTGCTCGCGCGACGAGGTGCAGCTCGCCTACGGCGTCGGCGACGACCTGTGGACCACGCTCGGACCCGCGATCACCGTGTTCCCCAGCGACGGCGGCGCCGGCAAGGTCAACATCAACTGCGCGTCCCCCGAAATGGTCCGCGCGCTCCTCTGCGAGGCCGTCTCTGAGGAGGCCGACTACAACAACTACTGCCTTGGTCCGGACCCGACGATCATGAACCAGTGCACGGCCGCGTTCCTCACCGTGCTCCAGTTCCAGCGCATGGGGCGCGTCAGCGACATCGTCGGAGCCTTCAACGCCGGACAGGAGATCTACGGCTGCCCCATCATCAGCGCCACCAAGCTCGCCCCGATCCTCTCCTTCACGTCCGACATCTACACCATCACCTCCGAGGCTACGTCGGGGCGCGCGGTGTCGCGCATCACTTTCACCGTCGACTCCTCGAAGACCGCCGCCGACGATCGTTCCCGCGGCGCCATCCTCTATTACCGGGAAGAGTAGGAGTCCCGCGCATGGCCCATCGCATCATCGGCATCGACGTCGGCAAGCACGCGGTGCGCGCCGTGGAGCTGGAGCAGACCTTCCGCGACGCCAAGGTCGCCTTCGCCGCCGAGCGCCCCATCCCCGCTGGCCCCGAGCCCGCCGCCGAGCGCACCGCCACCGCCCTCGCGGCCCTCGCCGCCGAGCGCCGCTACGCCGGCGAGCAGATCATGGTGGCCGCCGACGATGCCGCCGCCGCGGCTCGCGTGCTGGCGTTCCCCTTCACCGAGCCGGCCAAGATCGACAAGGCCCTTCCCTTCCAGCTGGAAGGGACCGTCCCGTTCGCCCTGGAAGACATGGTACGCGACCACCGCCTGCTGGAGCGGCGCCCCACCGGCGCGCGCGTGCTGGTGGCGATGGCGCAACGCGCCTCGGTCGAGCGCACCATCCACGCCGCGCAGGCCGCCGGCTTGGAGCCGCGCGGGGTGCTGTACGGCCCCGCCGTGCTGACCGCCGTTGCGCGCCGGGTGCTCGGCGAAGACCACCGCCCTGCCGCCGTCGTCGAGATCGGCGACCGCCACACAGCCGTCACCATCGTCGCCGGCGGCAAGCTCCGCTTCAGCCGTATCGTCGCGCGGGGGCTGGAGCAGGTGCACCACGACGTGGGCGACGCGTTCTCCTGCACGCCCGAGGAGGCGGAGGCCATCGTCCGGCACCAGGGCGAGGCACTGCCGCACGGAGCGCCGGTACGCGGCGGCGACCGCGGCAAGCTGGACGGCGCCCTGCGCAGCGGCCTCGCCCCCCTGGGCATGGAGGTGAAGCGCACGCTGCTGGCCGACAGGGTCGCAGCCGGCGCCGGCGCCGATCAGGTCGCCGAGCTGCTGCTCTGCGGCCCCGGCGCGCTCGTGCGCGGCATCGACGTCTTTCTGGAGTCCTGCACGGGCGTCGCCGGCCGCCCGCTCGACGCCGTCGCCGACGTGCCCGGCGTCATGCCTCTCGCGGGGCCTCTCTTCGCCCGAGCGCTGGGGCTGGCGCTGTCCGGCGGCCCCGGCGCGCGCGAGGTGCCCGACTTCCGCCGCGGCGACCTGGCTTTCAAGGCCGCCACGCATTTCGTCCGCGACCGCCTGGTGCGCGCCGCCGCCATCGCCGCCGGGCTGGCGGTGCTCTGGGGCGCGAGCGTGTACGCGCGGCTACGCGTGTTCGACGCGGAGGAGTCGTCGCTGCACGCGCGCCTGGGCGCCGTCACCAAGGCCATCACGGGCAAGGAGATCACCGACTTCGAAGCCGCCTCGCGCGAGGTGCTCGGCGGAGGCGCCGCCGGTGAGAACCCTCTGCCCGACGCCACGGCCTACGATCTGCTGCGCGAGATGTCGGCGCGCATCCCTGGCGGCCCCGACGGAGTGGTCGTCGACATCAAGGAGCTCGACATCAAGCCGAAGAAGACCTTCATCAAGGGGCTGATCGACAAGGCGGGCGACGAGGACCGCATCGTCGGCGCGCTGAAGGAGTACACGGCGTGCTTCACCGAGTTCAAGCCCGGCGAGGTGCGTCCCACCATCGACAAGACGCGCAAGGAGTTCTCCTTGACGATCACGTCGACCTGTCCGTGAGGCGCGCATGAAGGAGAAGCTCAACCAGCTGCTGGATCGGCTCGACGTGGCGTGGGAGGGGCTCGCCGAGCGCGAGCGGATGCTGGTCGCGTCGCTGGGCGGCGTGCTCCTCGTCTTCGTGCTCTTCGTGGGCTGGTTCTTCTCGTCGTCGGCCATCGCCGAGCGGCGCGAGCGGCTGGACGAGATGACCACGTCCCTCGCCGACATCGAGGCCGCCGCCGCCGACTACGGTGCACGCGAGGGCGAGCGCAAGGCGCACGAGGCGCGCCTCGACCGTGAAGTACCTTCGCTGAAGGGCCATCTGGAGGAAGTGGCCGGCACGTCGGGCATCGCCGTGGACAGCTTCGGCTCGGAGAAGCGAACGCCGGCCAAGGGCAAGAAGTACGACGAGGCGACCGTGGAGGTGAAGTTCCGCCGCGTGGAGCTGCACAAGATCACCGACTACATGAAGCGGCTGGAAACCGACCCCCAGTTCGTGTTCGTGATCAAGCGGCTGAACATGCGCGTCGACTTCAGCGACAAGTCGCTGCTGAACGTGGAGATGGAGGTGGCCACCTACATCCGCGTGGCGCCCCTAGAGAAGCCGGCGCCCGACGAAGGAGCCGAAGGCGACGAGGGGGCCGCGCCGGTCGGCCCCGGCAAGGCAGCCGCCGCGGGCGCCGCGGACAGGGGCGACGAGGACCTGGGCGACGGCGAGGTGGAGCTCGACATGAAGCCGGGGGCGCGACCGACCGGACGCCCGGTGCCGGCGCGCGTGCCCGGAGCACCGCCGGTGGAGCGCCTGGGCAAGGGGCCTCGCCCGGGCATGCCGCCCGTGAAGCTGCCCCCGCCGCCGGAAGCGCCGGTGGGCGACTAGTGGCCGCCCCGCGGGCCGCGTAGTAAGGAAGAGACGGGAGACGACGACGAGCCATGCAACTGCCCGCGCTGCCCAAGGCCGCCACGCTGGTGCGCTTCGCCGGCTATCCGGCGTTCTTCCTCGCCGCTCTGATCATCTTCGGCTACGTCACGTTCCCGTTCGACCGGCTGGCGCTGAACATCATCACGCAGGTCGAAGCCAACCTCGGCGTGGACGTGGAGCTGGAGGGGTTCGAGCCGAGCTGGGGCACGGGCGTGCACATCGACAAGCTCTCGGTGACGATGCCCTCGCGCAACAAGGACGACCCGCCGCAGACGTACGTGGTGACGAACGTGAACGCGCGCGCCGGACTGTTCGCGCTCCTGGGGCGGAGCCTGTCGGTGAGCCTCGACGCCGAGCTCGCCGGCGGCGAGATCGAGGCCCACTACGCCGAAGACACCGGCGGCGTGAAGCTGAGCATCGAGGCCTCGGGCGTACGGCTGGACGACTTCGCCGCGCTGCAGGCGTTGACCGGCGTGCCGGTGAAGGGCGGCGTCGTCGCCAAGCTGGACGTGGAGCTTCCCGAGAAAAAACTGAAGAACGCCAAAGGCCGGCTGGAGATGACGATCGTGGAGGGGATGGTCGGCGACAAAGGTGCGCATATCAAGGCCGGCCTCACCGGCAGCCTCGCCTACCTCGCCTCGGAGGGCATCGAGATGGAGAAGGGGTTGTCCCTGGGCCGCTTCTCGGCGGTGTTCGACATCAAGGACGGGCGGGCCACGGCCGAGGAGTTCGAGGCCGCCGGCGGCGACGCCGAGGGAAGCTACGCCGGGTTCATCATGCTTCGCGACCGGCTGGGCTCGAGCACGCTGGCCGGCTACGTGAAGTTCAAGGTGAGCGAGGACTATCTAAAAGAAAGCCGCAAGTTCACGATGCTGATGGGCAGCCCCAGCCTGACGCGCGCGACGCGCAGCGACGGCTACTACGGGTTCAACGTCCGCGGCACGCTGTCGAACCCGCAGTTCCTGCCCGCCAAGACCGAGGGCGCTGGCGCGGGCGCGGCGGCGCGGCGGCCCGGCGCGGGGCCGAAAGGGCCGCGGCCGGGAATCTCCGTCACGCCGGGCATGGACGGCGCCGAGCCGGGTGAGCCGGTCATGGGCCGCCCGCCGGTGGCACGGCCCGGCATGGGCGTGGGCGCCGGCGCAGCGGGGGCCGGCCTGGAGGTAGGCGCGGGGGGCGTTCCCGGCCCGGGTGCCGGCATGGCGGGTGCGCTGGAGGGCGCCGGCGCGCCGCCGGGGCCGGGCGCGGGCAAGTTCGGCGCGAGCGTCGCCGACGACGGCAGCGGCTCGACTGGGTCGGTCGGCTACGTCAAGGGCTCAGGGCCGCCCAGCCCCGGCATGGGCGCGCACACCGCGGCGCCGACGGGAGACCTGTCCGTGCCGGTGGTCATCCCCGCCGCGCCCAGCGGCGGCAGCGACGACGACGACGACAGCGACGGCGACGGCGGGACCTAGGGATCACTCACATCCTCTGAGCCCGAGCTGCGGACAGGACTGGATCCGAGCCGGACCGATGCGCCACAATGGGGTGCAAAGGGGAAACTCCATGGCTCGGTCCGGCGAGATGAGAACGCTGGCCGCAGGGGTGTTCGCGCTGCTCGCGGGTGCCTCGTGCGTGGTGCCCGTGCGCAACACGCCCTCGTGCGGCGACATGAACTGCGGCCCAAACGAGAACTGCGGCAACTGCGAACAGGACTGTGGCGTATGCCCGCCCTTCTGCGGCAGCGGGCTGTGCGAGCAGCCCGAGACGTGCCTCACGTGCCAGCTCGATTGCGGGCCTTGCTCGGCGACGTGCGGCGACGGCGCCTGCACCGACGACGAAACCTGTGCGACCTGCCCCAGCGAGTGCGGCGCGTGCAGCGTGAGCTGCGGCGACGGCATCTGCCCGCCGCCCGACACCTGCCAAACCTGCGCCGCGGACTGCGGCGCCTGCCCGGGCGCCTGCGGCGACGGCACGTGCGGCGGCTCGGAGACCTGCGACACCTGCGAGCCGGATTGCGGCATCTGTCCGTTCTGCGGGGACGGCACGTGCGACGCCGGCATCGAGGACTGCGCGAGCTGCGAGGACGACTGCGGCTCGTGCATCATGTGCGGCGACGGGGTCTGCTCGGCGCCGACCGAGAACGTCACCAACTGCCCCGGCGACTGCTCGACGTGCGGGGCCGGCTGGGACTTCACGCGCTGCCCGGCCTCGTACTGCGGGAACTTCTACTGCGATTGCGGGTGCGGCGGCCTCGATCCGGACTGCGGCCCGGGCGCTGGCTGCGCGCCGATGTTCTGCTGCAGCGGCGGCTGTTTGTACTGTTGGTAGAGGAGGGTCGATGTGGCGCACCGGCGTGGTCGTCAGGCAGCTCCGCGGGGGCTGGCTCACAGGCGCGGCGACCCTCGCCGTGGCGAGCGCGGCGCTGGCCGCCAGTTGCGTCATCCAGACCCGCTCGGGGAACCGCTGCGGCGACGGCACGTGCGGCGACGACGAGACCTGTCAGAGCTGTCCGGACGACTGCGACGTCTGCCCGGCGTTTTGCGGAAGCAGCACGTGCGAGCCCGGCGAGTCGTGCGTGTCGTGCGCGCTCGACTGCGGCCCGTGCGCGGCGAGCTGCGGCGACGGTGTGTGCGGCGCGGGGGAAACGTGCGCCAACTGCCCGAGCGAGTGCGGCGCCTGCACCGAGACCTGCGGCGACGGGTTCTGCCAGGCGCCTGGAGACACCTGCACGAGCTGCCCGGCCGACTGCGGCGCCTGCCCCGGCGCGTGCGGCGACGGTACCTGCGACGCGCCCGGCACGTGCCCGACCTGTGCCGAGGACTGCACGTCGTGCGCCGCCGACTGCGGCGCCTGCGCGTTCTGCGGGGACGGCACGTGCGACCCGAGCGAGGACTCGCTGAGCTGCCCCGGCGACTGCACACCCGCGGCGGTGTGCGGCAACGGCACCTGCGAGGTGGGCGAATCGGCGGCGAGCTGCCCCGGCGACTGTGGCGGCGGCAGCTGCGGTGCCGGCTGGGTGTGCGACCCGCTCTACTGCGGCACCAGCGACGGCTGCGACTGCGGCTGCGGCACGGCCGACCCTGATTGCGGCGGCAGCGGCTGCACGTCGCCTGGCTGCGGCGGCGATCCGTTCACCGGCTGCACCACGGCCGGCTGCGACTTCTGCTGGTGAGCGCCCTGCCCTCCCGCGCGGCGCGCGCGGTGTTATCCTTACCGTAGATGTGTCGTCTCTTCGGCTTCCGGTCTTCCGTCCCCAGCCAGGTGCACAGCTCGCTCGTCGCCGCGGAGAACGCGCTGCTGGCGCAGAGCGCGCGCCACCCCGACGGCTGGGGCGTGGCGTTCTACGTCAACGACTACCCGCACCTGTTCCGCAGCCACGTGAAGGCGCTGGAGGACCGGCTCTTTCGCGACGTCTCCGGCGTGGTCTCGACGTATACGCTCGTGGCGCACGTGCGCCGGGCCACGGTCGGCGAAGTCGGGCTCCTCAACTGCCACCCCTTCCAATACGGAAACTGGGTGTTCGCCCACAACGGAGAGATCGCCGGCTTCTCGCAGGACCCCGCGGTACGCGAGGCGGCGCTCGCCGAGGTGGACGAGCGCTTCCGCAAGTACATCATGGGACAGACCGACAGCGAGATCTGCTTCTACGCGTTCCTTTCGCGCGTGGCGCGCACGTACGACGACGTCCACCAGAAGGGCCTGGACGTGGAGAAGGTGAGCGACGCGCTGCGCCGCACGGTCGAGTCCATGCAGCACCTCGGGCTGAGGCTCGCCGGCTGGGACGGGAGGCTCACGTTCTTGGTGACGAACGGCAACTTGATGCTGGCGACGCGTAACGGGCGCGAGCTGCACTACTCCACTTACAAGACGCTCTGTCCTGAGCGCGAGACCTGCGCGGCGTACGACCCCGCGCGCTGCGAGACCGAGGTGAAGGACGGCATCGTCAAGCACCTGCTGCTGACGAGCGAGCCCATCAAGAACCCCAACGTGTGGACCGAGCTGAAGGACGGCGAGGCGGTCGGCGTGAACTGGGGCATGCGCTTCAAGCGCTGGACCGTGGACTGACGTCCGGACGGGCGCGTGCCGAAGTCCTACGACGCATGGACGGTGCTGCCGCACGGGCCCGTCGAAGCGGTGGCGGAGAACCTGTGGCGCGTCGAAGGGAGCCTGCCCGAGGGTCCGATCAAACGGGTCATGACGGCCGCGCGACGGGCGGACGGGGCGCTGGTGCTGCACAACGCCGTGGCGATGGACGAGGACCGGATGCGCGCGCTGGAGGCGCTCGGGCGCCCGGCGTGGCTGCTGGTGCCCAACGGGTGGCACCGCCTCGACGCACGCGCCTTCAAAGACCGCTATCCCGAGGCGCGGGTCGCATGTCCGGCGGGCGCGCGCCGCCGCGTCGAGGAGGTCGTGCCGGTGGACGCGACCTACGCCGACTTTCCGGGTGACGACGCCGTCACGCTAGAGCACCTCGACGGTGTCCGCGCCGGCGAGGGTGTGATGCGGGTCGCGTCCGCCGACGGCACGACGCTGGTCTTCAACGACCTCGTCACGAACATGGCGCACCTCCCCGGGCTTTACGGCTTCGTCTACCGTCTGCTCGGCGCGACCGGGGGCCCCCGGGTGCACGGCATGGTTCGACGCTTCCTGGTGAAGGATCGGCCCGCCTTCCGCGCCCACCTCGAGCGCCTGGCGGCGCTGCCGTCGTTGCGCCGGATCATCGTCTCGCACGGCGCGATGATCGCCGAGCGCGCCGGCCACGCGCTGGCCGCCCTCGCCGCGCGGTCCTAGGACCGGCGCAGCGTGCCGCGCGCCTAGCCGTCGACGACGCCGTCGAGCGCGGTCAGCGACTCACCGTCCAGCACGACGGTCGCCCCGAGCGGCAGCGGCACGTTCTCGGTGCCGTGTCCGGCGGGAAAGCCCGTCACGACGGGGACGGCGCGCGCGCCGAGCGCCTCGACCACCAGAGCCGCCGCCGCGGGATCGCCGGGCCAGGCGCCGAGCACGACGCCTGCCACACGACCCAGCGCCTCGGAGAGGCGCAGCTGCGTCAGGGCACGGTCGAGCGCCATGAGCGAATCGCCGGGGTCTTCCTCCAGGAAGAGCACCGCGCCATCGAGCGCCGGGAAGAAGGGCGTGCCGCAGAGCGCCGCCAGCGTGGCGAGGTTGCCGCCGATCAGGGGCCCGGCGGCGCGGCCGGCGCGCAATGCGTGCAGCTCGCCGGGCGCGTCGAGCCTCCCCGGCGGCCGCGGGTCCGAGAGCAGCTTCCACAGCGCCTCGGCCGTGCGCGGCGTCATGTGCGGCGCGCCCGCGGCGAGCGGCCCGTGCACCGTGCAGAGCCGCGCGCCGGCCCACAGCCCGCAGAGGAGCGCCGTGGCGTCGGAGAAGCCCACCAGCGGGCGCGGATCGGCGCACACGGCGGCCAGATCGACGGCGTCGAGAATGCGCGCCGCGCCGAAGCCGCCGCGCCCGCACCAGATGGCGCGCACCGAGAGATCGCCGAGGAGGGCGTTGAGCTCGCCGGCCCGCCGCCAGTCC
>DASYRF010000216.1:0-12710 GCA_036004705.1 Myxococcota bacterium
CCCGCCCCTTGCGCCCTTGCTCTTGCGGCGCTTGTCCCGCTTCGCCATGGGCGGCAATGGTAGTAGCATGGCCGCGCCGGTCGCAACCGCAACGGAGGAGAGCCGCGTTGCCCAAGCTGAACTTCAGCCAGGAAGAGATCCTGGCCAGGGTCGAGGTCCTCGACCGCAAGCACGCCGAGCTGGACAAGCGCATCACCGCGCTGGACGCCGCCTTCGCCGAGGAGCGCGCGCTCGCCTCCACGGTGCAGGCCGCGCTCGACAAGCTGCGCGCGGACGTGGCCGTTGCCCTCGAGCGCGAGCAGCGCATGCAGGAGCGCATCGACCGCGTCGGCAGCAAGGTCGACACGCTCATCAACGTGGCTTCCGCGGGCCCGCTGGGGTAAGGCGCCTCGCGCGTGGCAACCCCCCTGCGGCTCGGCAGCGAGAGCGAGCACCGCCAGGCGCGTGACGCGCTGGAGGAGCGGCTCGCCGATCTCGACGCCACGGAGGCGCGCCTCGCCGCCCTGGAGCGCACGATCGCCGGGGCCCTGAAGCACTGGAACGAGCTGCAGGTGGACGTCGCCCAGGCGCGCCTGACGCTGCTGTCGGGAAAAGAGGGCACGCAGGAGCTGAACCAGACGCTGCACCAGCTGGGTGTGCGCGCCCACAAGCTCGACGCGCTGCTCGCCCACCCTGGGAGGCGGCTGCGCATCCTGCAGCACGCCGCGGGGCTGGCCGGCACGGGCGGCGGCGCCGCCGCGGGCGCCGTGCCCGGCGGGCCGCAGGCGCTGGTGAGCGCGCGCTGGGGCGAAGCCGCGGCCGCGCCCGGCGCGCAGGTGCCCATGGAAGTCATCGCCGACGGCTATGCCGACGGAACGCCGGTCAGCTTCCGCGTGCTGGTGCGCGGCACCGACCGCCTCGCCGCGACCGTCGCGGCCGACGTGCATCGCGGCCGCGCCGCCGCGCTCTGGAGCGCCGGCCTCCCCGACGAGTACGAGTTCGTGGTCGAGGTCGGCAGCAGCCTGTCGCGCTCCGGGCCGCTGCGCGTGAAGTGAAGCAGCGGCGCGCCCTGGCGGCGCGGTGCGGTGCGGCGCGTCCGCGCGCGGGCGGCGGCGCGCCCCGGCGGCGCGGCCGGGTGCGGCGCGTCCGTGCGCGGGCGGCGGCGTGCCCCGGCGGCGCCGTCAGCCGACCTGGATCTTGATGTCGCCCATGAAGCGCGGGACGAACACGCCGGTGATGTCGCAGGCCGCGTGCC
The DNA here is from genome assembly GCA_036004705.1 of Myxococcota bacterium. Lineage (GTDB taxonomy): Bacteria > Myxococcota_A > Polyangia > DASYRF01 > DASYRF01 > DASYRF01. The sequence continues at coordinate 1,235 of DASYRF010000216.1, forward strand.
ACGTGAGGTAGGCGCGCTCCTCTTCCATCTGCAGCGCTACCGTCCCCAGCGTCAGCTTCGCCAGGCGAGGCACGCCGTCCCCCGGATCCCAGGTCGCCGCCGGCTTGTCGCCGGGCAACGTCACGACGTAGCGGGGCTTCGACCTGTGCACGTTCGTCAGGACGATCGTCTCGTTGCCGGCAAGCGGCCCCACCGATAGGCCCGCCGGCGCGCCGTTGTAATAGCGAATGTCAGTCGGCTTCCATTCGATCTTGACGCCCTCGGGGAGACCGTCGGGGAAGAGCTCCTCCATCGGGATTCCCGGGTCCGGGTTGCCCATGAGCTCGGCGCGCGGCAGCCAGTAGCGCGGATACCAGCCCAGCGAGCACGGCAGCGGCCCCGTCGCCCAGTTCGCCGGATCCACCTCCAGCTTTTTCGGAACGAGCTTCTGGGCGGGATCCTCCAGGTTCGGCAGCACCAGCAGGTAGCCGTAGGGACGATCGGTCGCGCCCATCAGGAAGCCCGTGCCGATCGGGTTCTTCATATAGGGCAGCGGGTCGGCGAAGGCGAGGCGATCCGAGCCGCCGTAAGCGCGCTCCCACACGAGCGGCATCTCGCGGAACGGGCGCGGCGCGGTGAAGCGCACCTCGCGCGTGGTCAGGGACTGGTCCGGGTCGGGGAACAGCGCGCCGCGGTCGCCGGTGACCAGCACCTCCTTCTTGCCGTGTCCCTGCACCTCGACGGACACGACGAGCTCGGTGACGGGTCGCCCCTCCGGCGCGTAGGCCCGCCCGTTGACGACGACGTCGGTGGCGACCTTGGGTGGGCAGAGGTCGCGCTCGTGGCGCACGCTCGACTCCATCGGGCTGTTGCCGGTGAAGAAGACGTCGTTCTCGAAGATCGGGAAGCGGGCGCGCGACGGGACCGCCGGCGCGCCGTCGCGCAGGTCGTAGCTGCGCTTGACGACGAGGTACAGCTTGCCGACCGCCTCGCCGGCGTACTCCGCCCAGGCCCGCGCGACGAACTCGCTGCCCGGCGCGCCCGGCACGACGACGCCCTGCGGCTTCGCCGGCGCCGGCCGGTTCGCGGCGGGGACGGCGGGCGCGCGCTTGGACATCGGCAGGCCGGCACGCGCCGAGCTTCCCGGCGCAAGCTTGGCGGACGGCGGGCCCGGCTTTCCCATCGCGGGCGGGGCCGGCGCGCCCGGCTTCGGCGCACCTGGCTTCGGCGCGCCCGCGGCGGCGCCCGCGGCGCCCCCTGCGGCCGCCGCACCGCCGGCTCCGGCCGCGCCTCCCGCACCGGCAGCTCCCGCCTTCGCGGCTGCGCCGTACGACTTTCCCGCGGGCGCGGCGGGCTCCGCTGGCGCCGCCGGTGCGCCGGGCTTCGCCGCCGCGGCGCCTCCCGCGGCCGCCGGCGCCGCCGCCGGTGCGCCGGGCTTCGCCGCCGCAGCCCCGGGGGCCGCGGGAGCCGGCGCGCCCGGCTTCGGCGCTTCCGGCTTCGGCGCCTCGGCGCCGGGCTCCATCACCATCGTGCCCCGGATGTTCGCCATCTGTGCGCGATGCTAGCACGACGGCGCGACACGTCGCGCCCGTGCGCGGCGGGCTACTTCGCCGTCACGCGGTAGGCGCTCACTAGGCCGCTCGAGTTGCTCGCCCCGAGCGCCAGCCGTGTCCCGTCCGCCGAGAACGTCACCGAGGCCCGGCTCGACCCCAGCTCGCTGTAGAAGAACTTCTTCGGGTTCAGCTCCATCGCCATCGACGGCCCGGCCGTCATCGCCACGGCAATGAGCTTGCCGCTCTCGTGCCAGGCCACGCCGGCCACGTGCGCGCCCGCGCCCGCCCCCATCCCCACGCGCGTGATCTCGTCGCCGTCGGGCACGTCCAGAACGAGCACTCCCGGCCCGGTCAGCTTCTCGCCGCTGGCCGTTTCCTTGTCGAGATCCCCCGCGAGCGCCACCAGGCGCCCGTCGGGCGACATCGCCACGAACGACCCCTCGGCAAACGACACGTCGCGCACGCGCTTTCCCTTCGGGGGGGCGAAGTAGTGCGCGCTGTCGCGGTCCCCGGACGCCGCCAGCAGGCCGACCTTCGCCGACGCCGACAGCGAGCGCACCTCCGCTTCGTACGCCTTCCAGCCGCCCGCTTTCTTGCCGTCCTTCAGCTTCACCCCGGCGATCGTGCCCGTCAGGTCGCCCACCCAGACGACGTCGCCCTTGATCGCCAGCGCGCTCAGCACGCCCCCGTCGGTCGGCGCCACTTCCCACACCTTCTCCGCGGTATCCGCCTTCCACAACGACAGCATCGTGCCGTGCAGCACCGCCACCACCAGATCCTTGCCGTTCTTGGCGAACGCCACCGCGCGGATGGAGAGCCCGCCCACGGTGAACGCCCGCAGCTGGTCGTGCGTGTCGGGATTCCACAGCACCACGTTCCCGTCGTCGGAGCCCGACGCCAGGATCGTCCCGTCGGGCGCGTACGCGAGCGCGCGTATCGGCGCACGGTGCCCTCCGATGAACGACCCGTCGGGCGTGACGTCGAAGTTGCCCGTGCTGGCGTCGGCGTCGACCATCGGCGCCGCCTTCGCCGCCGCCGCGGGGCGCGCTCCCGCAGCCGCCGCTGCCGCGGCCGCCGCCGCCGCCGCCGCCACCGCCACCGCCATCCGCCATGTCGCCGAGCCTCGCGCTGTCGTCATGTGGCTCCTCCTGCGCTCGTCCCTGTCCCTCCCGACGTTTAACACGCTCCGGGCGTGCGTGGACGGCTGCGCGCGCGCGGTGCTACGTTGCTCCGACGGTGCAACGCGTCCGATCGTTCCACGTCCTGGCCGCGCTCCTCGCCGGCGCCGCCGGTCTGGGCGCTGCGGCCTGCGAGCGAATCGTGGGCGCCACCATGACCCCCCCGCGCAGCCCCCCGCCGCTCCTGCGCGTGCCCTGCAGCGAGCTGGTGCGTGACGCGGTCGTCTCGCGCGACGGCTGGAGCTGGCTGTCGCCGCTCCCCGCCGGCAACGCGCTGGTGGCGGCGCACGCCTCGGCACCCGGCGAGGCGTGGCTCGCCGGCGCCGCCGGCACGCTGCTGCACGCGCGCGCCCCCGGCGCGGCGCTCCGCGGCGCCGGCCGCGTCCGCGCCGCCGCCCTCGCAGGCACCTTCCGCGCCAACCTCTACGCCGTCTGGTCGGCGAGCCCCGTCGACGTCGTCGCCGTGGGCGCTGGCGGCCGGGCGCTGCGCTGCGACGGCATCGGCTGGAGCACGGAGGACACCGGCACGCCCAACACGCTGCGCGGGCTTTGGGCCGCGGACCCCTACCGCGTGTTCGCCGTCGGCGACCACGCGACGGTGCTGGTTCGTGAGGCCAACCGCTGGCGCCCCGAGAAAGTCGTCGGCGTGGAGGCGGACCTCGAATCGGTCATCGGCTTCCCGGAGGTGGGCCGCTACTACGCCGTGGGCTCGAGCGGCGAGGTGCTGTCGCGCGAGCCCGAGGGCGTGTGGCGGCCGATGGTCGAGCCCTCGCCCGCGCGCCTGCGGGCCGTGTGGGGGCCGCGCCCCGGCGCGCTCTTCGTGGCGGGCGACGGCGGCGTGCTCATGCAGCTCGGCGCCGCCGGCTTCACGCGGCTCGCCGCCAGCCCGGACGCGCGCTTCACCGCCGTGTGGGGCACGCCCGAGCGCCTGTTCGTCGCCGAGGAGCGCGGCACCGTGTGGACGCGCTCCGTGGACGGGGACCCCCTCCTGGCGCCGCTCGGCGACGCCACGCCCCTGGCGGTCTACGCGCTGGCCGGCACCAGCCCCGGCGACGTATGGCGCGCCGGCGCCGGCGGGGCGATCGCGCACCACGACGGCGCCGGTTGGCGCGCGCTGGGCCGCGGGCCCTATGACGACCTCGCGCGCGTGGTGCCCACCGGCGCGGACGCGGCGGTGCTCGTCACGACCGGCGGCGCCGTGCTGCGCTACGAGGGCGGGCGCATCGTGCCGGTGGACGGCCCGCCCAACGTCCGCTGGAACGCGGCGGCGGCAGCGCCGGCGGCGGGCGGCCCCGGCGCACCGGCCGAAGTCTACGTGGTGGGCGAGTCCACCAAGGGACGGCGCGAGGGCTACGTGGCGGTGCTGCGCGGCGCGCTGCTGAGCGTGGTGCACACGGTCGTGGGCACGGACCTGCGCGCGCTCGTGGCGCTGCCGGACGGCTCCATCGCCGCCGCCGGCCAGGGCACGGCGATGTGCAGCGGCACCGGCGCGACGCGCTGGCGCAACGCCGACGGCCCGGCCGGTGCGGCGGTGCAGCGCATGGCGGTCGACGGGGACGGGAGACTCTACGCGCTGGACACGCTGGGACAGGTCTACGTGCGCGACGCGGGCGCGGGCGCGTGGCGGCCGGAGCCGCTGGCCCCTGGGACGCGCGTCTACGGCGCGGCGACGCTCACCGACGGGCGCGTGGCCCTGGTCGGCGCCGGCGGCGTGGTGCTGCTCGGCAAGAGCCGGAGCTGGGCGGCCGGCCGCGCAGCCGACGCGGAGCTCCAAGCCGTCGCCTTCCTGGCGACGCTGCCCGGCGCCGGCGCCCCTTCACGCGGCGCGGGCGCGGCAGGCGGGGCCGGCGACGGTGCCACCAAGCGCGGCGGCGCGGGGGCCGGCCGGAGCGCGGCCGAGGCAGGCGGCGCAGGGGGTGCGGCGCGCCTGCGGGGCATGGCCGTGGGCGCCGGGGGCGAGGCGGCCGGCTTCGACGGGGCGAACTGGTTCCGCTCCGACAGCGGCGCCGCCATGACGCTGCGCGACGTGGCCTTCGGCCCCGGCGGGGACGTCTGGGCCTGCGGCGATGGCGGCGCCTTGCTGCACCTCGGACCCGCGGCCCTGGAGCTTCCGGCGCCGCTGCCAGTCGCGGGCTGGTAGCGGTCACAGTGCCTACAGCTGCCCACCCGGTGCTCCGCGGGATCACCGCTCCCCACACCGGCGCCCGATTCTTACATTTACGAGCCGAACTGAGATCGCTACTGTGGACCTCGGCCGCCTTTCGCTAGGGCTCGAGCACCGACAGGGCCTACAAAGGCCACATCGCGAGCCGTCGTCGTCCGGCGGTCAAAAGAGGCGCGGAGCATGCCCGCGCCTCTTTACTTTTTCAGGCATCGCACGATATCTACGTCGTGTGCGCCGCGCTCGCCGCGCCGATCTCGCCCGCGTCTTCAGCCTCGCTTTCGTCTGCTTCGTCGCCAGCGGCGCGGGCTGCTCGTCGAGCGCCACGCCCGCGTCCGCCGCTCCGGCGTCAACCGCGCCGGCGTCCGGCGCCACGCCGGCGGGGACGCCCCGTTCCGCAGCGCCTGCCACGGGGGCGGCCACACTCACGCACGGATGCGCCGCGACGCTGCCGTCGCCGGACGTGCTGCTGGCGGTACAAGGCGACGCCGTCTATCTGGACCGAGTGGAAGTGACGGCGCTCGATCCGCTAACGCACGCGCTCCCGGCGGGAGCGATCGACGCGCGCGGCGCCGCGACGGTCATCACCGCCGCGCTGGCGACCCGGCTGGACCCGCCTCGCGTAGCGGGCGTACGCGCGCCGGCGCTCATGACCCTCGACGCCCTGCGCCCGCTGCTACGCGCGCTGGCCGCGCCCGAGGCGTCCGGCCCCAGCCCCAGCCCCGGCCCCGGCCATGCGCCGGGCGTCGATCGCTTCGTCGTCGAGGCCTTCTTGCCCGCGCCCGCCGGCGCGCCCGCATCCGCCGAATCCCCGGCCGCGCCCTGCCCGGTGGTGGTCACCGTCTCCGCCGGCGCACACGCCGCCGACGCCACCCCGCTGAGCCGTTTCCTCGACGTCTGCCTCCACGACGCGCCCGCCCCTTGCGCGCTCGACCTCACTCCGCCGCCGGAGACCCCGCCCCAGCGCTAGGCCGCTGTCCGTTCGCGCGATCGCGCCGCTCGATCACCCAGCCGTGCGGCTTCCGCTCGTGGATGCGCAGCCCCAGGAAGAAGCAGGTCGCGTAGATGGGTACCGCCGCCATCAGGTCCGTCACGTAGTGAAACCGCAGCAGCAGCGTGGCGGCGATGAGCCCCACGGCGAACGGCATCATCAGCCAGAAGTAGCGCCGCTCCTTGAAATGCCACGCCAGCATGAGCGTGAGCATCGTGCTGCCGGTGTGCCCGCTGGGAAAGCAGTCGAACGTCACGGGCACCTTCAGCCATGCGTCGTACAGGCGCTCCGCGCAGCACAGCCCGACGATGTCGGTGTGGAAGCGGTCGGCGAGGAAATAGCGCGGCCCCTGCACCGGCACGGCGATGTACAGCAGGTAGTTCAAGAAGATGGTGAACATCTGCAGCGCGCCCGCGCCGTCGAAGTCGCGATGGCGCCCGCGCACGTAGAGCAGGATCTGCAGCCCAAGCGGCCACAGGTAGTAGCTGCCGTACGTCAGGGCCAGGTAGTCGTTCACGAAGCGCGGCACGTAGTCCTGCACCGCCACCGACAGCTGCGTCCCGACGAGCCATTGGTCGATCGCCACCATGATGCCGTCCTTGGCCCGCGGGCTGACGATCTCGATGATGGGATTGAGCCCGAAGTAGACGATGAAGACGCCGCTCAGCGGGGCGAACTGCGCCAGCACGTGGATCCAGCGCACCGGGTAGCGCGCGTACAGGTAGCGCAGCACCAGCAGCGACAGGAAGAGCCCGCTGTAGGCCGCCATCCGCCCCGGCGTGCGCGGGATCTCGACGTAGTTCGTGCCGACGATGCCGAAGACGATGAGCAGGAACCCCATTAGGACCAGCTCGGCGAAGCGCAGGTTGAACAGCGCCGGCTCCGCCATCGGCGCCCACAGCCAGCCGAAGGCCGCGCGTACCTTTTTCTTCGCCCAGTCCATGGAACGGGCGGAGGATCGCACCGCGAGGGCGGTGATACAATCCGCGCGTGAAGGTGTTCGAGGAGGCGGCGGCGGCGCTGCGCCGCGGCGAGCGCGCGGTGATGGTGACCGTCGTCGGGCAGGCGGGCTCCACGCCGCGCAAAGCGGGGGCGCGCCTGCTGGTGCGCGCCGACGGCTCCATCGCCGGGACCATCGGAGGCGGACGACTGGAGCATCTGGTGGTGCAGGACGCGTTGCGCCTGCTGGGCGAGACCGGGCCGGGCGCGCCGCCGCGCACCGTGGAATACCGCCTCAGCGCGGATCTGGCGATGTGCTGCGGCGGGGTGATGCGCCTTTTCATCGAGCCGCTCGACCCGGCGCCGGCCCTCGTCATCTTCGGCGCCGGCCACGTCGGACGCGCGCTGGCCCACGCCGCGGCGGCGCTGGAGCTCCGCACCTACGTGGTGGACGACAACGCCGGCCTGCTGACGCGCGCGCGCTTCCCCGAGTCGGTGGCGGCGGCGCTCGTGGACAGCTTCGACCCACGCGACTTCCTCGCCGCGGTGCCGGTGGAAGGCGCGTTCGCCGTCATCACCACGCGCGAGCACCGCATCGATCAAGATCTGCTGGCGGCGCTGGCGGGGCGGCCGTTCGCCTACCTCGGCCTCATCGGCTCGCGCACCAAGGTGGAGAAATTCCGCCGGCGGCTAGCGGCCCGGGGCGTGCCGCCCGAGGCGCTGGCGCGCGTGCACATGCCCGTCGGGCTGGAGATCGGCGCGCAGACGCCCGAGGAGATCGCGGTGTCAATCCTCGCCGAGGTCATCGCCGTGCGCCGCGCCGCCGCCGCCACCACCCACGTCACCGGCCGCACTACCCACCCCGCTCCCCACGCCGACCCCGACGCCGACGCCGACGCCGACCTCGACGCCGACGCCGACGCCGCCCCCGACGCCAACGCCAACGCCAACGCTAGCGCCGACGCCGGCGCCGACGCCGACCTCGACGCCGACGCCGACGCCGACACCCGCCGCTACCGCGCCGCCGGGGGCGACGGCGAGCCGTGACGCTGCTCGTCGGCGCCATCATCGCCGCCGCCGGCGCGTCTCGCCGCCTGGGTAGCCCCAAGGCGCTCCTGGCCGGCGCCGACGGACGGCCGTTCGTCCGCCATCTGGTGGACGTCTTCACCGGCGCCGGCTGCGCGCCCGTGGTCGTGGTGCTCGGCCCCGGCGGCGAGCGCGTGCTGGAGGCGACGGGAGGCAACCTCGACCCCGCCCTCGTGGCTTTCAACCGCGACACGCATACCGAGATGATCGACTCGCTGCGACTCGGCGAGCGCTACCTGCCGGCGACAGTGGCGCTGTGCGCGGTCACGCCCGTGGACGCGCCCTTCGCCACGCCGGCGCTCGTGCGCGCCCTCGTCGCCGCCGCTTGCGCCGCCGCTACCGGCGCGGCCGCCGTGCCGGTCACCCCGACGGGGACGCGCGCACACCCCGTGGTACTGCCGCGCACTGCGCTGTGGCGCCCCGAGGCGGCCGGCGGGGTGCGCGCGCTGCTCGAGTCCGGCGCCATTCCCGTCACCTCGGTCGCGTGGGACGACGAGCGCATCGCCGCCGACGTGAATACGCCGGCCGACCATGCGTCCTTGTTCCCCGAGGCCAAGACGTGATCAACTCCACCCTGCTGCCCGCGCACCGCGGTCGCCTCCCCATGAGCCCCTCCGACCCCGCCCCCGCGTCGCCCTCCCCGCCCGCCCCTGCGACCACGGCCACGACCGCGACCGCGGCGCCCGTGGAGGCCACCGCCGCGCCCGCCCGTCTCGTCGGGTCTTTCTTCACGTTCGTGGCCGGCGCCTCGCTCGGCGCCGTCCCGGCGCTCGCCGCCGTGGCCCTGCTGCGGCGCACCACGCTCTCCTTCGACCGGTCCGCCTTCGTCGTCCTCGCCGTCTTCGCCGCAGCGCACGTGGTCGCGCTCGCCGTCCTGGCGCCGCGCCTGCAAAAGCGCGGGCGGGCCAGCGTCCGCTACACGCTCCTCATCGCGCTGCTGGTCTGGCTCGTCGCCGTCGCCGGCACCCTCATCGGCGCACGCGTCTGGAGAGCGCGTGCCGCGGCCGCGGACGCCACCCGTGCCGCCGCCGAAGCCGGCGTCGTGGACGCGGCGCTCGCCGCCGGCGGCTTCCGCCGCATCGTCCTCGACCGCTACGTGCCGCTCCACGACCTCACGCGCGCGGGCGATCACTACTTCGCGGTAGGCGGCTCGCAGGACGTGTGGCTGCTCGACAGCCCGGACGGCGGCGCGTCCTGGCGCGGCCAGGAGCTGGACGCGCGCTTCAGCTCGTCACGCGCCGTCGTCTTCCCCACGGCGACCCGCGGCTACGTCCTCGCCTCGTCGACCGCGGGCGGAGCGCTGTTGCGCACCGACGACGGCGGCGCCACCTTCACCGACGCCGCTACACCCAGCGTCGGCTGGAGCCTCGCCTGCGCCGGCCCCGACCGCTGCTGGCTGGCTGGCTTCGACCCCAACGGGCGCCTGCTGGTGCACGCCACGGCCGACGGCGGGCGGAGCTGGATCGGCGAGACCGCGCTCGACGCGCCGGGCGCAGGGCTGCGCTTCAGCGAGCCCGTGTGCGCGGTGGTGGCCGGCGGCGGCGCCGCCGCCGCCGCCCCCGCCCCGGGCGCGCCCGATTCCGAGCGCGTCGTGTGCTTGTCGTCGCGCACCACCGCCACCGGCTCCACCGGTGGCTTCGCCCTGGTGCGCGCGCCCACGGCCGCCGGCGCCCCCGCCGCCTGGACCGAGCTCACCGTCGCGCCCGGGGTGCAGCGCTGGGTCGAGCTTGCCGCCGCCCCCGACGGCACGCTCGCCGCCGCCGCCGCCACCGCGACCACGCCCCCCGGCGCGTCCGACGCCACTTTCGGCGGCCTGCTGGCGCGCAGCACCGACGGCGGCGCAACCTTCACCGTCGCGCCGCTCGTCACCGCGCCCGGCTTCGGCGTCATGGACGTCGATTTCGTCGACGCGCAGAACGTCTACGCGATCTCGGGCGACCTCCTCTACCGCAGCGCCGACGCCGGCAAGACGTTCGTCGCGGAGCCCGCCGTCGTGGAGTACGGCAAGCACGGCAATCTCTTCTTGCGCAAGGCGGAGTTCAGCGCGCCCGACCACGGCGTCGTCATCAAGTCCAACGGCGCGCTGCTGGTGCGGACCTCACTCGGCCCGGTACGCTGAAGGGGCTTGCCGCCTCGCCGCCGCCTGTCCCACGTCGTCGGCTTCGACGACGGCCCTTTTGAGCGCACGCAGCGCGGAGACGTGCTGGTGGTCGGCGCCGTCTTCGCCGCCGGCGCCGGCGGCCCGCCTGCCGCGCCGCCGCGCCTGGAGGGCATCCTCACCGGCCGCGTTCGCCGGGACGGCGCCAACGCCACCGAGGTGCTGGCGCGCCTGGTCGCCGGGTCGCGCTTCCGCGCCCATCTGCAGGCCGTGCTCCTGCAGGGCATCGCTCTCGGCGGCTTCAACGTGGTGGACGTCGCCGGGCTGCACGCGCGCACCGGTCTACCGATACTGGTGGTCGCCCGCCGCGCGCCTGACCTCGCCGCCATCCGCCGCGCCCTGCTGGATCGCGTGCCCGGCGGCCGCCGCAAGTGGCGCCTGGTCGAGCGCGCCGGCCCGATGGAGCCGCTCGCCGGCGTGTGGGTGCAGCGCGCGGGGCTCACGCCCGCCGAAGCGGCGTCGCTTCTGTCACGCTTCGCGGTGAACGGGATGTTGCCCGAGCCCGTGCGGGTGGCACACCTGGTGGCGGGGGGAATCGTGCGCGGGGAGAGCCGCGGAAGAGCCTGAGCGGCTACTCGGTCGCGGTCGCGCCGGCGTCGGCCGACGCGGAGAACTCGGCGCTGTACGTCACGGTGGTCGACCCGCCGCCCGCCGCCGCCGGGTAGGTCAGCGCGCCGAGCTTCGCCTTCATGCAGGCCTCGCCCGCGGTGTGGTCGAGCGTGCTGCCGCGCAGCTCCACCGACTTGACCGCGCCCGACTCCGAGATGATGACCACGACCGTCGCCGTCGCCGACTCCGACGCGCCCGAATCCAGCGCGTCGCGGTAGCAGCTCTTGAGCCCGCCGCGCAGCTTCTTCTTCATCGCCGTCACCTCGTCCGTCGAGAGCGCGCCCTTGATGTCGGCCTTCGACAGCTTCACCTTCACCGGGCGCGCGTCCGCCGGCTTCGCCGCGCCGTCGGCGGCGGGGGCCGGGGCCGCGGCCGCGGCTGCGGCCGGCGGCATCACCACGCTCATGCCGTGCGTCGTCGCCAGCGCCGGCGTCTCGTCGCTGATGCTCTTGCCGCTGCGCGTATCGCGGTCGTCAATGGCCGCGCCGTCGGTCTTCAGCGACGCCAGCACGGCCTTGTCGGCCTCGGCCTTGGTCTTCTTCGACCTCTTGGCCTTCGCGTCGGCCTTGTCGGCGCCGCCGTCGCGCCGCGCGTCCGACTTCGCCACCGCGCCGCCCGCCTCGCCGCCACCGACCGCCACGCCACCGACGGCATGCTCGCCCGCCGCATCGCCGGCCGGCGCACGCGCCTCGTCCTTCGCCTCGCCCTTCGCCTCGTCCTTCTTGGCTTCGTCAGCCTCGCCGCCGCGCCCCTCGTCGTCGCCGCGCTTGCTCGTCGCCGCGCGGCCGTCGTCGTCGTCCCCGTCGTGATGCTTGCGGTCGC
>DASYRF010000217.1:0-2339 GCA_036004705.1 Myxococcota bacterium
AGGAGACGGTGAAGGTCCTTGCCAACCTCGAGAAGATCGTCGAGCTCGGCGGCGCGAGCCGCGACGGTCTGTTGCAGTACGGCGTGGCGGTTGTCGACGTAGAGGAGGCCGTGCGTCTTGCGGCGCTCCTCGTCCGCAAGCAGGAGGATCAGGTCGGCGCGAAGGGTGACCGCAGCGGTGCCACCCGTGACCGTACCCGCCTCCACCTGCGCGTCGAGAACACGATCGACGTGATCGGCCTGGCCGGCATCGCGACGTACCCGCGCGACCCCGTGCGGCGTGCGCCTTACGAGGCTCTGTTTGCCTCGCCGGCTTCGCCCCCGCCCTCGTCGCCGCCCACCGGGGCTGATCCCCCGGTGGCTGCTCTCCCGCCCGTGGCGTAGTTCCGAGCCGTCCCCCCGCGCGCCGCCCCAACCGGCGCGCGGGGGGATTCTTTTTTCCGCAGCCCCATCGGGTCCGCATCCCGACTCGAACACGACCCAGCGACTGAACCGCATCCCCATCCGCGGCCGAGCCCGATTCAGCGTCCGCCGCGCACGGCGCACGCAACGGGCTTCCGTCACCGGCCGTCCTGGCATCGGCGTTGTGACTGGAGCGGTAGTGCTGTCCAAGAGGTCTCGGCCGTCCAACTTGCTCTCCGACGGCCACCAGAGGCTGCTTGGAGGAAGAGAAGATTGGCCGCCGGTAAATTGGCGGCGCCGCGCCTCCCCTGATACGAGAGAGATGCGGGATGGTGGGGGGATGGCCGGGCCGGCGCGAGGGCGGCGGGGAGGAGGACTGACGAGTCATGAGACCGGCGCGCCCGGCGCCGACCGGCGCAATCACGATCGTCAGCGACGCCGCGGTCACGATGATCAGCGACGGCGCGCCCAAGTGGCCCGGCGCCGCGCCCGGCGGCCCCCCGGTCGCGCGGAAGCCCAGCGGGGCCGCGGCGGTGATCGCGGGGCTGCTGCCGCTGGCGGCGCTCCTCCTGCTCGCAGTGCCGGTGCTCGTGTCCGTCCCGCTGGACGCGCTGCCGTCGCTCGCCGAGCGAGCGGGGCTTTTCTGGCTGATCGCGGTCGGGGCGGCGGGCGCGGGCGCGCTCGTGGCGGGGGTGCTGCTCTTTCTGTCGGGGCGAGGCGTGCGCGTCCCCGTCTTGCTCGTCCTCCTCTTCGCGTCGGGTCCGTGGCTGGCCTCCAGCGCCGGGATGTTCCTGGCGGCCGGCGAGCTCGCGGCCGCCGGTGGCGAGGGGAACGCCGCCGAGCGAGCGTCGCTGCTCGCCGGCACGCTGGGCCAGACTCTGCGCACACGTGCGCTCGGTACCCTCGCCGCGATGGCGCTCCTGGCGGCGACCGCGTTCGGCCTGGCGATCGCGGCGATGGGGCAGCGTGGCCCAGGCCGTCGCCCCGTCGCCGCCGTGCTCGGGCTGATCGCCGCCCTGCCGATTGCCGCGGCGACCGGCTTCGTCATGGCGCCTCTCATTCCGAACCTGCTCAGAGGCGCGCTCCCCGTGGCAGCGGTCTCTCTTCCGCTCGTCGCTCTCGTCGGGATCTTCGTTCTGTGCATCGCCGCCGCGGCCGCCGGTTCGGACGAGCCCCACCGGCGAAGCGCGGCCCTGGCGGCCGCGACGCCCCTCGCCCTCGGGGTCGCGTACCTGGCCGCGCTGGCGTTGACGGCGAACACGGCCGCGCTGCGCACGTTCGGCGCCGCAGCGGCGGTCGACCCCGCCGCCCGCCTGAGGGTCGCCACGCTCACCGCGGTCGAGCTCGAACCGCTCGCGATCCTGTTCCAGTTCGGTTGGGCGGCCGCGCTCGTGGCCGTGGTCGCACTCGGCATCTGGGCGCTGGTTCGAGCGCGTCCGTCGGTCGGTCGCATCGTGGGCGCGCTGCTGGCGCTGGTGTTCGCCGCCGCCGTGGTCCACGCCGACCAGATCGTCGTTCACCGGTTCACGCACGCCATCGAGGACGCCACGGCGCCCCCCTGGGACGAGGTGGACGGCTTCGCGCCGGCGGCGCTGCGCTTCGGGGACGGCGCGGAGGCGACGGCGGACCGCGGCACGAAGGCCGGCGCAGACGCCGAGACGGCGCGCGTCGACGCCTGGGTGCTCCCCGCAAAGGTGATCCCGCGCGCCGGCAAGCCCGTCGAGCTGGGCAAGGAGGGCGCGAAGGACCCAGCCGCGCTGGCGGCGCTTTTCAGCACGCTGCTCGGCGAACCGGCGAAGGCGGCGAAGACGGCGAAGACGGCGAAGGCTCCGGGCGCGCCAAGCGCTCCGAGCGCGCCGGGCGCTCCGGGCGGGCCGGGCGGGCCGGGCGGGCCGAGCGCGCCGGGCGGGCCGGGCGCGCCGGGCGGGCCGGGCGGGC
>DASYRF010000218.1:0-43313 GCA_036004705.1 Myxococcota bacterium
GTTCGTGCGGCGCTGCCCGCCCAGCGTGTCCGTCGGGCGCGGCGCGTAGTTGTGGCCCGGCAGCACGACCGTGTCGTCGGGCAGCGCGCCGATGCGGTCGTGCAGCGTGCGGTACATCTCGTTCGGGTCGCCGCCGTCGAAGTCGCATCGCCCGCAGCCGTCGATGAACATGGTGTCGCCGGTGACGAGCTGTCCGCGCACCGCGAACGACTGCGACCCCGGCGTGTGGCCGGGCGTGTGCAGGAAGCGCACCTCGACGTCGCCGAGGCGCAGCTCGTCGCCGTGGTCGACGAGGCGCACGTGGTCGCGCCCCGCCCACAGGCCGAAGAACTCCGCCTCGCGCCGGTTCACGTGCACGCGCGCGTCGGTCTTCTCCACCAGCTCGTCCACCCCGTTCACGTGGTCGAAGTGCCCGTGGCTGACGAGCACGTCGGTGATGCGCAGCCCTTCGGCGGCGGCGCGCGCCAGCAATGCCGGGACGTCCCAAGCCGGATCCACCACCGCGACGTCGCGCGTGCGCGCGCAGCCGACGAAGTAGACGTAGTTCTGCATCGGCCCGACTTCCATCTGCCGCAACAGCAGCGGGGATTCGCCGTTCACGCCGCCAGTATCGTAGAATGCGCGCCCGATGACCATTCCCGCCATCGTCACACACGGAGGGGTTGGCTCGCCCGTCGAGCAGTCGGACGGCACGCAGCGCGCTGCCGAAGTCGGGCTGGACGTGCTGCACGGAGGCGCCGCGGCGCCCGCCGCGCAGAGCCCGGTGCTGACACGGGCCGCGGCGGCGGCCGTGGAGGCGACCGCGGCGCTGGAGGACGACCCGCGCTTCAACGCCGGCACCGGCGCGAACCTGCGTCTCGACGGCGTGTCGTGCGAGCTCGACGCGTCGGTCGCCACGTCCGAGGGGCGCATGGGGGCCGTCGCCTGCATCGAGCGTGTGCAGCACCCCGTGTACGTGGCGGCGCGGGTGCTGGAGATCCCGCACTGGCTGCTGGTGGGCGCCGGTGCCACGGCGTTCGCGCGCCGGCTCGGGTTCGCCGACTACGACCCGATCACCGAGGCGGCGCGCGAAAAGTGGCGGCGCGGCCGGCTTGCGCTCGCCCGGCGCGGCGGCGGCGAGCGTTACCAGGACGACTACCAGGTCGTGCGCTGGCAGGAGCTCGACGTCACGCGCTTCTGGAACTTCGCGCGCTCCTACGAGGCGGCCGACGCCGACCTCGGCGCCGCGCTGGCCGGACCGCACGACACCGTGGGCGCAGTCGCGCGCGACGCCGAGGGGCGGTTCGCCGCGGCGTCGTCGACCGGCGGCACGCTCCTGATGTTGCGCGGGCGCGTCGGCGACAGCCCCATCGTGGGGGCCGGGCTGTACGCCGGACCGCACGGCGCTGTCACCGCGACCGGGCTAGGCGAAGAGATCGTGCGCCGCCTCTTGTCGAAGACGGTGTACGACCGGATGGCCGCGGGCGAGGCGCCGGCGGACGCCTGCCGCGCCGCCGTCGCGGACTTCCCCGCGTCGCTCGACGTGGGCGTCATCGCGGTGAATGCCGAGACCGAAGGCTGGGCCGCGAACCGCCCGATGGCGAGCGGGCACGCGCGCGGCTAGCGGGCCGCCTACTTCGCGGGCGCGGCCGTTCGGGGAGCGGCCGTCACGACGATCGGCGCGACGCGGACGGGGGGCTTGGGAGGTTTGGTCACCGCAGTCGGCGTCGGCGTCGGCGTCGGCGTCGTGCTCGGCTTCGGCGTCGTGCTCGGCTTCGGCGTCGGCGTCGTGCTCGGCTTCGGCGTCGTGCTCGCCGTCGGCGTCGTGCTCGGCTTCGGCGTCGTGCTCGGCTTCGCGGTCGGCGTCGGCTTCGGCGTCGTGGTCGGCGTCGGCGTCGGCGTCGTGGTCGGCGTCGGCGTCGGCGTCGCGCTCGGCGTCGGCGTCGGCGTTGGCGTCGGTTTCGGCGTCGTGGTCGGGACGGGCGGCGGGGCGCCGGCCGCGGCGGATTTCGTGGCGGCGGCGCCGTCGCGCGCGACGGACTTGGTGGTCGCGCTGCCCGTCTTCAGCTCGGCCTTGGCCGCGTCGGACCCGCTCGTCACGAACGTCTTCACCGTCCGGCCCACGGTCTTCGCGCCCGCCGCCGTCGTTCGTCCCGCCGTCTTGAGCGCCTCCACCGTCGTGACCGCCGCCGTCTTGGCCAGCTCGCCCGCCGCCTTCGCCCCCGTCTTGGCGCTGTCCTTGATCGTCGCCGCCGGCGGTTTGTCCTCCCCCTTCGGCTCGTCCGCCCTCGCCGCCCCCGCCGTCCCCATCACCAGCAGCGCCCCCGCCAGCACCGCTCCCCACGCGCTCGTCCTGATCATGCCCCACGCTTAGACCATGCTCCGTGCTCCGGCAAGCCGCGCCCCCGCCGCCGCGCGCCCCCGCCCAAGCCCCACGCCCGCCCGTCAGCCCGCGCAGCCTTGCCTCCCGCCCCACTTTCGGCTACACAGCGACCCGCCTCGTCCGCCGCGGCGAGGCGCGGGACGCGCACTTGCCCAGGTAGCTCAGTTGGTAGAGCAGAGGACTGAAAATCCTCGTGTCGGCGGTTCAACTCCGTCCCTGGGCACCATCCTTCCTCCTGGCGCCTACCTGTACGTAGGACGGCAAGGCGCGGGTTCGATCGGTCGTCATCAAGTACCACGGCGAGTCCATCCGCTATCCAGCGGGAAAGAAGAAGAGCAAGTCAAGGGGAGCCGAAGCCTGGGCATGACTCGGACGCGACCGACGCTGGCCTGCGACCTGATTGCAGCCACGCGGAAGCCTGACGATCGCCGCGCGGGGTGCGGGCGCCGAGGTGGGGCGGTGACGCAGGACGCGGCGGCGCGCGACGTCACATCCCGCAGTCGCCGGGGCAGGTGAACGTCGTCTCGCCGGGGCTGCAGCACAGGTCGCCGCAGGTGATCGTCGGGCAATCGAATGAGCCGCAGTTGCAGATCGTCTCGCCCGGGCTGCAGAAGCCGTCGCCGCAGCTCGCCGGGCAGTCGCTCGAGCAGCTCACTGGATCCTCCCCGTTGCCGATCGCGCAGCAGCCGTCGCCGCACACCGCGCAGTCGGCGGGGCAGGAGCAGGAGCTCTCGCCCGTCGTGCAGGCACCGTCGCCGCAGCAAGGGAGGCAGTCCGGGTAGCCGGCGTTCTGGCAGTTCTCGCCACCGGTGCAGCAGCCGTCGCCCACCACCGCGGGGCAGTCCCCGGGGCAGTTGCAGGCCGTCTCGCCGGCGCCGCAGGCGCCGTTGCCGCAGCAGCCGCCGCAGTCCGTCGCGCAGCTCGCGCACGTCTCGCCGCCGGTGCAGCACCCGTCGCCGCACACGGCGCCGCAGTCACCGGGGCATGAGCAGCCCGTCTCACCGGGCCCGCAGACGGCGTCGCCGCAGACGGAGGCGCCCGCGTCCGTGCCCCCGCCGGAATCGGCGCCCCCCGCGTCCGTGCGCGCGTCGCGCGCCGCGTCCGCCCCCGCGTCGAGCCCGCCGTCCGCCGCGCCTAGCGCGGCGTCGCGTCCTGCGTCGGTGCCGGCCGGCAGTCCGGCGTCCGGTCCCGCGTCGGCTCCCGCGGGGAGGACGCACAAGCGGTCGCCTGTCGAGAACAGCCAGCAGACGCGGCCGGCGGGACAGCGCCCGTCGGCGTCGCAGCGGTACATGTCGAGATCGCTGCGCGCCGAGAAGCAGCGGCAACCCGGCGCCACGACGGCGAGCAGAGCGGCGAGCCGGGCCGCCTTGCGCGCGACCCCGGTCACGGCCGACACCTCGGAGGCGCGATTCGGCGCGCCGCCGTTCTCGTCCTGTCTCATGGCGTCGCCCCGAGTCTCCCCAACGACCGCCCCATCGTACAGCTTCATCATCCCACGAAGGCTGCATTGTGCCCTGGCGGCGCACACGTGGTCGAGTTCTCTCGTCGGGCCGCCGCTCGGCAAAGGAGGCGGGCCTTGCGCGCCGGGCGGGGGGCGTAGGAGGGTTGACGCGCATGGCGCGGGCACGGACGCGGGGGCCGGTGACGGACGACTTGCCGCCGGGGACGGTGGCGGAGGTCGAGGGGCGGGTGCGCGCGGCGGGCGCGCTGCCGGCGCGGCGGCTGGTCGCCGCCAAGCTGGGGCGGCGCGCGGAGGTGCTGTTGCGCGAGGGGCTGGCGCGGCGCGGGCTGGAGGTCACGGCGAAGGTCGTGCGCGTGGCGCTGCCCGAGCAGCTGCGCGCGCTTCTGGCCGCCCAGCCGAGCGTGCCGGCGGCGGGCGTCGCCCGGCGCCTGAAGGGGGCGTCGGCGAAGGAGGCGGCGGGCGCCGTCGCGGCGCTGCTCGACGCCGGCGAGGCGGTCGTCGTGGCCCGCGGTGGCAAGGACCACCTCGCGCGGCCGTCGGGCGAGACGCTGCGGCGCGACGAGATCGCCCGGCTCCAGGACGCGGCGCAGCGGCTGAGCAAGCTGATGGCCGCGACGAAGCCGCGGCGCGGGAAGCCGCCACGCACGTTGTGGCGCGCCGACGTCGATGCGTGCGTTCATGACCTCGCGCCGCCGGGGCGCGACGCGCCCGCGCGCGAGACGAGGACGGCGGCGCCGGTTGCCAATACGACGCCGGCACAAGAGAGGGCGACGGCCGTGCCGCGCGCGACGGTCGCGCCCGCGCGCGAGACGGGGCCGGCGGCGCCGGTCGCGCCGTCACTGTCGTCGCCACGCGCGATCGACGCGCCCGTAGCGCCAGCCAGGACGGCGGCCCCGAACGCGGCCGACGTGGTGGTCGCGGCGGTGCAGGCGCTGCAGCGGCCGGGAGCGCCGCTGGTGTTCGTACCGGACGTGGTGCGCGCGTTGGAGGCGCAGGGCGTGGCGGCGCCGCAGCGGGCGCTCCTGGCGGCGGCCGCCGCCGGAGGCATCGAGCTCCGACCCGAGAGCGGCGTGGGCCTCCTCGGCGCCGAGGACGCCGCGCGCTGCCCGCGCGGGCCCACGGGCGTGCCCCTGTCTTACGCTAGAATCCTGGGGCGCTGACGGACCCGCCGCCGCCGCGCGCGCGCCCACGCATGCACAGCCATCCTCTTCTCGAGCACGCCGACCCCTGGAGCGACGAGTTCGTCGACGTGGAGTCGCTGAACGCCGCCGTCTCCGACACCATCCTGCGCAGCATCGACAAGATCCGCGACGGCACGCAGCGCGGCGCCGTGCCGCGCTCGCTGTCGGTGCTGGTGCTGGGGCCGGCGGGCGCGGGCAAGACGCACCTCTTCGCCCGCCTGCGCCGCCGCGCGGCGCGCCGCACCGCCTTCGTCCTGCTCCGCCCGGAGCTGGCCGTGGATCCCTCTCCGCGCCACGTGCTGGCCGCCTGCATGGACGCGCTGCAGCGCCCCGTCCCCGAGCGCCAGGCCAAGCAGGTGGACCTCGTCGTCGGGTCGGCGCTCGCCCTCGCGCACGGGCGCGGGCCGCAATGGCCGCTCTCCTCCCTCGAGCAGCTGCAGGACGCCGGCGCCGAGCAGCGCGAGGATCTCATCGAATCGGTCATCGAGGCCGTGCGGCGGCTGGCGCCCGACATCGAAGAGTCGTGGCTGGAGCGCCTGCTGCGCCTGCCCGTGCAGACCGGGGCCGACCGCCGCGCCGCGCTGGCGTGGCTGAGCGGCCGTGAGCCCGACCAGGGACAGCTCCAGCGCCTCGGCCTCACGCAGCCGCTCCCCGACGCCAGCGTGCTGCCGGCGCTGCGCACGCTCGCCGCCACCGCTTCGTACAGCACGCCGCTCGTGCTCGTCTTCGACCAGCTCGAGAACCTCGTCGACGAGCTGGCCGGGCCTGGCCGCATCCACGCCTACGCGCGCGTCGTCGCCGAGCTCTTCGACACCGTGTCGGGGCTCGTGCTCGTGCAGATGGCGCTCGACGCCGAGTGGCAGCGGCGCATCCGCCCCGTGCTCAGCGAGGCGGAGCGGTCGCGCCTGGAGGCGCGCCTCGAGACGCTGGCGCTGCCGGCGCCCGACCAGCGCACGCAGCTCGTCGAGGCGTGGCTCGCGCGCCTTCCGCCCGAGCAGCGCCAACCCTTGCCCTGGCCCTTCGGCGAGCAGGTGTGGCGGCAATGGCGCGACCAGCCCGGCGCCACCCCGCGCATGCTGCTCGTGGCGTTCCGCGACGCGGTGGAGCGCGGCGGCCCCGACGAAGCCGCGGAGGCGGCGCTGGCGGCGGCGGCCGACGAGACGGCGGCGGCGGCCGAGCGCGCCGATCGCCTCGCGGACCTCTGGAGCGAACGCGTCGCCGCGGCGCTCCTGGTGATGCACGAGGTGCACACGCACGGGCGCGGCCTCGACAGCGCCCCGCTCGCCAGCGGCCTCGCCGCCGCGCTGCGCCTCGTCGACGGTGTGCAGGTGCGCTCGCCCGGCCCCCGCGACGCCTTCGACTTGCGCCTCGTCGGCGCGCGCGGCGAGGTGGACGTGTTCCTCGTGCAGGGCGCGCATCCGAAGTCCGTCGCCGAGCGGCTGCGCAAGGCGGCCGAAGCCGCGCAGCAGCGGCGCGTCGTCGCCGTGCGCGAAGCCGCGCTCGCCTTCCCCCCCACCTGGGAGCGCGTCGGCGAGCGGCTGGAGGCACTGCGCGCCGTACCGCGCGCGACCTGGCTGGAGCTGGGACACGCCGCCGCCGTGGATCTCCTCGCCGTGCGCGACCTCCTCTCGTCGGCGCGCTCGCAGGACCTGACCACGCACGACGGCCAGCCGCTCGCCGAGGACGACGTCCATCGCTGGGCGCGCGACACGCTGCAGCCGAGCCGCTGGCCGGTGCTCGCCACGCTGCTCGGCGCCACGCCCGACGTCGCGCCCGACGCACCCGCGCCTGCGCCCGCGCCGCCCGCCCGCGCCGCGGCCGGCACGGCCACGCCGCCGCCCGTGCCGCCGGCTGCGCAAACGCCGCGACCGACGCCGCCGCCCGGTCCGCCGGCCGCGCACACGCCGCGACCGACGACGACGCCCGGTCCGCCGGCCGCGCACACGCCGCGACCGACGACGACGCCACCCCCGCCCGCGCCCCCGTCCCCGCCGGCCGCCGGGCCCGGCGCTGCGTTCGCCGCCGTCGCTCCGACCATCGCCGCCGCCGCCGCCGCCCCAGCCGCCGCGCAGGTGCTCGCCACGCTCCGCCTCGCGTCGGTCGAGCGCGTCGTCGCGGAGGTGCGCCGCCGCGACCCGCACTCCACGCGCGCCCGCGTCATGGCGGAGCTGCGTGCGCTCGGGCGCCAGGTGCGCTGGTTCGGCCGCTCCATCGTGCACTGGACCGGAGACGGCGCCTGAGCACCTTCTCCATCACCGAGATCCGCAACGCCCTGCGCTGCCCGCGCGTCTTCGCGCTCGGCAAGCTCCTCGGCCGCCCCGTCGGGTTCCCGCTCGGCGTGTCCTCGCTGGGCGCGGTCTTTCACCGCATCGTCGAGACGCTGACGAACACGGTCAGCGATCCGCCGCCGGAGCTCGCCGCGCTCCCCGCGCAGGCGCCGCCGGCGACGACGGCCACCGCGCTGGCGCGCTGGCTCCTGGAGCTGCTCGTGCGCGAGCTGGAGCTGACCCCCGGCTACGTCTCGATGCCCGCCGAGGTCGACGACCTCGCCGAGGCCCTGCGCCGCTTCGCCGTCCACCTCGCCGGCCGCCTCGACGGCGACGCGCGCCGCCCCGCCGAAGCGCTCGCCGACTTCCTCGCCGGCGCCGAGCTGGCGGTGGACGGTGTCGTCGACCTCGGCGGCGGCGTGGAAGTTCGCCTCTCCGGCCGCGTCGACGCGCTGTACGCGCCGGCCGGCGCCGCGCTGGAGGTCGTGGAGTACAAGCTCACCCCCGAGAGCAGCCAGCCCGTCGACCAGGCGCAGGTCGCGCTCTACCGGCACCTCTTGCGCCGCGCGCGCGACGTCGACGCCACGCCGGTGATCCTGCGCTTCGAGCCCGACCTCACCGAGACGCGCCTCAGCCCGGCCGAGAGTGACGCGCTCGTTCAGGACCGCATCCTGCCGCTGCTCGCCGACATGCTGCACTGGTCGCAGGCGCCGGAAGGCGCGCCGCCGCCCGCCAGCACCGAGCTCTGCCCTGCGTGCCCCGCGCGCGCCGCCTGTACCACGACCTACGACGATTACCTTCCCGGGCGCGACGATCCGCCTGCCGGGGCGGCGCGCCCGCGTCCCGACGCCGTCGGCGAGCTGGTCGCGGTCGAAGCCGAGCCGCCCCCGGCCGCCGCCCCCGGCGACGAGGCCGGCGCCGAGGAGGGCGCCGCGCTGCGCGCGCGCGTCGAGCAGCTCTTGCGCCACCAGGGCGTGGCCAAGCCGCACGCGAAGGTGCGCGTCGCCGCGCGCGTCGTGCAGGTGGAGGTGTCCGTCGGGCGCGGCACCGTGGCCCGCGTCGACCGCGCCGCCGCCGACGTCATCCACCGGCTGCACGCGGAGGACGAGCGCGAGGCGACCTACGCGCGCCGCGGCGGCCAGCGCGCCTTCACCATCGCGCGCCGCCAGCCGCGCGACGTGAAGCTGCTCCCACTCCTGGGCCAGCGCGCCGACTGGCTGCGCGAGCGCCCCGGCCGCTTCGTCGTCGGCGAGGCCGTCGACGGCGGCGTGCTCTGCGGCGACCTCACCGATCCCGCCTGCTGCCACCTGCTCGTGGGCGGGACCACCGGCAGCGGCAAGTCGGTGCTTCTCCGCGCCATGGCGTCGTCGCTCGCGCATTTCCACGCGCCCGCCGCCATCCGCTTCACGCTCGTCGATCCCAAGCGCGTGTCCTTCGGCGCGCTGGCCGCCGGCCTGTCCGCCCATTTGGAGAACCCGCTCTGCCGCGACGTCGCCGAGGCGCTCCCCGTCTTGGAAGGGCTCGTGGAGGAGGTCGAAGAGCGCTACCGCCTCTTCGAGCGCGCCAGCGTGCAAGACCTCGACGAGTACAACGAGCGGCCGGTCGAGTCCGAGCGCCTCGCCCGCCACGTCGTGCTCGTCGACGAGTTCCAGGACCTCGTCGTGTCGAAGCACACGCGCGAGCCGTTCCTGGCCGCGGTGCAGCGGCTGGGGGCCAAGGCGCGCGCCGCCGGCATCCATCTCATCCTCGCCACGCAGCGCCCCACGAAGGAGCACGTCCCCACCGCCGTGAAGGCGAACCTCCCGGGGCAGATCGCGCTGCGCACGGCCAGCGCGCTCGAATCGCGCATCATCCTCGACCAGCCCGGCGCCGAAGCGCTGCTCGGCCGCGGCGACCTGCTCGCGAGCCTCGGCCACGGCCTGCAGCGCGGCCAAGCCGCGCTGGCCTGAGCGCCATGTCGCACGGCGAAGCGCCCGAGCGCGCGCGCCCCGACGACGCGCCCGCCGGCGAACTGTCGCACGGCGTTGCTTCCGGGCGCGCGCGCCCCGACGACGCGGCGTCCGATGAAATGTCGCACGGCGAGGTCTCCGAGCGAGCGCGCCCCGACGACGCGGCGTCGGGCGCGATGTCGCATGGGCAAGCGTCCGATCGTGTGGACCGGCGCGACGCGCCGGCGGCCGAGACGTCGGCACCCGCGCCGCGGCGGGCACGGCGGCGGCGGCGCGAGGCCGCGCACCGGATCGAAGCGGAGCGCCGCGAAGCGCCGCGCGCGCCCTACGACGTCGTCCGCGCGCAGATCCAGACGGGCGACCTGCTCTTCTACCGTGGCCGCAGCTTCGCCTCGCGCGTGATCCGCCGCGCCAGCTACAGCGTCTACTCGCACGTGGCCATCGCCGCCTGGTGGGCGGACCACCTGGTGGTGTTCGAGTCCACCGGGCACGGCGGCGTCTCGGTCCGCCCGGCGCGCCGTGCCGTCTACCGCTACGACGGGCAGGTCGACTGGTGGTCGCTGCGGCCGGAGCTGGCGGCCGTGCTGGACCGCGAGGTGCTCGTGCGCCTCGCCGTGGCGGAGCTCGGCAAGCCCTACGCGAGGCTGGAGGTCTTGAAGTTCGGCTGGAAGCTTCTCTTCGGTGGCCTGGTCGGCCGCCGCGATCCCATCGGCGCGCCCGAAGGCTACTTCTGCTCGCAGTACGTGTCGCGCTGCTTCCGTGAAGCCGGCGTCGACCTCGTGACCGACGCCCGCGACGCTGACACCAGCCCCGGCTCCATCGTGCGCTCCGGGCAGGTCGAGCTGCGCGCCGTGCTGCGCCGCGGCCCGCGCTGACGCCGGCGATTTCCCGCTAGCCGGCCCCCGCGGGCGACGCGAGGCGCGTGAAGCGCACGCGGTCGCGCTCGGCCTGCACGCGCGCCGCCCACTCGGGGCTCGGTGTGGCGCCGATGCTCTCGGCGGCGCCTTCGCCGCCGCCGCCGCTGGCGGCGTCGAGCCAGTGCGCCATCTCGTCCGCCTCCCAGGCGTACGGCGCGCCGTCGAGCAGCACATCGCCGCCGGCGACGGCGAGCGTGGCCTCGCGGAGCGGCACGCGTACGAGCGCGCGCGCCAGCGCCTCGAACCGCCCCTGCCGCTCCGGGTCGACGAAGCGGAAGTGCGCCCGCGCCGCGTAGGCCGTGTGGTACCAGGCCGGGCGGAACGCGACGCCCGCCGCGCCCAGGCGCGCGGCCATGCGCGCGAGCATGTGGCCCGCCTCGCGCGACAGCCCCAGCCCCGGCGCGTCCTGCCCCGGCAGCGCCGGCCGTGCGTCGCTGAAGCGCGCGCGCGGATCGCGCAGCGTCAGCCAGTGCACGTAGAGCATCTCCGCGTCCGCCACCGGACGCAGCTGCAGCACGGCTTCGACCAGCACGTGCTCCGCGCCGCCCGCGCCGCTCGCGCTGACGGGTGCGCTGCCGCCGCCCGCGCCGCCCGCGCCGCTTGCGCCGCCAGGTGCGGCCGCGCCGCTCGCGCCGCCAAGTGCGCCCGCGCCGCTCGCACTGCCAGGTGCGCCCGCGCCGCTCGCGCCGCCCGGTGCGCCCGCGCCGCTCGCACTGCCAGGTGCGCCCGCGCCGCCCGCGCCGCCCGGTGCGCCCGCGCCGCCCGCCGGCACGCGCCCCAAGAGGCGCATCCGATCGCCGCTGCCAGTCGCGTCGACCGCCACGCGCAGGTCCGTGTAGCCGAGCCGGCGCACGTACTCGAGCAGACCGTAGCGGAAGAACGCGTACTCCAGCCCCTCGGCGCTGTAGAAGCCGCACAAGCGCTTCGCTGCCGCCGCCGCGCCCGTCGTGCCCCACGCCCCCGGCATCCCCAGCGCGTCCGCCACGTCGTCCAGCGTGAAGGACAGCCCGTCGTCCGCCGCGGGCGCCGCGGGCGCCGCGTGCGCGTCGTCGCCCGCCGCCGCACCCCCGTCGCGTCGGCGCCGTCCCGCGAGCCGCCGCTTGTCCAGCGCCCCCGCGACCAGCGCGAAGTGCGCCTCCAGCGGGTCGACGTCGGCCGGGACCGGCGCCAGCGATCCCTTCGCCAGCACCAGCGCCGTGCCGACGAGCAGCCGCCACGCGTCGCGGTGGGAGCCGCCGCCCGGCAGCCACACGCTCGGCGCGTCGTGCAGCGCGTCCGCCACCATTAGATCCCGGTGGCGTGCGCCGTCGAGCGTCAGCCCCAGCCGCCCCAGCCGGTCGCCCGCCAGCACGTCGCCCCCCGCCACCACGAACGTCAGCGCGCTCGGGCGCGGCATCCGCTCCAGCAGCGCCGCCAGCGCCGCCAGGTAGTCGTCGTCGCCGCACGCCACCGGCACCGTCGCGCGGTCCAGCGGGCCGTCCACGTCCCAGTCCTCTGGCCCCAGCGATCCGATCCACGCGTCGCCGTCGCCCCGCAAGCAGGCCACCGTTCCGTCGGGCGGATGCGCGTCGAGATCCAGCACCACGACCTTGCCGGCGAGCCCCTCGGCGCGCAGCGCCGCCAGCGCCACCGCCAAGTCGTTCACCGCGCACAGCCCGCCGGCGCGGTCGGGCCCCGCGTGATGGAACCCGCCGAGCAGGTTCAGCGTGGGCCCGCCGCGCGCCAGCGCCTCGCGCGCCGCCGCCAGCGTGCCGCCGCACGCCAGGCGGATCGAGTGCAGCAGCTCGTCGACCGGCAGCTCCTCCGCGTCGGCGGCGAAGATGCGCGCCAGCGTCGCCGGCTGCGACAGCGACTCCAGCAGCTCTGCCCCGTGCGCGCGCGCCAGGTCCGCCCACGCCACGGGCTCCGGCGTGCGCAGCTCGTGGCGCGCCAGCACCCCGCGTTCCAGCAGGAACCACATCGCCAGGTCGGCGCGCCGCGGCTCCAGCCCGCGCGCCGACTCCAGCCCCGGCAGCGGCAGCCGGTACGCCGCGTGCCACCACACCGGCAGCCGCCCGCGCCCCGCCCACCGCCGCACGCGCTCCAGCAGGCCCATGCCGCGAGCCTATCCCGACCCGCCCCGCGCCGCAGCCGTCTCAGGCCCGCGCCCTTCGCGCGCAGGCCGCCCGCGCGCCGCCGCTGTGTCAGGCACGCGCGCCCATGGCCCGGGAAACCCTCCGCGCCGCCGCCGTGTCAGGCACGCGCGCCCATGGCGCGCCCCCGCCGCCGTCCACACGCCCGCGCGCCCACCTCGCTATTCGCGCGGCCGCCGGTGCACGAACACCGGGCGGTCGGCGTGGCGCACGACCTCCGTCGCCACCGAGCCCAGCGCCGCGCGCGCTAGTCCGCCCCGCCCGTGCGAGCCCACGCAGATGGCGTCGGCGCCCAGGCGCGCGGCCGCCTGCAGGATGCCCTCTGCCGGCGCGCCGCTCTCCACGACCGCCACGTGCGTGGTGATGCCGTGCAGGTCCGCGCCCTCCGGCACCAGCGCGCGCAACCGCTGCTCGAGCGCGTCGCGCTCGGGCGGCGCCAGCCCCGCGCCCGCCGGCTCGTGCCCACGCACCGCCTCGGGGAAGAAACGTTCGCGCACGTGCACCAGCTCCACGTGCCCGCCCGCGCCGCGCAGCAGCGCGTACGCGTAGGGCACCGCCGCGTTGCCCGTGTCGCTGAAGTCGGTGGCGGCCAGCACCAGGCTCAGGCGCGGCACCGCGCCCGGCGTGGCCGAGCGTGCCGGCGCCGGCACGCTCACCAGCGGCACCGGCGCGGAGTGCACCGCCACGCGCGCCACCGAGCCGTGCGCCAATAGCCCCAGCCCCTGCCGCTGGTGCGTCCCCACCACCAGCAGGTCGGCGTGCTCGCTCGCCGCCGCCAGCGTCAGCGCCTCCGCCGCCGAGCCCCAGCACGGGCGCACGTGCAGCTTCGCGCTCCCCTCCCCCCCGAAGCCCGCCGCCAGGTGCGCGAGGTCGCGCGCCAGCACGCGCTGCACGTCCGGGTCCGGCTCCACCAGGTCGCGCGGGCCGTGCAGTCCCAGGCGCGCGTACTCTTGTGGAGGCCAGTAGAAATGCAGCAGCGTCACGTCGCACGGCACCATGCGGGCGAACGCGCGCACCCACTCCACCGCCGCCTCGCTGGCGCGGCCCGCGTCCACGCCCACCAGCAGCCGCAGGGGGCGTGCCGCCGCCGCCCACTCCGCCAGCGCGCCCGGCGTGTCGCGCACCACCACCACCGGCCGGTCGGCCTGCTGCATCGTCCGCTCCGCCGTGCTGCCCAAGAGCCAGCGCGCCGGCGCGCGGCGCCCGTGCGAGCCCAGCACCACCAGGCGCGCGTCCGTCTCGCGCGCCACCGCCACGATGACCTGGTCGGCGAGCCCGTCGAGCAGCCGCTCCTCCACGCTCAGCCCCTGCGCGCGCAGCGCCGCGGCCGCCTTGCGCAGCTCGATCCCCGCCGACTCCCGAATCGTCTGACGCAGCCGTTCCAGGTCGGTCGGCACGTCCGGCAGCGGCATCGTCGGCGGCTCCAGCGCGTGCACCAGCACGATGGAATCCGCCAGCCGCCGCGCCAAGTGGACGGCCAGCTCCGTCGCCCGCGCCGAATGCGCGGAGAAATCGGTGGCGAGGACGATTCTCATGACGGTCTCTCCCTGTCGGCAACATGGTGCGTTTCCGACACCGCACCAACCCCTCGCCAGAGCAAAGACAATGCCGCCACCCTGCGCCCGCGCGCCGCGCGCTTACGCCCCCACCCCGCGCACCCGTTGCGTACGCAATGCGTCACGCGCACCCCGTGCGCCCGCGCCCTGCGCCAGCGCAGCGTCCCCGCACGTGCCGCAAGTCCATGCCGCGCCGTGCGCTGGCGCGGCGGCGCCGCACGCGAGGCCCGTTCGTGGGCCGCCGTGATATCGTCGCCGTCATGGCCGACGACGACGCGGCGCGCAGCACGCTGCGCGCGCGGGGAGGGCCGCCGCCCGGCACGCCGCCCGCGCTGGTCGTGATGTTCTACGACGGCGCCGGCGTGCGCGCCGTGCCGATCGCGCCCGGCGAGAGCTTCACCGTCGGCCGCGCGCCCACGAAGGCCGACGTCGTGCTCGCCGACCGCAGCGTCTCGACGTTGCACGCGCGCTTCGAGCGCGACGGCGAGCTCCTGTACGTGACCGACCTCGGCTCGCGGAACGGCGTCGTGCTGCGCCGCCCGCACCGCCCGATCCAGAGCCGCACCCTCGTCGGCACCGGCGTGGAGCTCTGGCTCGGCGACGTCTGCGCCGTTGCCTACCGCCGCCAGGATCCGCCCGCACAAGCAGCCGCCAGCGCGGACGGCGGCGCCAGCGCGGTCGCGCGCGAGACGACCAGCGCGCTGACGCCGCTCGGCCACGAGTATTTCCTACGCGAGCTCGAAGCCGAGGTGGATCGTGCCGCGCTGTTCGAACGGCGCTTCGCGCTGCTCCTGGTCGCCGCCGTCGACCGCGCCGGCGGCCACATGGCGCACTGGGAGCGGCGCCTGCGCGGCCTGATGCGCCGCGTGGACACGGCCGGCCTCTACGCCCCGCACGTCCTGGAGGTGATGCTCCCCGAAGCCGACGAGCGCGCCGCCATCGCCCTCGCCCGCCGCGCCGTCGCCGAAGCCCCCGACGACGAGCCCGCGCTCCGTTACGGCCTCGCCGTCTTCCCCCGCGCCGGCACCAGCGCCGAGGCGTTGCTCGCCGCCGCCGACGCCGCCGTCACCAAGCCCGACGGCTCCCCCATCGAGCTCGCCCCACCCCGCGACGGCACCTCGCCCCGCGCCGCCCCCGCCGCCGCCGCCGACTCCGACGCCGAGCACGACGCCGGCGCCGACGCCGAGCACGACGCCGAAGCCGAAGCCGAGCACGACGCCGAAGCCGAAGCCGACGCCGACGCCGAGCACGACGCCGACGCCGAAGCCGACGCCGACGCCGACGCCGAGCGCGACGCCGACAATTTCGATGCCGAGTCCGAGTCCGAGTCCGAATCCGAGGCCGAGGCAGAAGCCGCGTCCGAGTCCGCGTCCGTATCCGAATCCGAGTCCGCTCCCCGCCGCGGTCGCGGTTCCGGTTCCGGCCGCGGTTCCGGTCCCGGTCGCGGTTCCGGTTCCGGTTCCGGTTCCGGTCGCGGTCCCGGTTCCGGTTCCGGTCGCGGTTCCGGTCCCGGTCGCGGTTCCGGTCCCGGTTCCGGCCGCGGTTCCGGTTCCGGTTCCGGCCGCGGTTTCGGCTCCGGCGTTCTGCGCCCGTCCGACCGTCGTGGCTTGTCCAAGCCCGTTCTCGCCCGCGCCGCTGACCGCGTCGGTCGTGCGCTCCGCGACGGCCCGTCCGCGCCTTCCCGCTCCGATCCCGTCGCCGCCGCCGCCGCCTCCTCCTCCTCCTCCTCCGACCCGTCCGCGCCCACCGGCCCAGTCGTCGCCTCGCCCTCCATGGTCGCCCTCCTCGCGCAAGCCCGTCGGCTCGCCGCCAGCGACGAGCCCGCGCTCATCCTCGGCGAGACCGGCGCCGGCAAGGAGATCGTCGCGCGCGCGCTCCACGACGGCGGGCCGCGCGCGCGCGGGCCGTTCGTCGCGCTCAACTGCGGCGCCAT
This sequence comes from Myxococcota bacterium, assembly GCA_036004705.1. Classification (GTDB taxonomy): domain Bacteria; phylum Myxococcota_A; class Polyangia; order DASYRF01; family DASYRF01; genus DASYRF01. Next base: position 15,760 of record DASYRF010000218.1, read on the forward strand.
CGCACCGTCGCTCTTGCACAGCCGCCTCTTCGGCCACGAGCGCGGCGCGTTCACCGGCGCCGCGCGCGTCCACCGCGGCGTCTTCGAGCGCGCCGCCGGCGGCACCGTCTTTCTCGACGAGGTCGGCGAGCTCGACGCCGATGCGCAGGCCACGCTCCTGCGCGTGCTGGAGGAGAAGGCGTTCGAGCGGCTCGGCGGCGAGGCGCCCATCCCGCTGCGCGCGCGCGTCGTCGCCGCCACGAACCGCGACCTCCACGCGCTCGCCGAGGCCGGCCAGTTCCGCGCCGACCTCCTCTTCCGCCTCGACGTCGTGACGCTCCACGTCCCGCCGCTGCGCCGCCGCCCCGAGGACGTCGTCCCGCTCGCGCAGCACTTCCTCGCGCGCGCCGCCCCCGACCGCCCGCTCACGTTCACGCGCGCCGCGCTGCAGCACCTCGCCGCCTACCCCTGGCCCGGCAACGTCCGCGAGCTCCGCAACGCCGTGCACCGCGCCGTCGCGCTCACCACCGCCCCCGTCATCGACGCCTACGATCTCTCCGAGCGCATCCAGGAAGCCGCCGCCGCCCGCGCCGCCGGCCGCCCCATCCCCGGCGACCCCGACGCCCCCGCGCGCCCCGACCCCCCCGACCCCTACGCCCGCCCCTCCGCCCGCGCCGGCACCGACCCCGACGACCTTCCGCTCCCCGCCCTACGCGATCGCGCGCCCTTCGCGATCCCGCCCCCGCAAGCCCCATTCCCCGCCGCGCTGAACAGCGCCCCCCTTTCCGCCCAACTCGCCGAGGTGGAGAAGCGCCTCATCGCGCGCGCGCTGCGCCTGTCCGACTGGAACCAGAGCCGCGCGGCCGAGCGTCTCGGCGTTCCGCGGCGCACGCTCGTCCGCAAGATCGCCGACTACGCCATCCAGACCCCCGCGTACCGGCGCCGCTGAGCCATCGCGGCGACCGCCCGGCCCTATCCTTCTTCGTCCGTCGTTTCCGCGCCGCTGTCCGGCGATCGCAGCTCAGCAGGCGACGGCGTGGTCCGGCCGTTCACCGTCGCGGCCCGGCGACTGCTGCTCATGGCCCGGTGGCTCACCGTCGCAGTCCGGCGATTGCAGCTCGTTGTCCTGTGGCTCACCGTCACAGTCCGGCGATTGCAGGTCATTGTCCGGTGGTTCGCCGTCATCGTCCGCCGACTGCAGCTCGTCGTCCGGTGGTTCACCGTCATCGTCCGCCGACTGCAGCTCGTCGTCCGGTGGTTCACCGTCATCGTCCGCCGACTGCAGCTCGTCGTCCGGTGATTCACCGTCGCAGTCCGTCGATTGCAGCTCGTTGTCCGGCGGTTCACCGTCGTCGTCCGGCGATTGCAGCTCGTCGTCCGGTGGTTCACCGTCGCAGTCCGGTGACCGCAGCGTCACTCCGTTTGACCGAAGTCCTCGTTCCGTCGGCCGAAAATGTCGCCCGCCTCGCGAAACGCCATGTAAGTCCACGGCCCTTCGTCCTCGACGCCCCCGGGCTGAGCCACCGGTTGCTCAACATGAGCCAACGGTGGCTCATGTTGAGCCAAATTTGGCTCAACTCGATTTTCCCAGCGCGCCTCTCCCGTCCCGCGCGGCAACAACCCAAGTCCACGTCCCGGCCGCTGTTCCGCCCCGCGCGCACCGCGCCACGAGCCCGCGCAAACCTTTTGGCGCAGTCACTGCACTATACCCTTGACGGATGGAGCGAGCGACGTTCCGGCCGGGAAATCGCCCGGCACGCAGCGCGCGAGGCCATCCGGATCGAAGCGGGCCGAGGCCAAGTGCCCAATGCCCGCAGAGAGGAGTCACCATGAAGGTGACGAAGAAGGATCCCCGCTGGGAGATCGAGGAAGCAGGACGGCGGGGCGAGCAGGCGTACCGCCTGCTCACTGGTGTGGACGCGACCGACCTCGCGGCGCGCGTCCCGCTCGGAACCGCGGAGGCGTTCCGGGTTGATGTGGACGCGCTGGCGCGAGCCCGCGTCGATGCCGTCGGCACCCTCCGGGCGCAGAAGGGCGCCACCGCCGGCAAGCTCGAGATCGGACGGCAGGCCCACGACCTGGTCATGCACGTCCGAAACTCGGTGCAGCGTCTGGCCGTTGGGGCCAGCCAGCTGCATGTCACGCTCGGCGTCGGTGAGGACTTTCGTCCGCGGGAGACGGTGAAGGTCCTGGCCAACCTCGGGAAGATCGTCGAGCTCGGCGGCGCGAGCCACGACGGTCTGGTGCAGTACGGAGTGGCGGTTGTCGACGTGGAGGAGGCCGTGCGTCTGGCGGCGCTCCTCGCCGCCAAGCAGGAGGATCAGGTCGGCGCGAAGGGCGACCGCTCCGGCGCCACCCGTGACCGCACGCGCCTGCACCTGCGCGTCGAGACGACGATCGACGTGATCGGCCTGGCCGGCATCGCGACGTACCCGCACGACCCCGTGCGTCGCGCCCCGTACGAGGCGCTGTTCGCCTCGCCCGCGTCGCCCCCGCCGTCGTCGCCCCCCACCGGCACCGATCCCCCGGTGCCCGCTCTCCCGCCCCTGGCGTAGTTCCGAGCCGTCCCCCCGCGCGCCGCCCCAACCGGCGCGCGGGGGGATTCTTCTTTGCAGCGCCCGAATCCGCGTCCGCGTCCGCCGACGCCGAGCACGAAGCCGAAACCGACGCCGAGCACGAACCCGAAACCGACGCCGAGCACGAAGCCGAAACCGACGCCGCCGCCGACGCCGAGCACGAAGCCGACGCCGAGCACGAAGCCGAAACCGACGCCGAGCACGAAGCCGAAACCGACGCAGCCGACGCCGAGCACGAAGCCGACGCCGAGCACGAAGCCGACGCCGAGCACGAGTCGACGCCGAGCACGAGTCGACGCCGAGCACGAAGCCGAAACCGAGTACGCAGCCGGCGCCGGTGCCCGCAGGCGACGCCGGCGCCCGCGCCCGCGCGCTACCGCGACAACCGCGACAGCATCTGCCCGAGCCGCGCCATCAGCGCCCGCACTGGCGCCGCCTCCGCGTCGCCGATCGCGCCGAACAGCACCGCCACGTCCAGCGCCGCCTCCGCCTCGAGCACCTCGCCCCGCGCCAGCGCGAACACCCGGGCGCGGTCCCTCACCCCCCGCCGCCCCGCCGCCTCCGCGACGTTGAGCATCGCGCTCACCACAGCGCGCTCCAGCTGCGGCCCCGCCTCGCCCGGCAGCCCGCGCCACCGCTGCCGGTTCGCCGCCACGAAGCCCACGATCTCGCGCGCCACCACGTACGCGTCGAGTCGATGATGCGGGAACCCTTCTGCCTTCCTATCGACCAAAGCCATGTCCGCCACCTCCTTGCCCTCTGCGGGAGGTGGCGGACATGGCGCTGTCGATTCCGGAGGCGTTGCCCATCGACGTTAGCGTGCGGCGTGCCAGCCCCACGCAGTCCCCCAGCCCCGCGGGGGCTGGCGCGACGCACGCCCGCACCGTCCTCCCCCCGCCCACCGACGCCGCCACTCGCTCCCCGGCCGCTTCGATCGTGCCTCGCCCGGACACGCCCGCTCCGGCCGCACCCGCGCCACCCTGATCAGCCGCCCAAGAAACCACCCCGTGCGCCCTGGGCGCCCCTACGTAGCCCTATCCCCCCGCACATCGCCCAACGGCGATTCGAGCCTGCGCACTTTCTTCGCGCCACGCAGCCCAACGCGCCCCAGCCCGCGCGTGCTAGCCCGCTCTTTCGCCCCACCCTGGCAGCCCAACACGCCCGTGGAGCGCACCGCCACTCTCCCGTCCCCACAGGCACTTACGCCCACGACATCGCGAGCGCTACCCCGCCTCCCCCCGCAGCCTAAAGGCACGCTGGACTCCATCATTATCCTGGGTTAAACAGGAGTTATGCCGTCGCATCAGTGGGACGACACCAGGACTCATGAGTCAATGCGTCGCAACACGAGCTGACCGGCGAGCGCAGCCGAAGCGGCTGGTGCTGCTGGTCGTGGTTGCAATTGTCGCGGGCGGCTGCGATTCCCGAACGGACGGGTGCACGAAGGACTCGGACTGCAAAGGCGATCGAATCTGCACCGACAGTCGGTGCGCGGACGCGCCGAAATCTGCTAAACCTGCGGGACCCACGAAACGAAGCTTCGCAGCGACTACAGCGCCCTCCCCGCTTTCTGCGGCGCCAAAAGCGGGCGCCACGGTTCGCGAGGAGAAAGTCCTCCCCGGGACGAAGGAACGCTGGCGGCTTGAGTGGCTCGACACCCCGAAGCTCGCTTGCTTTCCCGGCTCAAGCACGGACGAGTGGGACACGTGCCCGTGCACGGGCTTCGAGTTTGCGGAGCGGGGGAAGCTAGACCTCGTCCGAGTGCGACCCGGGATGTCGGACGATAGGCTTTCCCTTACGCCCCTGTTCCGCCTCGGAGACAACCCGGGCACAGTACTCGGAACGAATGAGGCCGTCCTTAGTCGATGGCCGGTCTTGAGCTCGGACATTGGAAGCAAGGGCGACTTGGCGAAGCGAGTGCGTGCGCGCGCCCCAGCTGTCGTCATGAAGCTCGGTGACTACGACCGTGACGGTTCCGCAAGCGAGTTCGTGCTTCGGATCGGCTCCGAGGCGTGCAGAAGCACCAGTGTGATCGTCGGCGTCTCACGCCTGCAACCCGAGCTCCATGTATTCACGACCGAAGAGCGTCCAGACTCCCCGCTCATCGTGGCGCCCGAGTACTGGGATACGCTGCTCCGCTCCGGAGGCAAGACCACCGTGGAGGAGATGCTCTGTGGCGACCACGGTTCTATGGAACAGTCCGAAATCGAGTTGAAGGCCAAGGAAGGAGCACTTCACGCCGAACGGAAGCGCTACAAGTGCACCGATAGCGGCGAGCGCGGGCGGCTCACGGGCACCGAGGTGCTGTAGGTTGCCTGGGTGACACGGGGCGCGCGGCATAACGAAGAGATGAAGCTGACCGCCCCACGACCGCCCAGCTTCGATTCACCTTGCGTGCCACCCCTCCGCCGTGTTCCAATACTCCGCCGCGTTGGGGCGGCAGCTTATCTCCGGCGTTAGCTGGGCCCGTGTGCCGGTTCGAAAACGCGAGACCGCCGTTTCGAGCGGGCGTGGCCACGCTTCGCGTGCCCCCGCCCTCGCGAGCGAACCAGTACTCCCGGTCGCACGTGGGCCGGATACTCCGCCGGGCAGGCTACCCTGGTGAACTCATTGGCCACCGCTGCGTTCGAGATCCGCAAACCAGGCAAGACTCTCCTGGTCGACATCCTCGGCGGCAACGAAGAGGATTTCGTCCACTGGAAGCCCAGTCGCTGTGTTCACCGTACCGTGGAGGAAGATGAAGCTCTCCGGCTTAAGCCGCAGGGCTATCTCGCCAACCCCCCCGCATCTGATCTCCATGACAACACTGTGACGCATGGTCGGCGGTAGCACATTGTCTTCCTCGGGAAGTGAGATTGCATGATCTGCTACACGATAGCCCTCGCGGGTAAGTGCGTACAAGTGTTGCTCGGTTCGGACGACTACTCGCAGGTCCCTGCCATTGAGGTCTGTTGCGTACACGTCGCGCAATGTCTCGCCTCTCACTCTTGGCCTCCAACCTAAGCTTCGTGTTGCGCCGACCAATCGCGTTCGGGATTTACACGCCTACCACTTGGACCGTTCGCAGCGCAATGACGTCCGCCAGACGTCCGCCTCGCCCGATTCGTCTGAGAAGAACGAGACCTCGGGGTCAGCGGACCGTTCGGCGGCGTGCCGGGAGCGCGGCCGCGCGTCCCGCGGCCGCGCCCCCTCGGAGCTCAGTTCCTCGCTTCAGGACGTCGGACGAATTGGGCGAACCGGTCCCTCCGGGGTGCGGCAGGGAGGGGCGCAGCTAACGGAAGGCTGCTGCTGACCGCCCCTTCACCGCCGCGCTTCGACAGGCCTTCCAGCCACCACTCCGCCGTGCCAGAATAGACCATCGCGTTGGGGCGGCAGCAGAGCCTCGGCGTTAGACGGACCGCGAGGGTACGCGACCTTGGGGACGAATCGGATGGATCTCGCGCGAGGGCTTGTCGGGCTCGCCATGTCTGTGGCGCTCAACGTAGCCTGCGTTCCGGCGGGAGACGGTCTGAGGGCGCTTGACGATTCGGAAATCGTCTCGGCCGATGGGGGCGATGCTGCTGCCGGCACCGCGGGGGCGCGTGGCGGCGTCCACGTCGTCTCTTCTTCGGCTTCAATCGGCGGCGATCCATACCCGCAGAGCTCCGTCGCCGCGGCATTCTGGTCGTCGCCCTACGACGAGACCTATGTGAACCTGCAGGAGTACGACGCGGGCGACTGCCACCTGAAGGTGTTCACCTCGGAGACGTGCACTCTCAACGGGCTCCGCGCGGGACTTCTCAGTGTCTCTGGACTCATCCGTCCCGGCTCCCCCCTTGATTTGGCGCCGCAGTGCGGCGGGCTGTATGGCTGCGAATACTCCTTTTCGGACATGAACGACGACCTCCTTGCTCCACTTGCAACCATATCGGCGAGCGCCCCAGGCGACGAAGTTCCAGGATTCTTCGTGTCGGCGACGAGTCCGGAGGAACTCGTTGTACTGGCTCCAGACCTCGCGGGCGCGACCTCTGCGGAAGGGCTTGGATTCGTGGCGGGCGAGGACTTGCCGGTCTCGTGGATTCCGGGTGATGGTGACGACATCACGCTCTATTTTGCGTCGTCACTCGCGCTAGCTCCTCGCGCCGTCGTAACATGTAACACCAGTGACGATGGCTCCGCGATGATACCAGCCGAATTGACCGGAGTGCTCGCCTCATTCGTGATGCAGTACTTGAGCGTGAGTCGCAATAGGCGAGTTGAGGTCGATGGTGTTACGTTATTGATTGCACGCAACGTGAGTTCATATCTACCGTAGGTCCAAGAGCCTGGTAGTGGAGGCCGTCTAACGAGAGAAATGAAGCTGACCGCCCCACGACCGCCGCGCTTCGATCCACCTTGCGTGCCACCACTCCGCCGTGCCACGATCAACCACCGCGTTGGGGCGGCAGCTGATTCACGGCGTTAGGCCGACATCCGAACATGCGAGAGGAGCATCATGAGTACGGTATTCGTCAACATTGCGCTTAGCCTCGATGGCTACATGGCACCGGAAGGAATGGCCATGGAGCATTGGGACACGCCTGAGTACAAGAGCTGGGGCGCTAAGTGGGGTGCGCTGATGGCCTGGATCCTCAATCAACAGTACTTCCGCGAGAACCTCAAGCTCGGAGCAGGGGGAGAGACCGGCCCGGTCAATGACCTGATTCGCAGCACCACGGAGCGCATCGGTGCCAACATCATGGGCAGACGAATGTTCAACCAAGGTGAGCGCGCCTGGCCAGCGGAGGCTCCGTTTCACACACCGGTATACGTTCTAACCCATGAGAAACGCGAACCCTGGGTGCGCCCGGGTGGCACGACCTTCTACTTCATCAATGACGGGCCGGAGCGTGCCCTTGAGCTGGCTCGGGAATCCGCCGGCAGTCGTGATATTCGTATCGCGGGTGGAGCCGATGCGATCCAGCAGTACCTGACGATGGGTGTCGTTGACGAGCTGGAAATCGCCTTGGCACCCGTGTTGTTCGGCGGTGGGCGGCGTCTCTTCGAGAACCTACGGGAGCCCGGGCCGCAGTTTCGCATTGACAAGGTTCTCAATGGTCCAGCTGCCACACACTTGCGCTATGTGCGTCAGTGAGGGCGGCCTAACGGATGCGCTCTTTGCGGGAGGGCCGGGGCGTGGCGGCGTGCGGTAAGGGTGGGCGGACCCGGGCCGAGCGCGAAGAGCGCTTGTTGAGCGAGACCGCGGACGGCACGGCGCTGGCAATTAGGGTTTGTAATCGAACAGGCGAGAGAGACGAGAGCGGCGCGAGGCGCTGCGCAGGGGTGGCGTGCGCCGTGGCGGGAGAGGTGGAGGGCGCGAAGAGCGGCGTTGGGCGCGGCGCGAGAGGTCGTCAGGCGCGGGACGGGGGCGTGGAAGGAGCCGGTAGACGGACCTCGTCCGTGGCGGCCGAGCGGCTGCAGAGTCGGAAGAGGGATGAGGATCGCCACAGCGGCGGACGCGCTCATGAGGTGTCCATTGGCGCCGGCGGCGGGATCGAAGGGATGTAGCCGCCGGGCAAGACGAGCTCGACGAAGACGAGCACACCGACGCCACAGCGTGGACAGCGCAGCGGCTCGGGCGGCGTGGCGATCGCCTCGGCGGTGGGCGGCGACGGAGGCGGGGCGGGGGCCGTCGCCGGCGGCACGGCGAGGAGAGCGCGGATGCGCGCGAGCTTCCCGACGCGCACGCGGTTGGCGAGGAAGCCGAAGTAGCGGATGCGCACGAAGTGCTTGGGGAGGACGTGCAGGAGGAAGCGGCCGAGGAAGTCGGCGCCGGGTAGCGTCGTCGTGCGCGGGGCGTTGCCGGCGGCGCGGTCGCGCCAGCCGAAGGTGACGGTGTCGGCGGCGACGTCGGCGAGGCGGGCGTTGGAGATGGCGACGCGGTGCGTGTAGCGGGCGAGGTACTTGAGGACCTGGACGGGCGAGCCGAAGGGCGGCTTGGCGTAGCGACCCAGTCGACCGAGCGGAGGTGGCGGAGCCAGGCGCGGAAGGCGGCGGGCGCAGACCGGCGGAGTAGATCGTCGTGAGCGCGAGCCGGTGGACGCGGTGGCGGATCGCGGCGACTAATCAGTCGTCCAGCATGGTCAGATCGAGGCGGCTCAGGCGATCGGGATCGAGGACGGCGTCGATAGCGACGATCTTGCCTTGCGCCACGGTGAAGCCCATCACGGCGAAGGGCTTGCCGTGGGTCATGATGACGACGCCGGCGGCGCCGTTCACGAGGGCGGGGCGCAAGATCGCGGACGGCAGGGCGCCGGCAACCGCCGAGCGCGCTACTTCCGCGGCTCCGCGGCGTATGAAGGAGAGTGCCCGGCGCCGCTCGCCACCGTCGGATCGCAACACGACGTCGGGATCCAGCACCGCCACGAGCGCGTCGAAATCGCCGGCGCGCGCCGCCGCGAAGAAGGCGTCGACGACTTCTCGCTGGCGAGCGAGATCGGGATCCGGCGTCGGGACGGACGCACCTTGCACGCGCCGGCGCGCACGACTGGCGAGCTGTCGCGCAGCGGTCGAGGAGCGACCGACCATGGTAGCGATCTCGTCGAAGGGCACGTCGAACATGTCGTGAAGCACGAACGCGAGCCGCTCGGCGGGGGGCAACGTGTCGAGCACGACTTGGAGCGCGAGGCCCACGGAGTCCGCCAGCAGGACTTCTTGCTCGGGGTCGATCGGGCCGTCACGGGTGATGATCGGATCGGGCATGTGCACGGCGGCCGGGTCCTGGGGGCGCGACTTGCGCGCTTGCAGCGCGTTCAAGCAGACGCGTGCGACGATCGTCGTGAGCCATCCGCCGAGGTTCTCGATCCCGTCGGCGCCCGCCCCGCTGGCACGCAGCCACGCATCCTGAATTGCCTCGTCGGCCTCGGCGAGAGAGCCCAGCATCCGATAGGCCACTGCCCGCAGATGCGTGCGGTGCTCTTCGAACCGTTCGGCGAGCCAGGCGCGTTCTTCCAAGCGGCACGTCCTTGCTTCTGCCCTCTCATACATGACCGTGGGGCCGCGGTCGATGTGACAGGAATCGTCCTGGGTCGGTCACACTTCCGCCTCGTCGCCGGTCATCGAGCTGGGGATCAGCTCCCCTGGATAGGAGGACTCGATGACCACCGCCGCCAGCTCTCCCGCCTTGGCCGTCGGCAATTCCCGCGCGTTCCCGCGAAGCTGGATGATCGTCTACTGGGTCGCCACCGTGTTCGTCGCCGGCAATGCGGCGGTGGCGGGCACGATGGACATCCTGCGGCTGCAACCGTTGTTCGGGATCCTGTTGCACCTGGGCTTTCCCGCCTACTTCGGCACCATCCTGGGGATGTGGAAGGTGCTCGGCGCCGCGGCGTTGCTGGCTCCTCGCCGTCCCCTCCTCAAGGAGTGGGCGTATGCCGGCATGTTCTTCGATTTCTCCGCCGCCCTCGTGGCCCACGCTTGGGCGGGGGACGGGATTGCTTCCTTCATCGGGCCCGTCTTCTCGGTCAGTGCGCTGGTCGCGTCGTGGTACTTGCGCCCGCAACCCCGGCGCCTCGCGGGGACGTTCGTGCGGGCTTGAGCCGATCGGTGGTCCCGCGCGAGCTGCGTTTCGCGGAGGCGTGGGCGCTGAGCCTCGAACAGTGGTTGCTCGCGAACCCAGGCAAGCGCCTTGAACCAGGACTTTCACTTCGCGCTCGTGGCGGCCGCGACGCCGGCGGCCAACGTGCCGTCGGCCGCGACGGCCAGGAGCGAGGAACGTGCGCTCACCGTGCAGCGCGGGGCGCGATCAGGACCAGTTTCTCGTCCTGAGTGAGGGCGTGAGGAGTCTCGGGTAACCCCACCTGAAACCCGCTGGCGTCGGCCTGGTCGAGGAAGACGACCAGCTCGTAGGACTTTCCCTCGGCCCATTCTTCGATGCCCGAGCCTTCGCGCCAGCCGACCCGGGGCCGGCGCAGGGGCATCCGGGACTCCAGGCTGCGGCGCCAGTGCTCCAGCACGTGCGCGGCAAGGCGGCGGTTCGCGCGCTCCCAGGCCGCGACGTCGGTCTCGGGATGGACACCGACGATCACCCAGGCGCCTTCGCCGCGCTCCTCCCAGGCGAAGGGGTAGAAGTCGACGATCTGCTTCGCCAGACCCGGGGTTCCCTCCGCCACTTCGTCGATCAGCGCGCAGAGGAGCTCCGCCGCCTCGATTGATTCGGCGAGCTCACGTCGAGCGAAGTCCTCGAACGTCTCGCCAGCGCGGATGCCGGGCGGCCGACGCCGTGCCTCGATCTCCGACAGGGCCTGGCGGGCGGCGTCCCGGATCGCACCGAGGCCAGGCACTTGGCCGCCATCGTGCTCGACGACGTCACGCAGGCGCTCCGTGGCGCGCGGGTCGGCGAGCTGGCCCAGGGCCACGGCGGCGTCGTACCGGACCGCCGCGTCCGGATCAGCGAGCGCCTCGGTCAGGAGCGGCACCGCGTCGGGATCGAACGTGTCGCCCAGGGCCTCGGCGCACGCCGAACGGACGTCCGTCGTCTCGCCGGCTCGCCGGAACGCCCCGGCGAGCGCTTCGAAGGCCTCGCGTCCGCCGAGGAGGCCCAACCAGTGCGCCGCCACGGCGCGCACGTTCTCGTCGCCATCCTCCGCGAGCCGCCGGCCGAGGGGCCCGACGGCGCGGGGCTCATCGAGAGCGCCGAGCGCGCGCGCGGCCTCGGCCCTGACCTCGGGCTCGCCTGCATCTAGGGCGCCCACGAGGACATCCCAGGCGAGGTGGTCGCCGAGTCGGCCGAGCAGCCAGCAGGCGATCGCTCGGAGATCCGCGGGGGCTTGTCGGTCGCCGCTGAGGGCGCGCAGCTCCTCGAGCGAGCCCACGCCGTGTCCGAGCGCGCGCTGCACCTCCTGCGCCGCGCGGTCGCGTGCTTCGGGAACGACCGCCGCCACGATCGTGTCGAGCGCTTCACGGAAGGACGGGGTCATCGGTTCGTGCAATCGCATCGTCGCGCTGTCGTAGGGAGGACCGGAGTTGCGCGTCGCTCATCGGCGCCATGCTCCCGCACGCATTGAGCCGCCGCAAGCGCTACGCATCTTGGGCAGGGAGTGCCGCGGCGGGCGTGCGAGTTGACCGCGGGGGACGGCGGCAGCACCATCGCGGCTTGGTGGGCTCGGAGCGGATGGAAGCGACAGCGCGGTCCGAGGTCGGGGCGAGTCGCCGTGGGCCAGGGGCGGGGCTGGTCGCGTGGCTCGGCGCCGTCGCCACGCTGGTCGCCGCGCCGCACGTCGCCGTCGCGGACTGGGAGATGCCGAGCGGCTTTCTTCCCTGCCTCGGCGGCGTGCTGCATGCCACACCGGATGGGGGCACGCTCGTCTGGGTCGGGCTCGACGGCGCGTCGCGCACGGTGCACACGCTGGATCGTGGCGATGTGTGGGCGCTCGACGGGCTCGACGCCGGTGCGTGCAGCCCGGACGGGCGATGGGCAGTCCTTCTCGCCGGCTTGTATCGCGGCCGCCCGCTGAGGCTCTTCCAGGTGACGGCGGCCGGCGCGGTGGAGCTCACTGCGCCCGCCGGTTACGGTTTCGACACCGGCCCGTTCGTGCTTCACGACACCGAGCTCGTGCTCTCGGGTCGCACCGACAAAGGGGATCGGGCGATCCTGTGGGGCGACGTCGGCGCGGCCGGCGGAGCCGCCCCGCCCCGCGTCGCGCGCGCCGCGGGATCCGCCGCCAGCCCCCTCGCCGGGCGCCCGTTCGTCGCGCTGAGCTACTTCGCGGCGCTGGCGCTCGCGCGGACGCCCGCGGGCACGGTGCGCTTCGTCTACGTTCCCCTGGGCGAGACGGTCGCGCTCTGCGAGCTCGGGCCCGGGGGAGAGTTTCTCGCGGACCGCTACTACTGGTCGCGCGGGGTGGACGCGGCCGAGCTGTCGCCCGACGGCGCGACCGTCGCGGTCATCGAAAGGCATGACGGCGCGATCGTCGCGCTCCCGGTCATCGACCCGCCGCCCGGCCTGCCGGGGAGCGCCCCTGCGCGGGTCGACACGGGCGCGGTCCCGCTCTTCCCGCGGGGCCGCTGGTCGGGCCTGCGTTTCAGCGCGGACGGCCGCCGCGTCGCCGCCTTCGAGGAGCGCCCCGGCGCGAAGCCGGTGACGCGCCTCCACGTGGCCGAGGATTTACGCGCCTTGCCGGGCCCCGTGTCGTTCGCCGGGTCCGCCGACAACGTCGCGGTCGATCCCGCCCTGCGCGTCCTGGCCACGGCCGCCACCGGGGCGCCCGGCTCGCGCGGATGGGTCGATATCCTGGCTGTTCCGGGGGGAAAGCGGCTGCGGCGCCTGACGGGCCTGCCCCCGACCGTGCCGGCACGCGACGCGATGGCCTTCAGCCCCGACGGCGCGACGCTCTTCTTCACCCGCACGATCGTTGCCCGCGCGCCGTCGGGCGCCGCGGGCGCACACCACGTGACGCAGGACCTGTGGGCCGTGCCCGTCAAAGGAGGCGCGCCGCGACGCCTCGCCCGCATCCTCGACCGCGACGAGCCTCCCGTTCCGGGAGACAAGTGAGCACGCCCGGCCGCCGATGCGGCAGGACCGAGATCGATTGGCGAGAGGGGGCGGCGCGCGTGGTCACAGGGGTCAGCGGTCGTCGCGACGGCGGGGGAGTGCGCCGGCGCGGTGCGCGAGGACGAGCAACTCTTCGAGCCAGGCGAGGCGCTGGGCGGGCGTCGCGGCGAGGCCGCGGGTCAGGCTGCGCCGCCGCGCGTCGTCCCAGCCGGCGGCCCAGGGATCGGGCGTGGGAGCGGGCGGGCGCGCGCGGGCGTCGTCGGCCATAATCAGCGGCTCCGCCGCGCGGCGATGGCCTCGAGCGCTTCGATGTCAGCGAGGTCGTGCGGACGTCCGGCGAGGCGCTTGAGGGCGACCAAGTCGGCGATGCACGCCACGCGGACGTTCGTGGCGTCGAGCGGCAGCACCTCGGCGCGCTCCCACAGCGCGGCGAAGTCGATGGGCGACTCCACGAACAGGTCGACGCGGGTTCGCCGGGTCCCACAGACTGAGCGGGCGCCGGCCGCGTTGAGCGCCTCGAAGACGGGCTCGATGACCGCCACCGACGCATTATAGGCGCTCGCATCGGCACCTACGAGGAGACCGCCGCGAGGCGTCGAGCGGCGGGGGAAAAACGAGGGTCGCCTTGCCGGCGCGCGCGCATGAGGGGCGCCGGCGCACGCGCGCGGCGGGCGCGGGCTATTGGTCCACGATACGGCTGCCGGCCACGGCGTGAAGGTGCTTGACGTCCTGGCCGTTCGTGCAGTCCCAGGTGACGGTGAGGTTGTGGTCCGTTCCGCTTGCGTCCCAGAAGTCGGGGCGCTGCGTGGTGGCGGGCAGCGCCAGCGCGCCGAGCCCGCCGGGGCCGCTGCGCAGGTCGGGGTGGTACCTGAACCATTGGTTGGCCGGCAGGGTCCCTTCGTAGAACTTGGCCTTCCCGACGGTGACGGACGAGCCGCTCGTGTTGTTGGGATGGCCTCGGTCGACATAGTTGTCGGTGCTGGTCGCCGTCTGCTGGCCTTGATTGACCTGGAACGCCTCCCAGTAGTGCTGGTGGAAGGCGGGCCGGTTGTCGGTGCCGTTGGGGTTGAGTATCCGCAGGTCCCAGGTGATCTCCTGGATGATCCAGCCGGCGGTTGCCGCGGCGGTCGGCAGCTGGAAGTTCACCGTCCATCCCGAGTCGCCGCACGGTGAGACGCTGATGATGACGTCGTCGATCGTCGGATCTTGCGAAGGGGTCATCGGGCGCGCGGGGCCCGGCTCGTTGACCACTTCGGGCGCGGGCAGCTGCGGCAGGGTAGACCGCGGCTGGGTGTGGCAACGCTGCAGGGCGAGCCCGCTGCTGCGGGCGGGGCGCGGTTGGCCCAGGAGCCCAGGCGCGCGGTCACCGAGCCAGGCGGCGGCCACCGTGCCGGCGGCGGCGCGGTCGGCGTCGTGCTCGAGCGCCGTGGTGTCGTCCGCGGCGCTGCGGCTGCCGGCGCCGGCGCGCTGCTGCAGGACGTGCGCCAGCTCGTGCGCCAGCAAGGCGTCACCGGTCACGTGGCCGGGGCGGTACTGCCCGGCGGCGAAGGCGATGTCCTCGCCGACGGTCAGCGCGCGCGCGCCCAGCTCGTCCGACGTGCGCGCGGCGGCGGCGTCGGTGTGGATGCGGACGGACGAGAAGTCCTGTCCCGTGGCCCGCTCCATCCGTCCCTTCGCACGAGCGTCGAGGGGCGCCCCGGCTCCGAGCCGGCGGCGGACCTCTTCGGGTCGCGCGGGCGATTGGCCGGGGCGGCGGCTCGCGGCGGCGCCGTCCGCCTTCCGGAAGAGCCGTCCGATGCCCGAGAGCGCGCCTCCGATGGCGCCGACGACGCTGGACACCGCGCTGCCGACGGACGCGAGCAGCCCGCCGAACAGCCCGGTCAGTCCGCCGCCGGTCAGCTCGCCCTGCAGCCCTTCGGGCAGCTCGGGCATCTCGCCGGTCTCCCGCCACTGGCGGACGCCGGCGTCGATGCGGGCGCTCACCATCGTCACGTACTGGGCGGCGGTGGTGGCGCCGCGCGTCTCGGGCGCGAAGCGCCGCAGCGCCCGCTCGACGTGGGCGCTGTCCTTTCCACGATAGTGCTCGATCCAGCGCTCGATCCAAGGGCACTGCTCCGCGGACCAGCCCGTCCCGCGCAGCGTGTCCCCGACCGTGCGGCACGCCGCCTCCTGCAGCTGGCTCAGGAGCTCGCTCTTGCGAAGCTGCACCGGCGTCGGGGTCTCGTCGTCCTCCACCAGGAGCGCACCTTGTCCGGGCTCTGGAGCGGGAGGTGCGTCGGCGACGTCGGCGCGCTGTAGGGCCGGTGCGGCGGGGGGCGGGCCGAGGGATTGCTGCACCACGTGCGCGAGCTCGTGCGCTATCAAGTGACGGCCGGCCGGCGTCGCAGGAGCGAAGCGCCCGGCGGCGAACGAGACGGTGCTGCCGACCGTGTAGGCGGCGGCGTGGAGGTGCGCGGCCGTCGCCGCCGCCTGCGCGTCGTCCACGACGCGAACGGCGCCGAAGTCGAACCCGAAGCGACGCTCGAAGAAGCGTCGTTCCCCGGCGGGGAGGGGCGCACCTGCCCCGGGGGCGGGGGGCGGCCAGGCCGGCGATGCGTACGCGTCGTCGGGGCGGGGGTCGGTGCGCGGCGCCGCCGTCCGGCGGCCGCCGGTGGGCAGGGGCTGCGCGGGTGGCGCCGGCGGCGCGTCGCTGGACATGACGCGGGCCGCGGCGCCACGCGCCTCCTGCTCCCCCGCGCCCGTGCCGTCCTCCACGTCGGTCCGGCGCCGCTTCGGCAACGCCGGCGCCGCGGCGGTATTCGCGCCCTTGGGCTGGGTCGCAGGGTGGAAGGCGCGCATCGGTTCCTCAGGCCTCGTCGTTCCGATGCGACTATCGCACGAAAGCGCGAGATCAGGTCAGCGCGCGGCCGAGGGCCTCGGCGCGAGGAGGACCGCCGCTCGACGTGGCGCAGCGGGCGAGAGAACGCGCCCGAAACGCAGACTACCGCGGCTGAGTGGCCTTGCCTAAGCGGCTAGCCGCCGTTGTCTTTGAGCCAGCGGCCGAGCTGGTCGGCCATGTAGGAGACGATGTTGACGTCGCCGGGGCTGTAGTGGTCGGAGCCGACGCGGTTCAGGAGCTCGATGGCGCCGCCGCAGCGGCTGTCGATAGTGATGGGGGCGCAGAGGATGCAGCGGGTGTCGAAGCGCACCTTTTCGCTGATCTCGCGGTAGAAGCGCTTGTCGCGCTTCACGTCGCTGACGGCGAGCGCCATGCCTTCCACGGCGGCGAAGCCGACGATGCCTTGGCCCATGGGCACGCGGAAAGGCATGACGTCGTTCGCCTTGGGGCCGCGCGCGGTCATGAAGTAGAGGTCGCGCGCGCTGACGTCGGCGAAGAGGATCGCGCCGGCCTCCGAGGGGATCTTGCGCATCGCCAGGTCCATCACGAAGTCGACGGCGGTCTGGAGGTCGGTCAGGAAGAAGAGCTCTTGCAGCTCCTCGAAGACCTCGGCGAGGATCTCCTCGACGCCGACCTCGCCGGAGTCGCGGGCGCTGGGTGCGGACGCGTCGCTCTCGCGGGCCGGGACGACCTTGAGATCCACGACCGAGGAGCGGCGGCGCGAATCGCCGCGCGCCACCGACAGCGGGGTGTGCAGGGCTGGACGGCGGCCGGTGTCGCCGGAGCTGGTGCGACCGCGCGCGGGCGCGGGCGCTGGCGAGGCGAGCCTCGCGGGCGCTGGCTCGCGCGTGACGACGGGCATGTCGCGGACGGTGTCGGGCGAGTCTTCGGCGCGCGGCGGGGCATGCGACGGCGAGGTCGCGGCGGGCGCGGGCGCGGGCGCGGGCGCAGGCGCAGGCGCAGGCGCGGGCGCAGGAGCGGGGGCGCGCACGGGGGCAGGGGCTGGGGCTGGGGCGGGTGCGGCCACGACGGGCATGCCGCGCGCGGGGGCGGGCGCGGCGTGCGGTTGGTCGGGTGCCGGCGCGGGCGCCGCGTGCGGTCGGCCGGGTGCGGGGGCGGGCGCAGGGGCACGGGCGGGTGCGGGCGCGGGCGCGAGGCGGCCGCGCGCGGGGGCGGGCTCGGCGAGGCGCGCGACGCGTGCGGCGCGAACGGCCGGCTGCATCACCACCGCGTCGGGCGCGTGCTCGGCCGTGAACGGCGGCGGCGCACCGGCCGGCTCTTCCTTGCGGTCGGGCGCGTGCCCTCCTGCGCCGGCCAGCTCGCGGATTCGGAAGACGCGCCGCGACTCCGGATCGGTGATGTGCACGCCGTTCGTGGCGATATCCAGCATCAGGCCGCTGCGCGCCGGCGGTGCGCCCTGCTCGCCCAGCTGGTCCAGCCCCAGGCGCAGCGCGCTCAGCCAGTTCGAGGCGTCCACCACCAGCGTGACGTTGAACCCGCTCTGGTCCGCCGCCGGGATGAACACCTGGTAACGCATGCCCGCGCGATTCTCGCGCGCCCCGGCACGGGGGTCAACGGATCCGAATCGCCACTCTCCCTCGGGCGGCGGCGTCGGCCGAGCGCGTTGGCGCCCTGGAGGAAGTCCTGCGCCAGGACGGTGGCGGCGGTGGTGCGGCGCGCGGGCTTGCGGGCGCGGGGATCGAACGATCCCGAAGTCGCGTTCTACAGTCCGGCGCGGCGGGCGAGGCGCGCTTGGGCGGAGCCGGCCAGGGCGCGCAGGCGATCGGCGTCCAGGGTGCGCAGGACGCCGCGGCGCACGACGACGCGGCCGTCCACGACGACGTCAGTGACGTCGGCGGCGCTGGCGGCGTAGACGAGGCGCGCGTAGACGTCGCGGCCGGGGGGGAAGGCGCCCAGCGCGCGCGGGCGGAGCACGACGACGTCGGCGCGCTTGCCGACCTCCAGGCTGCCGATCTCGTCCTCGAGGCCGAGCGCGGCCGCGCCGCCCCGCGTCGCCAGCCACAGCGCCTCGCGCGCGGGCAGCGCGGTGGGCCCGCCCTTCACCTTGGCGAGCTGAGCGCAAAGGCGCAGCTCGCGCCAGGCGTCGAGGTTGTTGTTGCAGGGCGCGCCGTCGGCGCCGAGCGAGACGGGCACGCCGGCGGCGCGCAGCGCGGGGACGTCGGCGACGCCGCTGGCGAGCTTGAGGTTCGACGACGGGCAGTGGGCGACGTGCGTGCCGGCGCGCGCGAGCAAGCGCCGCTCGCCGGCGCCGACGTGCACGCAATGCGCGAGCGTGGCGCGCGGCCCGGCGAGGCCGAGACGGTGCAGGTAGGCGACGTTCGGCAGGCCGGTGCGCGCGCGCACGAGCCGGCACTCGGTGGCGTTCTCCGAGGCGTGCGTGTGCACGCGCGCGCCGGCGGCCACGCGCTCGGCCACGGCGCGCATGAGCGCCTCGGTGCAGGAGAGCACGAAGCGCGGCGCGTAGGCGTAGCCGAGGCGCCCGCCGGCGGCGCCTTGCCAGCGCGCGCGCAGCGCGTCCGATTCGCGCAGCGACGCCTGCGTGGTCTCGCGCAGGCCGCGCGGCACGCCGGCGCCGGCGTCCATCATCGCCTTGCCGCTGACCGCGCGCAGCCCGGCGCGGCGGCAGGCGTCGAACACTTCGTCCTGGTGGTGCACGGTCCCCATGTCCAGGATGGCGGTGGTGCCGCCGAGGAGGAGCTCCGCGCAGCCGAGCTCGGCGGAGAGGCGCGCCGTGCGCGCGTCGAGCGCCGCCTCCAGCGGCCACACGCGGCGACGAAGCCACGTCAGGAGCTCGAGGTCGTCGGCCAGTCCGCGCCCGAGCGTCTGGCAGAGGTGCACGTGGCTCTGCACGAGGCCGGGCAGGACGATGGCGCCGGCGGCGTCGAGGACGGTGCCGCCCCGGCGCGCCAGGGCGGCGGCGCGCGCGCCGGGCACGCGGCTCACGGCCGCGATGCGGCCGTCGCGCACCAGCACGTCGGCGCCGCGTAGCACACGGCGGCGGTCGTCCATCGTCACGACCATCTCCGCGCCCCGCACCAGCAGCTCGGATCCGGCTGCCGCCGGGCTCAAGACCCGCTGCCTCCGCGGCGAAGGAACGCCGGGTCGAAGCCGTCGGGGAGCAGCTCGGCGGCGGTGCGCCGCGCCGTGGCCCCCGAGTCGGCTTCCACGAGCCACACCGGCGCGTCGGGGGCGAGGTGCTCGAAGAGAACCTGGCGGCAGGCGCCGCACGGCGGCACGGGGCGCGGCCCCGCCGCCACCACGCACAGCGCGCGCAACGGCGCGCGGCCGGCGCCGGCGGCTCCCGCGGCCACGGCGGCGAAGATGGCCGCGCGCTCGGCGCAGATCGTCAGCCCGTAGCTGGACGACTCGACGTTGCAGCCGGCGTGCAGGCTGCCGTCCGCGGCGCGCACCGCCGCGCCCACGGCGAAGCCCGAGTAAGGCGCCGAAGCGTTCGCGCGTGCCGCGCGCGCCGCGGCCAGCAACGCGGCCAGCTCGGGGTCGCCTTGGTCCGTCGCGCCGCCCAACTAAGCCTCCGCCGCGACGCGGCGCACGATCTCGCCGAAGAACGCGGGCAGGCGGCTCATGACGCCTCCGCCGCGACGCGGCGCACGATCTCGGCGAGGAGCGCGATCAGCTCCTCGGCGACGCGCGCGGCCACTTCGGCGACGTGCGCGTGCTCGATGACGCCGCCGCCGGTGCCGGCGGCGCGGTTCGTGACGCAGGAGATGGCGCATACGCGCAGGCCCGCGTGGGCGGCAGCGACGACCTCCGGCACGGTCGACATGCCGACGACGTCGGCGCCCACGGCGCGCGCCATGCGCACCTCGGCGGGCGTCTCGTAGGCGGGCCCGCGCGTCATGGCGTAGACGCCGTGCGCGAGCCGCACCGGCACGGCGGCGGCCGCCTCGTCGGCCACGGCGCGCAGCCGCCGGTCGTAGGCGTTCGACAGGTCGGGGAAGCGCGGGCCGAGCGCGTCGAGGTTCTCGCCGTGCAGCGGGTCGTCGCCGCTGAGGTTCACGTGGTCGTCGATGCACATGAGCGTGCCGGGCGCGAGGTCGGGGCGCACGCCGCCGGAGGCGTTGGTGACGACCGCCGTCTCCACGCCGAGGCGCCGCAGCGTGCGCACCGCGCGTACCACGTCCACCATCGTGTGGCCTTCGTAGTAATGGACGCGCCCCTGCAGCACCAGCGCCTCCACGCCCGGCGCCACCGTCCCGCGCACGAGCCGGCCGGCGTGCCCGGCCACGCGCGGCGTGGGGAAATGCGGGATCTCCGCGTAAGGCACGGCGGTCGCGTCCTTCATGCGCTCGGCAAATGCCCCCAGCCCCGAGCCCAGGACCACGCCGACCTTCGGTCCCGCCAGCCCGCGCGCGCGTAAGGCGGCCGCGGCTTCGTCGATGCGCGCCAGCTCCGCCGCGGCGAAGCCGGCCCCGCCCGTCCCGGCACTAGCGTCTGACATTGGCGGCGATTGTATGCCGGCCCTCCGCGGCGCGCGACTTTTTGCGGCGGGCAAGATGGAGGCGGAGAGGCGGCTTTGCCGCCCCGCCGACGGGTCTGGGGGCACCTGAGCACGGCGTACGCGCCGCGCGCACGGGCCCCCAGGCTAGAATCGCACGGCGCTGTAGAGCTCGCCCTCGATCAGGGCGCCGTGCCCGCGGACGTCGTCGGCGGGGTCGGTCGACTTCGCCATCGCCACCCCGACATAGCGGGCGTGCATGCCGATCGTGAAGTTGGAGATGTGCACCTCGTGGCCGATCCCGGCGAAGAACCCGAGCGCGCGGTAGATCTTGACGGGGTCGCCGGTGCGCGCCGCCCAGAGGCCGGCGCCGCCTTCGAGGTACGGGTCCCAGCGGCCGGACGTGCGCACGAAGAGTCGCAGGGCGCCGTCGACCGTGCTGGCGAGCGCCGTCCCGGGAAGCTCGTGGCCGATGAGCCACAGGCCGCCGAGCGTCACTTGCAGGCCGATGATCTCGCTGATGCGCCAGCCCAGGTGCAGGTTCCCCGCCGGGCCGCCGCCGTAGGCCGGCGCGACCACGTAGGCGGTCAGCCCGACGCCCAGCCCGGCGTAGAGGCCGGTGGGGTCGTGGCGCGGCTCCGGCGGCTCGGCGAGGGCGGCGTCGTCATGATGCCCTGCCAGGGCGGCGGTCGGCGCGGCAGCCAGGGCGGTGGCGGCAACGGCGCCAGCCGCCAGGGCACGGACCAGCACGGGTCGCATCGTTCGTGGGCGCATGGGAGATCCTCCGAAGGAGGGCGAAGCAACTGGCGCGCCAACGCCGCGACACGTGGTTCCGCAGACTTGCACGCCCAGCGAGAACGGCCCTTCACGCCCGTGCGACCGCGCGGATCACGGTCGCTGTTCTCACCCCCCCGCATCGTCCGGATCCGCCAGGGCGCGGCGCGCGCGAGGGGCACGGCCGGTTCGGGTGCCTAGATCAGCACGCCGACGACGGAGGCGGTCATGAAGGCGGCGAGGTTGCCGGCGAGCATGGCGCGCAGGCCGAGCTGGGCGAGGTCGCGGCGGCGCTCGGGGGCGAGCGCGCCGATGCCGCCGATCTGGATGCCGATCGACGCGAAGTTCGCGAACCCGCACAGCGCGTAGGACAGGATCACGGTGGAGCGCACCGACAGCGCCGGCGCACCGGCGGCGCCAGCGGCGAGGATTTTCTGCAGGTCGAGGTAGGCGATGAGCTCGGTGAGCACGAGCTTCTCGCCGAGCAGCCGCCCGGCCACCCCGCACTCCGACCACGGGATGCCCATGACGAAGGCGAAGGGGGCGAACACCCAGCCGAGGATCTGCTGCAGCGACAGCCCGGCCAGCCCGAGGAAGTAGTTCAGCATCGCCACCATGGCCACGAACGCCACCAGCATGGCAATGACGTTGATCATCAGCGACATGCCTTCGCTGGCGCCGCGCGCCACGGCTTCGATGGCGTTGGCGTCGGGGCGCTCCACCATCAGCGCCTTGGGGTCGACCGCGGCGGTGCGCGGCTTCTCGGTCTCGGGGAAGGCGAGCTTCGCGCAGGCGAGCGCGGCCGGCGCGCTGATGATGGACTGCGTGACGAGGTGCCCGGCGATTCCGGGCACGTCCTTGAGCACGCCCACGTAGACGGCCAGCACGCCGCCCGCGGTGTTGGCGAAGCCGCCCACCATGATGGCGTGCAGCTCGCTGCGGGTCATCGTCGCCAGGAAGGGCCGCACCACCAGCGGCGCTTCCGTCTGCCCCAGGAAGATGTTCGCCGCCGTCGAGAGCGTCTCGCCGCCGCTCGTTCGCATCGTGCGCTGCATGATCCAGGAGAACCCGCGCACCACGATCTGCATCACGCCGCTGTGGTAGCCGAGTGCCATCAATGCGGAGAAAAAGATGATCGATGGCAGCACCCAGAACGCGAACGTCTTCATCACGGGGCTGATGCGCCCGATGAAGACCTCGGTGACCATGGGCGCCCCTGGTGCCGGGGCGTAGGTCACCGAGTGCGGCGTCACCGCCTGGAACACGAACTCCGCGCCGGCCTCGGCGAACGACAGCAGCCGCCTCACGCCGCCGTCCACCGCCACGAAGAAGAAATCCGAGACGCCCGGCACCTTGAGCACCACCACGGCGAAGGCGAGCTGCAGCGCGGTGCCCCACAGCACCACGCGCCACTGCACGATGCGGCGGTTGTTCGACATCGCCCAGCAGACGGCGAGCATCACGAAGAGCCCGCCGAAGCTGATGGCGCGGTCGAGGAACGTCGTGACGTGGTCGCGGAACATCCTCGCTAGACGTCCCCGAGCGACTCGAGCACCAACGGCACCGGCGCCGGCGGCTCCTCGCCGATGTGCCACGCCTCCGCCAGCGTCTCGCGCGCCGCCGCCAGCCGCTCCTCGTCGCGCCAGTCGATCTCGCAGAGCACCTCGCCCGCGTCGACGCGATCGCCTGTCTTGCGCAGGATCCGCAGACCCACGCCGGCGTCGACGACGTCCTCTTTGCGCGCGCGTCCCGCGCCGAGCCGCATCCCCGCGCGCCCGACCGCCTCGCAGTCCATGCTCGTGACGAAGCCGGCGCGCGGCGCCACGAACGCCGCCCGCTGCGGCGCGCGCGGCAGGATCGTCCGCGGCGTGTCGCAGACCGCTGGGTCGCCCCCTTGCGCCTCCACGCAGGCGCGCAGGCGCGCCAGGCCGCTGCCGTCGGCGATGGCCGCCCGCACCCGCGCAAAGGCGTCGTCGCGCGTCTTCGCCGCGCCCGCCAGCTGCAGCATGGCCGCCGTCAGCTCCACCGTCAGCGCCACGAGGTCGCGAGGCCCGCCGCCGTGCAGCACCTCGATGGCCTCGGCCGTCTCGCCGGCGTTGCCCACCTCCACGCCCAGCGGCCGATCCATGTCGGTCAACAAAGCCGCCACGCGCTTGCCGGCGCGCCGCCCGATGTCGATCATCGTCTCCGCCAGCGTGCGGGCGCGCTCGCGCACCTTCATGAACGCGCCCGAGCCCACCTTCACGTCCAGCACCAGGCCGTCGATCCCTTCGGCGAGCTTCTTGGACATGATCGACGCGGCGATGAGCGGGATGGACTCCACCGTGGCCGTCACGTCGCGCAGCGCGTAGAGCCGCCCGTCGGCGGGCGCGATGTCGGCGGTCTGACCGATGAGCGCCAGCCCGCAGCGGTCCACCGTGTCGACGAACCGCGCGGTGTCGAGATCGGTGCGGAAGCCGGGGATGGCTTCCAGCTTGTCGAGCGTGCCGCCGGTATGGCCGAGTCCGCGCCCGCTCACCATCGGGACCGCCACGCCGCACGCCGCCGCCAGCGGCGCCAGACAGATGGACACCTTGTCGCCCACGCCGCCCGTCGAGTGCTTGTCCACCTTGGGCCGGGCGATCGCCCCAAGGTCGAGCACCCGCCCGCTCCGCAGCATCGCGTCGGTCCAGGCCGCCGTCTCCGCGCCGTCGAGCCCGCGGAAGAACACCGCCATCGCCATCGCCGCCATCTGGTAGTCGGGGACCGATCCGTCGGTGTAGCCGGCGATGAGCGCGCGGATGTCGGCCTCGGCCAGCGCGCCGCCGTCTCGCTTGCGCTGGATGAGCTCGACGGTGCGCATCCGCGTCCGCCGCGCTAGGCGCTCGCGCCGATGTCGGCGAGGAAGCTCTGCGCCGACGGGGTCACCGCGGCCCCTGCGTCGACGCCGAAGTTCTCCGCCAGCGTGCAGCCGAGGTCGGCGAACGTGCGCCGCACGCCCAGGTCCACGCCGGCGCGCACGCCGCCCCCCAGGCACAGGAGCGGCACGTACTCGCGGCTGTGGTCGGTGCTCGGCGTCGTCGGGTCGTTGCCGTGATCGGCGGTCACCACCACGGCGCCGCGCGGGCCGGCCGCTTCGCACAGCGCCGGCAGGCGCGCGTCGAACGCCGCCAGCGCCGCGGCCATGCCGGGCACGTCGTTGCGGTGGCCGTACAGCATGTCGAAGTCGACGAGGTTCGAGAAGACGAGCCCGCGGGCGAGCGCGCGCGTCTCGTCGATGGTGCGCTCGATGCCGTCGGCGTTGCCCTCGGTGTGCACGTTCCGCGGCACGCTGCGGCCCGCGAAGATGTCGCTGATCTTGCCGATGCCGACGACCGCCACGCCGGCCGCGCACAGCGCGTCGAGCACGTTGGGGGGCGGCTCTAGCGAATAGTCGCGCCGGTTGTAGGTGCGCTTGAACGCCCCGGGCGCGCCGACGAACGGGCGTGCGATCACCCGCCCCACGCGCCAGCGGTCGAGCTGCTGCCGGGCAACGGCGCAGATGCGGTAGAGCTCCTCCAGGCCGAACGCCTCCTCGTGGGCCGCCACCTGGAACACCGAGTCGGCGGAGGTGTAGACGATAGGGCGCCCGGTACGAAGGTGCTCCTCGCCGAGCTCCTCGATGACGGCGGTGCCAGACGCCGGCTTGTTGCCCAGCACCTTGCGGCCGATGGCCGCCTCGTAGGGCTCGATGATCTCCGGCGGGAACCCCGCCGCGAAGGTCGGCATCGCCACCGGCGTCACGACGCCGGCCATCTCCCAGTGGCCGGTCGTGGTGTCCTTGCCCGCCGACGCTTCGGCCATGCGCCCGAACGCCCCGCGCGGCGCGGTCGCCGGCGCGACGCCGGCGATGGCGTGCAGGTTGCCGAGCCCCGCCGCCGCCAGGTTCGGCAGGCGCAGCCCGCCCACTTCGCGCGCCATGTTTCCGAGCGTGTCCGACCCCTGGTCACCGTAGGCGGCCGCGTCGGGCATTTCGCCGGCACCCACGCCGTCGAGCACCACCACGACGATCTTGTCGAGCGGCATCAGTACTTCCCCGCGCCGGCCGACTTGCCAGTGACGATGGCCACCGAGGCGCTGGCGCCGATGCGCGTGGCGCCCGCGGCGACCATCTTGTCGAGGTCTTCGCGCGTTCGCACGCCGCCCGACGCCTTCACGCCCAGCTCGGGCCCGACGATGCGGCGCATCAGCGCCACGTCCTCGGCCGTCGCGCCGCCCTTCGCGAACCCGGTACTGGTCTTCACGAACGCCGCGCCGCCCGCCTTCGACAGGGCGCAGCCGATGATCTTCTCCTCGGTGGTCAAGGACGACGTCTCGAGGATCACTTTCACCGGCCAGGGACGCGACGCCTGCGTGACTGCGCAGATGTCCTCGAGCACCAGCGCATAGTCCTTCGACTTCATCGCGCCGATGTTGATGACCATATCGATCTCGCGCGCCCCGGCGCGGATGGCTTCGCGCGCCTCGAAGGCCTTGGCCTTGGGGAGCGCGGCGCCGAGCGGGAAGCCGACGACGGCGATGGCGAGCACGCCGCTGCCTTCGAGCAGGCGCGCGGCGTAGCCGACGTTGGCGGAGTTCACGCACACCGTCGCGAAACCGTAGCGCCGCGCCTCCTCGCAGACGCGCTTGAGGTCGTCCTTCGTGGCGTCGGGGTTCAGGATCGTGTGATCGATGAGCTGCGCGATGGAGCGCGGCGGGCGGCCGACGCCGATCTTGGCGCCGACGCGCGCGGCCCCTTCGACCAGGAGCGCGCGCACGTCGTCGGGGCGGCGCGTGGCGCACATCCCGCACGCGTTGCAGGAGGTGTCGTCGGTGCACGGGGTCAGCGGGTCGGGCTTGCCCGGCACCGGCGGGAATTCGGAGGGGCCGGGCACTTCGCCCGACGCAAGGCGCGCGCGGACTTTGAGGGCGATCTGATCGACGAGCGCGTCGACGTCGATGTCGCTGTCGCGCATCCTGCGCTTGTTAGCAAGGACCGCCCGCGGCGGTCAAACCCGGCGGCCCGGCAGCGCCGTCAGAAGCCGGCCGAGAGGCTGACCCCGGGGAGGACCAGGCGGTGCGGGGAGACGCGGCGCCGTCCGACAGCCGTGCCTCGATCCGGCGCTCCCGGCGGGCGCCTATTCTGGCGGAATGGCCTCCCACCACTGGCACCACCACGAAGCGCCGACGAGGATGCGCAGCTTGCTGTGCCAGCAGTAGCTGATCTTTTCGTCGGGGTTCAGGTAGTACATGCAGTTGTCGCAACGTTCCTGGCCGTAAGGCTGGCCCTTGAGGGTGGCGTCCTCCAGCAGGTGCCGCAGCTGAAGCGCCAGCTTCTCGTCCTCCTTGGTGGGCTGCGGGATCGGCAGGGGATCGTCGGGCATGGGCTCCTCTGAGGTTCGGGTGCGCTCGGAAGGTAGCGGACCGCAGTGCCGACTACAATGGCGGCGTGAGCGACGCGCGCGCGGAGCGGGTTCGGGCGGCGGCGGCCGCGCTGCCGGTGGGCGAGGCGCTCGCGCGTGTGCGCGTGGCGCTGCGCGAGGCGCGCGCGGCGGTGCTGGTGGCGCCACCAGGGGCCGGCAAGACCACGCTGGTGCCGCTGGCGTTGCTCGACGAGCCGTGGCTCGCGCCGCGCGGCATCGTGATGCTGGAGCCCCGGCGGCTCGCGGCGCGCGCGGCGGCGGCGCGAATGGCGGCCATCCTCGGCGAGGCGGTGGGCGAGACGGTGGGCTACCGTATTCGCTTCGAGGCGCGCGTTTCGGCGCGCACGCGGATCGAGGTCGTGACGGAGGGAATCCTCGGGCGGCGCCTGCAAGACGACCCGGGGCTCGAGGGCGCGGGGCTCGTCGTCTTCGACGAGTTCCACGAGCGGCACCTGGACTCCGACCTGTCGCTGGCGCTGTGCGTGGACGCGCGGCGCGTGCTGCGCGAGGACCTGCGCGTGCTGGTGATGTCGGCGACGCTCGACGGGGCGGCGGTGGCGCGGGCCCTGGGCGGCGTGCCGGTCGTGACGGCGGAGGGGCGCAGCCATCCGGTCGAGGTGCGCTGGGAAGAGCGCGAGCCGGAGGGGCGCTTGCCCGAGATCGCGGCGTCGGGGGTGCGGCGCGCGCTGCGCGCTTCGGCAGAGGGGGACGTGCTCGCCTTCCTGCCGGGGGCGGGCGAGATCCGGCGGGCGCGCGCGCTGCTCGGGGGCGCGGGGCCGGGCGGCGGCGCCGCCGGCCGCGACGTGGCGGTGCACGCGCTCTTCGGAGAGCTTCCCGCCGAAGAGCAGGACCGAGCGCTGCGGCCGGACGCGGGCGGGCGGCGCAAGGTAGTGCTCGCGACGTCCATCGCGGAGACGAGCCTGACGATCGAGGGCGTGCG
>DASYRF010000219.1:0-8709 GCA_036004705.1 Myxococcota bacterium
GCGCACGTGGAGTACGAGACGGCGAAGCGCCATTACGCGCACGTCGACTGTCCGGGCCACGCCGACTACATCAAGAACATGATCACGGGCGCCGCGCAGATGGACGGGGCGATCCTGGTGGTGGCGGCGACGGACGGGCCGATGCCGCAGACGCGCGAGCACATCCTGCTGGCGCGGCAGGTCGGCGTGCCGGCGATGGTCGTCTACATGAACAAGGTGGACGCGGTCGCCGACGCGGAGCTGTTGGACCTGGTGGAGCTGGAGGTGCGGGAGCTGCTGACGAAGTACGAGTTCCCGGGCGACGACGTGCCGGTGATCCGCGGGTCGGCGCTGCACGCGCTGCAGGGAGAGCCGGGCGAGCTGGGCAAGCCGTCGGTGCTGGCGCTGATGAAGGCGGTGGACGACTACATCCCGCAGCCGGTGCGCGAGAAGGACAAGCCGTTCCTGATGAGCGTGGAGGACGTGTTCACGATCTCGGGGCGCGGCACGGTGGCGACGGGGCGCATCGAGCGCGGCATCGTGAAGGTCGGCGACGACGTGGAGATCGTCGGGCTGCGCGACACGCAGAAGACCGTGGTGACGGGCGTGGAGATGTTCCGCAAGAGCCTGGACCAGGGCGAGGCGGGCGACAACGCCGGCTGCCTGCTGCGCGGCGTGAAGCGCGAGGACGTGGAGCGCGGCCAGGTGCTGTCGAAGCCGGGGTCGATCACGCCGCACACGACGTTCAAGGCGAACATCTACGTGCTGAAGAAGGAGGAGGGCGGGCGGCACACGCCGTTCTTCAACGGCTACCGGCCGCAGTTCTACTTCCGCACGACCGACGTGACCGGCGCGGTGAAGCTGCCGGCGGGCGTGGAGATGGTGATGCCGGGCGACAACGTGGTGATGGACGTCGAGCTCATCACGCCCATCGCCATGGAGAAAGAGCTTCGCTTCGCCATCCGCGAGGGTGGCCGCACCGTGGGCGCCGGCGTCGTTTCCGAGATCGTGAAGTAGGCAGGCCGGAGCCGCCACAAGGACGTTTTCCGCTCTTTTCAGAGGAGAGAAGTCATGGCCCAGAAAATTCGCATCCGCCTGAAGGCGTACGATCACAAGCTGCTCGACGCCGCGGCGCTGGAGATCGTGGAGACCGTGCGGCGCACGCGCGCCAAGGTCGCCGGTCCGATCCCGCTGCCGACGAAGATCAACCGCTGTACCGTGCTGCGCTCGCCGCACGTGAACAAGAAGGCGCGCGAGCAGTTCGAGATCCGCACCCACAAGCGGCTCTTGGACATCCTCGATCCGACCCAGGAGACCCTCGACTCGCTGATGAAGCTGGACCTCTCGGCGGGCGTCGACGTGGAGATCAAGGTGTAGCCATGGCCAAGTTCGACGTGGTGAGCCTCGCCGGCAAGAAGGTCGGCGAGATCGAGCTGAGCGACGCGGTCTTCGCCGCCAAGGTGAAGCCGCACCTCTTCTACGAGGTGGTCAAGGCGCAGCTGGCGTCGCGGCGCTCCGGGTCGGCCTCGACCAAGGAGCGCAGCTTCGTCAAGGGCGGCGGTAAGAAGCCCTGGCGGCAGAAGGGCACCGGGCGCGCGCGCCAGGGGTCCATCCGCTCGTACCAGTGGGTCGGCGGCGGGACGTGGGGCGGGCCGCACCCGCGCGACTACTCGTACCGGCCGCCGCGCAAGGTCCGCGCCGGGGCGCTGCGCAGCGTCATCTCGCTGCGCGCCAGCGAGCAAAAGCTGGTGGTGCTGGAGAACCTGGATCTGGCCGCGCCCAAGACGAAGGCGATGGCCGGGCTGCTGAAGACGCTGGGGGCGCGCCGGGCGCTATTCGTGGACAAGGTCGGCAACGAGAAGCTGGCGCTGTCCACCCGCAATCTGGCCCGCTCGCAGTACCTGCCGACGGTCGGTCTGAACGTCTACGACGTGCTGCGCCACGAGCACCTCATCGTGACGCAGGAAGGCGCGCGCGAGATCGAGAGGAGGCTGGCGAAATGAGCCGCGTACAATTCGACCTGCTGGTGCGACCGCTCCTGACGGAGAAGAGCAATACCCTCAAGGAGGCGGCCAACAAGGTGGCCTTCGAGGTTCCGCTCGCCGCCAACAAGATCGAGATCCGCCGCGCCGTGGAGAAGATCTACGGCGTGAAGGTGACCGAGGTGAACACGAACGTCGTGCGCGGCAAGTGGAAGCGCCGCGGCAAGAAGATGGGCAAGCAGCAGAACTGGAAGCGCGCCATCGTGACCCTGCGTGCGGGCGACACGATCGACTTCTTCGCCGAGGAGGGCGCCTAGCCATGGGACTTCGAAGCTTCAAGCCGACGTCCGCGGGCGTGCGGTTCATGACGGTGAACGACTTCGCGGAGCTGACGCCCGGGTGGAAGCCCGAGCGCAAGCTGCTGGAAGGGAAGCGCGCCACGGGCGCGCGCAACGCCAACGGCCACATCACCTCGCGGTTCCGGGGGGGTGGGCACAAGCGCAAGCTGCGCGCCATCGACTTCCGGCGCGACAAGCTGGGCGTGCCGGCGAAGGTCGACTCCATCCAGTACGACCCGAACCGCAGCGCCAACATCGCCCTGCTGAAGTACGCCGACGGCGAGAAGCGCTACATCGTCGCGCCGCTCGGCCTGAAGGCGGGCGACATGGTGGTGGCGTCGGCAGTGGCGGACATCCAGCCCGGCAACGCGCTGCCGCTGGCGTCGATCCCGTTGGGGACGATGGTGCACAACGTGGAGCTGAAGCCGGGCGGCGGGGCGCAGCTGGTGCGCGCGGCCGGCACGGCGGCGCAGCTGATGGCCAAGGAGGGCAAGTACGCCCTGCTGCGGCTGCCGTCGGGCGAGCTGCGCAAGGTGCTGGTGCGTTGCCACGCCACGGTCGGGCAGGTGGGAAACCTCGACCACGAGAACATCTCGATCGGCAAGGCGGGACGAAAGCGCTGGATGGGCCGCATGCCGCACAACCGCGGCACGTCCATGAACCCCGTGGACCATCCGCACGGCGGCGGCGAGGGGCGCACCAAGGGAGGCCGCCACCCGGTGACGCCGTGGGGCGTGCCGACGAAGGGCTACAAGACCCGCAACAACCGCCGCACCGACAAGTTCATCGTCGCCCGCAAGAGCAAGACGCGCGGCGGCGACGCATAGCCGCAAGGAAAGGTCGCAGCAGACATGAGCCGCTCCATCAAGAAGGGTCCCTTCATCGACAAGAGCCTCGCCAAGAAGGTCGAGGAGGCCGTGAAGACCAAGTCGAAGAAGGTCATCAAGACGTGGTCGAGGCGATCGACGGTCGTGCCCGAGGCCGTGGGCCTGACGTTCGCCGTCCACAACGGCCGCAAGTTCGTTCCAGTGTTCGTGACCGAGAACATGGTCGGCCACAAGCTCGGCGAGTTCGCGCCGACGCGCACGTTCCACGCGCACTCGGGCAGCGACTCGAAGGCCAAGGCCGCCAAGGCCGGCGGCATGGGCATGCCCGGCGCCGCTCCCGGCGCCGCTCCCGGGGCCGCTCCCGCCGCCGCGCCGGGCGCCGCCCCCGCCGCCCCCGCCCCGGGCGGCAAGCCTCCCGGCAAGGGCTAACCGCCCGCCAGTCCGACCGCAGCCTCAGCCCGCAGCCGGAGCCGCAGCCGCAGCCGGAACTGGAACCGGAACCCGCAGCCGGAGCCGGAGCCGCGGCCGGAACTCTCTGTCGTGGCAGCGAAGACCGCCCCAGGAGGCCCCATGGGTCGCATGCGTAGGGCAGTGTCGAGCGAGGAGTTGCAGCTACTGGGCGTGCCGCATTTCCGGCAGGGCGATGCGGACAGCCTCTGCGTGTACTACGCGATGGCGATGCTCATCGGAGCCCTACTTCCAGAATGGCAGCCTCGGCTCCTCGAGCCGCCACACTACGTGCGTCAGGGAAGCCCCATCTTCCGGGCGCTGCGCGACCTGCTACCCAAGCGCGAGTTCGAGGCCGGAATTGCCTCATGGTTCTTCAAGGGACTCGAGATGACGCGCGCCTGCAAACTGCTCAACACGGTCTTTCGGGCTCATTACGGCACCAAGACCAGGTACTTCTCCGTCGAGGAGGTCAGGGCGCGTCGTGGCGCTCGCAAACACAACCGCAACGCGCGTGCGTTTGACATATGGACGGCGGAGGAAATGTGCCGCTTGCTACGGCGTCATCTTCCTGTTGTGGTCTGCAACGGCGGATTGGGTGAGCACGCCGTCGTGGTAATCGGGTACGGGCGCAGTGGCACCGCTGAGCGCTGGTTGTATTATCTTGATCCGGCGCAGTCTCGTGTCGACTGGCGTCATGCAGGTCAAATCCTTCATGGCGACGCGGTCATGATAATCCCTTCCGCGTGGAGGAACGAATTCAGTGACCACCGACCCGACGCGCTTATCACTCGAAATGGTGAGACGACTTCGGAGCCATGGTCCGAGAAGCTCAGGCAGAAACTACGAAAGAAGGAC
Organism: Myxococcota bacterium; assembly: GCA_036004705.1. GTDB lineage: Bacteria > Myxococcota_A > Polyangia > DASYRF01 > DASYRF01 > DASYRF01. Next base: position 4,432 of record DASYRF010000219.1, read on the forward strand.
GAGTGATGCGATGCGGCGACGGGTGATCCCTCACTCTGGCTCGTCATCCCGGGGCGCTTCGTGGCGGTGGACGAGGTGGTGGAGGTCGAACTCGGCGAGGTAGCGGTAGAAGGTGGTGCGCGAGACGCCGAGGATCTCGCGGGCCTTGTAGGCGTCGCCGTCTACGTGCGCGACGACGCGGCTGACGTAGAGGCGCTCGAACTCGGCGGCGGCACGGCGCATGGTGTGCACGGGGGCGATGTCGCCGGTGAGCGAGCTGAGGGCGCTGTAGAGCTTGCGCGCGAGGGTGCGCTCGGCGGCACGGAGGCGCGCCTCCTCCAGTCCGGCGGCTTCGCGGCGGTGCTTCACGGCGGTGTAGAGGGCGTGCTGGCGCTGGCGGTCGATGATGCCGGCCAGGAGGCGATCGAGCGTCGCGGGCGGGATGCTGGAGGGAAAGACGCCCTTGAGTCCGTCGGCGACGGCGTCCAGGGCGGCGACCATGGCGTCGCTGGCGGACAGGGATTCGAGGTGGTCGACGAGCGCGACGAGCGCGACCGACTGGCTGTGCTTCTCCTCGTCGAGGCGGCGCCGAACGGCTAGGGCGTCGGGAAGGCGCGCGAAAACCATCAGCCAGACGTCGTAGCGGCGTGATCGATCGTCGAGCAGGACCTCCAGGGCCGCCTCGACGCTGCGCGCCTGGGGTGAAGGGATGCGCAGGAGGACGGGCTCGGGGAGCGCGGGCGCGATGGACTTGGGCGTCATTTCGCGCTCAATCCGTTCCGAGCACGCCGAGAACGCCGTCGCAGCCGACGTACACGAGGTCGCCGCCGGGCGCGGCGACGACGGCGAGACGGCCGGCCGACGGGCACACGGGCGCCGTGGTGTCGAGCGCGGCGCCGGCGCCGCCGGGGCCGATGCTGCCGGAGAGGACGGCGGCGTTGCACGGGTCGGCGACCCAGAGCGTGACCCCGTCGCTTCCGATCGCGGCCGCGGCGGGGCAAGAAGGGAGCGCGCCGCCGGGCACCGCGACGGTCGAAACGAGCGTGGTGGCGGCGGCGCTGCCGCCTCCGGAGTACAGGCGGAGCTCGCCGTCGGCGCCGCCGGCCGCGGCGGTCAGCAGCACGAGGTCGGTTGTGGCGTCGTACGCGACGGACGTCGCCGGCGCGAGGGGCGGTGCGCCGACGGTGCCGGACGCGGCGGGGTCGGTCGCGAGGCTGGCGGCCCCGATGCGCAGGACAGCGAGTGCCGGCTGGCCGTCGAAGACAAGATAGGCGACGGGCGCGCCGTCGATGAGGGTGTCGGGGCGCAGCGCGATGTCGCCGACGCGCCACGTGGGGTCGAGGCCGAGACCGGGGTCGGGCGCGACGGTCGAGGTGGTCGACAGATCGATGACCGCGGAGTTGTTCGTGGCGCTGCTGCCGCTGTCCTCGTAACAGTCGGAGGGCAACGCCGGATCCTCGCAGGGGTCCAGCGCGATGAGCGCGTTGGCCGTGGTGAGTCCGATCAAGATCAACTCGCCGAACGGCGAGGCGGCGATGCCCGAACCGGCGCCGGCGCCGCCGTAGGCGGGGACCGGCGCCACCCCGGTGGCGCTGCTGTACGGCCGGATGTCGCCGGGCGTGCCGTCGACGACGTAGAAGAAGTCCGTCGTGGCCGGGTTGTGCAGGTAGGCAGGGTTGAGCGCGACGGCAAGCGGGTCGGCGACCGCGGTGCTGGTCAGCACGGCACCTGCGGGCGCGGTGCCGTCGAACGTGCGGAAGGCGCCGGGGAAGCCCGTCGCGTCCGTGGCGAAGCCGACGCGGTTCGCGGTGCTGACCGCGATGTCCGTGACCTGCTGGGGGCCGAGGTCGATGGCACAGAAACCGGGGTGGCAGTCGGCGTCGGTGCCGTCGCACGCGTCGAACGCGCCCGGGAACACGGCGCCGTCCTCGGGCGCGCAGTCGGCCGCGTCCGGCGCGCCGTCCGCGTCAACGTCGCCGCAGGCGTCGCCCACGCCGTCGCCGCCGGGCGGGTAGGTGTCCGACTGTCCGGGGTTGGACGCCGCAGGGCAGTTGTCGCAAGCGTCGCCGACGCCATCGGTGTCCTGATCCGCCTGCAGCGCGTTGGCGTCGAGCGGGCAGTTGTCGACGGCGTCGAGGACGCCGTCGCCGTCCTGGTCCGGGGCGGCGAGGGTCACGGTGAACTCCACGATGCGGGTGCCACGTGTGCCGGGCGCGACGGTGCCGCTTCCCGCGCCGAGGACCACCGCGTTGTCGGCCGCGAGCGCCTCGACGGTGAGCGCGAGCGCGCCGCTGGCGGTCGGGTCGAGCTCGAGCCCGAAGGCGGGCGCGGACAGATCCAGGGGCTCCGCGGGGGCGGCCTCGGGAACGAGGCTGACGACGGGGTCGGCGGCGGCGCCGCCGGTGCGGGTGGCCGTGACGCGCAGCCGGTAGATGTCGCCGGTCACGTCTCCGCGGGCGACGGTCACGAGCACGTAGGTCGAGCGGGGCTCGCATCCGGCCGACACGGCGAACAGGATCAGCGCGAGCAGCGGCGCCGTGCGCGGGCGTGGGCGCGGGTGTGGACACGGCGGCCAGGCAGGCGGCGCGGATCCGTTCATCGGCCCGGATCTCCCGGGTAGCACCCGTACGTCGCCTCGCGTGGGCAGCCCGCGCCGCCCGCCACCGCGACCCCGATCGCCACGGCGGCGCCCGCCACGGCGACGGCGCCCACGCCCGTCCAGAACCACCAGCGCGCGAAGAGCGGGCGCCCCGCGGCCCCCGCCGCAGGGGGCGCCGGATCCAGCACTAGCTCAGGCGGCGCCGGCGCGGGCGAGGCCGTGCCCCCGCTGGGACGTGCGCTCGTGCCGCCCGCCGCGGGCGTCGGCGCGGGCGAATCCGGAGCGCCCGCCGACAGCACGGTGGGCTTCACCACACGCACCACTACACCGCCGCTTTCGAGCCGTTTGGCCAGCACACTCGCCAGCGAACGCAGGACCTTCGCCGCCGCCTTCTCGTCGGCCCCGGCGGGCAGCAGCACGGTCTCTACGTCGTAGAGGCCGTCGTCGTCCCCGTCCAGGAAGCCTCCGTCGCGGAAGAGGGTGCAGCTTACGGCCACCCCGGTGGCGTCGCGCCGGGCGCGAACGACGATGGCTTCTCTTGCCGCGCCCGCCATCAGCAGCCGCCGGCCGATCTCGTCCGAGCGCGTCTCGGCCCAGCGCGCTTCGTCGGCGCGGGTGGCCAGGCGCACAAGGAGCGGGCTTGGGGGGGGCGGCGCGTCCAGCCTCAGGGCAAGGGCAACGCTCTTGCCCGACCAAACCAACAGCTCCGTGCTCGGGCCGCTGCGGCTGCCTTCAACCGCCCAGGCCTGGTACGTACCCTCCGGGAGCCAGGCGATCTCGACCGCTCCGCGTCCCACGCGGAAGCCGTTGAGGTACAAGTCGGCCGTGCTCAGCTCGGCGCGAAGGCTGGCGCGACCGCCGCCGTCTCTCATCATCTCCGTGCGCACCAGGCGCGCGGTCTTGACCAGCACGTCGGTGTACCGTGCGCCCGGCAGCTCGCGCGTCGGGAAGGTCGTGAAATACTCGCGCAGCCAGCCGCGCGCGTCATCGGCGTCCTTGAGACCCAGCGCGATGTCGGCCATCAGCAGCATGCTGTCGGCCAGGGCGTCGGCGAGGCGCGCATCGCGGAGGTGCAGCGCCGGATCCGAGAGGATCTGGAGCTTGACGTCCTGAAAGATGGCCAGCGCCTTCTCCGGCTTGCGCTCGCTGTAGCGCTCCAGGGCCGTGCCATAGCGCGCCAGGAGCGCTCCCGCGCCCGCGTCGAGCGTCGGCTCCGGCTTGTCCGGCGCGGCACTGTCCTCCAGCGCGTAGAGCACCGGGCGCTTGCTGGCCTTCTCCAGCGCGTCGGCCAGGACTCCGATGACCGGCCGAGGAAGCGCCACGCCCCCATCCTCCGCGGGCAGAGCCTCTTCGACCATGGCGAGAGGCGGGCGCTTGGGCGGCGTCGCCGCCTGTGCCACGACCGTGCCGAAGCACGCGGCGAAGGCCCCGAACGCCAGGACGTGACCGACTACTCGGTCCTCCGGCGTCGACCGCTGGTCCGCTGGGTAACGCGGGCCGGCTTCAACGCAACTCGTCAAGACGCTCCTCTCGCCGTCGAAGGATCCCTCGCCGATAGGAGCAGAGTCTCTCGGTCGTATTCAAGCCACACCGCGCGATGGTGGCTCCACGGAATGGGGTCACACCACCTAGGGTCCAAGACGACTGGTTCGCCACCCAACCAGGCGGCGGCCACTCCATGGCCAGCGATCTGAAGACCT
>DASYRF010000220.1:0-7363 GCA_036004705.1 Myxococcota bacterium
GGGGCCGCCGGAAGGCTACGTCTCCGGCGAGGACGTCAACTGCGGCTACGGCTACGTCTGCGGGCAGAACGTCGCACAGATCAATCCAATCATGTAGCTACTCGCGGCGCGCGGCGGCGTCGCGGCGCGCGCGCGGCCCGGTGGCTTGACACCCGGGGGCGGTGGGTCTAAGAGAGCGCCCGAACGTGGTCTCTCACCCTGGAGGAACAATCATGAAGCGGTCCAAGTCCTTCGCGCTGGCAGGCTCTCTGGTCGCCGCGCTCACCGTGGTCGCCTGCGTCGCCTATTGCAACGGCTGCGGCGGCGACACCACGAGTGGCACGGGCGGCGCGATGACGGGCGGCGGTCCGACGACGGGAGGGACGGTCACCGGGGCGGCAAGCGGCGCCACGGACACGGCGGCTGGCGCGGCGGCGGCCGGCGCCACGGGCTACACGGTCGTCGACGTGACGAACGGCGGAACCATCAAGGGCACCGTGAAGTTCGACGGGGCCATCCCGGCGCTGCCCGACATTCCGGTCTCGAAGAACCCCGAGTATTGCGGCGCGGCGATCCCGAACCACCGTTTGGTGGTCGACAAGGCGACCATGGCGCTCGCCGACACCATCGTCTACCTGTCGGACATCCACGCCGGCGCGAAGCTCGACGAGCCGCCCGCGGACGCCAAGGTCGACCAGCTCAAGTGCGAGTACCACCCGCATGTGCAGGTCGTCCCGGTGGGCACGAAGATGAGCATGGTGAACTCGGACGACGTGCTGCACAACATTCACGCCTACTCGATCGAGGGGAAGGACATCTTCAACTTCGGCATGCCGTCGAAGGGCATGGTCATCTCGAACGCGAAGACGACCTTCACCGCTCCCGGCCTCTACCAGCTGAAGTGCGACGCCGGCCACGTCTGGATGAACGCCTACATCTTCGTGAAGGCGCACCCGTACGTCGCCGTCACCGGCGCCGACGGTACGTTCACGTTCACGAACGTCCCGCCAGGCACCTACACGCTGAAGGCGTGGCACGCGGGCTGGGTGGCGAACGTCGGCCCCGACGCCAAGACGGTCGACTACTCGCCGCCTGTCGAGCGCGAGACGAAGGTCGAGGTCAAGACGGGCGCCGAGGCGACGACCGAGATCAAGATCGGCGGCGCGGCCTAGTCCGGCCCGCCACCTCGCGCTCCCGGTCCCGCTCCCGCTCCCGCTCCCGCTCCCGCCCAACCTTCCGCGCACCTTCCGTGGAACCTGCGCCCGGACACTGCGGCGTCCGGCAGCGGACACTGCTCCGCCAAGTCCTCGAAAGTACGAACGGCACGGCGGTTGCTCTCTCCCGGGTCACCCACCCAGGAGGACCGACCGATGCGCTGCGACATGCACCCCCGCGACCGAGCCCGCCGACGCTGTGACCACTGTGGCGCGCGCATGTGCAAGGCCTGCCGTAGCTACGACCACGGGCGCGCGCTGTGCCCGTTGTGCGCCGCGGCAGTGGACCGTGGCTTCGACGTGGCGGGGCGCGGCCGCGACCCGTTCGACCGCGTGGACCGCGCCGCGGAGAAGCTCCTGCGCATCCCGCGCGCCATCGACCGCACGCTGACCGAGCTGCCGCTGGCGCTCGACGGCCAGGTGCGGCCTTGGGACGGCGGGAGCCACGAGCCGTCGGCGCTGCTGGCGGCGTTCCTCTCGGCCATCGTCCCCGGGCTGGGGCAGGTCTACAACGGCCGCCTCTTCAAGGGCGTGCTGGTATTCTGCACGGCGTTCCTCTTCTTCCCGTGGGTGTACGGGATCGTCGACGCCGCGGTGGAGGCCTCGCGGCGCGCGCGGCGCTACCGCGCGGCCCGCTACGCCTTGGCGGCCGCGCCGCGCGGGCTAAACAGCGCCCCGGCGAACGGCATTCACGCCCCCGCGCCCGCTCCCGCTCCCGCCCCCGCCGCCGCCGCGGACCTTTTCCCGCGTTTCGGTGCGCGCAAAGCGAGCGGCGACGAGCTGCGTCACGAGCTGCTGCGCGCGGCGCTGCGCAAGGGCGGCGAGATCTCCGTCACGGAGGGCGTGCTGGCCACCGGCGCGACATTCGAGGAGGTGCAGAAGGCGCTCGACGCCATGCTGTACAGGGGGCTGGTCGACGTCGACAACCGCCCCGGCTCCGGCGTGGTGATCTACCGCTTCCACGAAGCGGCCGACCTGGCGGGCCGGCGGCCGGCGCTGTAGCCTCGGCGGCGCGTGAAGCTGCTCCCGAAGCTCCTCTTCGTGGTGCTCGCCACGGTCGTCCCCGTCGGGGCGGCCACCTTCCTCGTCGGCCACTTCGACCAGCCCGTCGTCGTCGCGCTGGCCGCCGGCGCCGTCCTGGGCGTGGCCTGCGCCGCAGCCGTGGCGCGCAGCCAGCGCAGCCGCATCGCCGCGCTCAAGCACTCGGCCGAGGCGGTCTCCACCGGCGACCTCAGCCAGATGATTCGCACGTCCTCGAAGGACGAGCTGGGCGAGCTCATCGACGTGTTCAACCGCATGAGCGGGGGCCTACTGGAGGAGCGACGGCGGCGCGAGGTGGAATCGTGGAAGCAGCTCGTGCGCGTGCTGGGGCACGAGATCAACAACACGCTGGCGCCCATCGGCAGCCTCGCCGACACGCTGCGCACGAGCGTAGCGCCCCGCATCGCCGACGCCGCCGTGCGCGAAGACGTGCGCGAATCGGCGCAGGTCATCGCCGACCGCGCCGAGCACTTGCGACGGTTCGTCGAGCGCTACGCGCTCATCGCCAAGCTGCCGCCGCCCACGCGCCGGCGCCTGAAGCTGGACGACGCGGCGCGCGACGCGGCGCGCCTGTTGAGCGGCGAGTTTGCCGAGAAGAAGGTGCGGCTCCTGCAGGACTACGATACGGGCGGGGCCGCGGCGGACCTGGACCCGGCGCAGTTCGGCCAGGTAGTCATCAACTTGCTCAAGAACGCGCTGGAGGCCTGCGCGCCAGGGGGGGTGGTGGGCCTGGAGACGCACCGCACGGGCGACGGGCTGGAGCTACGCGTCCACGACGACGGGCGCGGCTTCACCCCCGACGCGCTGCAGAAGGCGTTCACGCCGTTCTTCACCACCAAGCCGGGCGGCAGCGGCATCGGCCTGGCGCTGGCGCGACAGATCGCCCGCGCTCACGGCGGCGACATCGCGCTGGAGAGCGGAGGCGGCGGGACGACGGTGCGCGTGGCCGTGCCGGCCGCGAGCTGAGTCGAGCCGAGGCACGGCGCCGGCGTCGCTTCGGCTTGGGATCGGTACCCATGCGTTCGGGTGCGCCGAAGGCGTCGCCTCCGACGAGGGAAGGACTCGTTTCCTCTGAGCACGCCGATTCCTTCACCGGCTCCCCACTCGGGTTACACTGCGGGCGGCATGGCGAAGGTGCTCGTCGTCGACGACAACGAGGCGGTGCGCACGGCGATCCGCCTGGCGCTCAAGGGACAGGGGCATCAGGCGCTGGGGGCGTCCACGCCGGAAGAGGGGCTGGCGCTGGCGGCGGCCGAGCAGCCCGACGTGGCCATCGTCGACATGAATTTCACGCGCGACACGACGAGCGGGGCGGAGGGCATCGAGCTCTTGCGCGGGCTACGCGCCGCGGCCGCGGAGCTGCCGGTGGTGATGATCACGGCCTGGGGCACGGTGGAGCGCGCCGTGGAAGCGATGAAGCTGGGCGCCGCGGACTACCTGACCAAGCCGTGGGAAAACGCGCGGCTGTTGGGCGTCGTAGAGACGCAGCTGCGCTTGCGGGCGGCGCGGCGCGATCTGGATCGCGCGCGCGCGGCCGGCGTGGCACCGCGCCGCGAGGCGCTCGGGGCGGGGTCGGACTTCGCCGGCGTCGTCGGGCGCTCGCCGGCGATGGTGGAAGTGCTGCGGCTGGTCGCCGACGTGGCGCCGACCGAGGCCACGATCCTTTTGACCGGCGAGAGCGGCACGGGTAAAGGGCTCTTCGCCGAGGTCATCCACCGCAACAGCGCGCGGCGCGAGCGGGGCCTGGTGAAGGTGCACGTGGGGGCGCTGCCGGGGACGCTGTTCGAGGCGGAGCTGTTCGGGCACGTACGCGGTGCATTCACGGACGCCCGCGAGGCGCGCGAGGGGCGGTTCGCGGCCGCCGACGGCGGCACGATCTTCCTCGACGAGATCGGCACGCTGGGGCCGACGGAGCAGGTGAAGCTGCTGCGCGTGCTGCAAGAAGGCGAGTTCGAGCCGGTAGGATCGGACAAGACGCGCAAGGTGGACGTTCGTGTGCTGGCGGCGACGAACACCGACCTGGCGGCGGCGATGCGCGACGGACGGTTTCGCGAGGACCTCTACTACCGGCTGAACGTCGTGGAGGTGCAAGTGCCGCCACTGCGGGCGCGGGGGCAGGACGTGGCGGTGCTGGCGGAGCGATTCCTGGAGCGCTTCGCCGACAAGAACCGCCGCGAGGTGGAAGGCTTCAGCCAGGAGGCGTACGCGGCGCTGCAGGCCTATCGCTGGCCGGGAAACGTGCGCGAGCTGGAGAACGCGGTGGAGCGCGCGGTGATCCTCTGCCGCGGGCCGACGGTGGGCATCGAGCATCTGCCGGCGCAGGTGCGTGGGTCGGCCTCGGCGTCGGCGCCGGCTTCGGGCCAGCCGACGACAGTGGGCCCGGGGGCGCCGTGGCCGTCGTCGCCGGCCTCACTGCCCTCGACGCCCGCTTCTCCGCGAGGGGCACCGGCTTCGTCGTCGTCTTCGCCGTCTTCGCCGTCTTCGCCGTCTTCGCCGACTGTGCCTTCGCCTTCCCCGGCGCCGGCGCACGGCGCCGCAGACGCGGCGGAGTCGGGCGGCGGGACGCTCGACGAGATGGAGCGGGAAATGATCGCGCGGGCGATGCGGCAGCACGGCGGAATCGTGTCGCACGTCGCCGTGGCGCTCGGGCTGTCGCGTGCGGCGCTGTACCGCCGATTGGACCGGTACGGCCTGCGTGACCTCGCCGGCAGCGGCAGGGCCGGATGAGCCGCGCGCGCAAGCCGCCGTCGCCCTTCGACCGCCTGGCGGAGCTGCAGAAGGAAGGCAAGCTGGACGCGATGCTGCCGCGTCCGGACGCCGCCGCGAAGCCGAAGCCCACCCCGGCGCGCCCGGCCACGCCGCCCGCGCCCGTGCCGACGCCGCCGCCCGAGAGCGAGGCGGATCTGCTGCGCCGCGCCATGGCGGGCGTCCGTCCCATGGAGGGGCGCGCGCGCGTGGTGGAGCGCGTCTTGCCGGACGAGCGCCCGCTGCCGCGCGCGGCGCGCGACGACGCGGAGCTGTTGCGCCGCGCCATGGCGGACGTCGACCCGCTCGGCACCGGCGGCGGCGCCGATTTCGTCGTCGACGAGGACGCCGGCCGCATCGAAGGACACGCGCCGGGCGTCGACGCGCGCACCTTGCGGCGCCTGCGCACCGGCGACGACCTGCCCGCCGCGCCGGGCATGGGCCATCCGCTGGATGCGGTGACGCTCGACCTGCACGGCCTCCGCGCCGCCGAGGTGGCACCGGCCCTCGCGCGCTTCCTGCGGCGCGCGCGCGACCACGGGCGGCGCCACGTGCTGGTCGTGACCGGCCGCGGTCACGGTTCGGAGGGCGGCCAGCCGGTGGTGCGCGGCGCCGCGGTCGAAGCGCTGCGGCGCGCCCCAGACGTACTGGCCTTCACGACCGCCGCGCCGATCCACGGCGGCGCCGGAGCGCTGTACGTGCTGCTGCGCCGGAGCGGGGCCCCGGCCCCTTCGCGTTGCGGGGGCGACGGATGATCGTGCACGGCGCGCGCGCGGCGCGCCTCGAGCGCCTGCTGTGCCTCGCCCTCGCCGCGCACGCCCTCGCCGGCGCGGCGGTAGTCGCGCTCCTCTGGCACGGCCTTCCCGGCGCCACGACCCTCGCCGACCGCGTCGCCTGGCTGGCGGCGCACGCCTGGGCCTGGCGCGCCGGCTGGCTCCCGGTGTACGGCGCCGTGCTTGCGCACCTCGCGCTGGCGGTCGGGCTCCTGGCCACGCCCCGCCTGCCCGGCTGGCGCGCCATGCCGGCCTTCGTCCTGTCGCTCGGCGCCCTCGGCCTCGCCCTCGCCGCCCAGGTTCGCTGGGGATGGGGTGCCCCCAGCGCCGCCGCGCAGGCCGTGGCGCTCGGCGACCTGGCCCCGTTTGCGCGCGGCGAGACCGAGGCGCTGCGCTGGGCCGCCGGCTGGGCGCTGCTGCCGGGCGCGCTCGCCGGTGCCGCCTGGAGCTGGGCGCTGCGCCCCGCCTACTGGTCGGCGTGGCTGGGCCGTCTGTCGCCGCCGCTCTGGGTCGCGTGGGCGCTTGCCGCGGCCGGCACGCTCGTCTGGGCGTGGAGTGGCTTTCCGTTCGCCGTCGCCGCCAGCCTCGCGGGCGCCGCGTTCGCGGGCGCGTTCGTCTGGCTCGTGCTCGTCGCCGAGGCCGTCATGACGGCCGCCGCGCCCTACGCGGCGCTGCCGGCGGGAGCGGCCGCGCCCTGGTTCCCGCCGGGGCGCGCCGGCCTGCTGGGGCTCGCCGCGTCGGCGCTGGCAAACAGCCGCCTCCTCAAGCGCGGCGCACAAGCGCTCAGCGCGCTACTGGGCGCACCCACGCTGCGCGGCGAGCTGCGCGACGTAGTGTGCCTGAGCTGGATCGTCCCGGCCGCGGAGCTGCGGCCGTTCGTGCCCGCCGCGCTGCAATTGGCGCCGCCGCCGCCCATCGACCCGCGCGCCCCGGGCGCCGCCGCAGCCCCGGGCGGCGCCACGAGCGACGCGGCGGTCCTGACGCTGTTCGCCTTCCGCCACCACCGCCTGGGGCCGCGCGCGCTCGGGCCGTTGCGCGCGCTGCTTCGCCCGGCGCTGCAGTGCGTGGCCGCGGCGCACGTGCGGCGCGCCCACGGCGCCGCCGGCGCCGAGACGCGCGGACTGTACCTGCTCAGCGGCGCGATCGACGGCACCGGGCGGGCGCTGGCGGCGCGACTGCTCTGGGAAGGCGTACCCCTGCATCGCGCCGCGGAGATGACGCTCTCGCGCGCGGTCGACCGTGTCACGGTCGAGGTGGTCCCCGGCGGCGGCAGCGCGCCCGACCTGCGCGCGGCGTTCCGCGAAGTACTGGGCACGCCGCCGCCACACGCAGACTCGGCGTTCGGGATGCGCTTCGAAGGACGCGACGAAGCGATCGCGTACGTGCTGGCGCCGCGCCGTCTATTTTCGGTGCAACCGCATCTCGGCCGGCTGACGAGCACGGCGCTGGAGATCCAGCGCGATCCGGACGAGCAAGTCGGTACGCTCGTCGTCGAGCAGCTCGAGTCTCGCTACGCGGGCGCGCTGGTGGGCGAAGCGACGCCGTTCTGTTTCGTAGTGCCGCTGGCGCGCTTCGCGATGGGGCCAGAGACCTACGCCGAGGTGCACGCGA
>DASYRF010000221.1:0-28467 GCA_036004705.1 Myxococcota bacterium
GCCCCCGCCACCGCCCCCGTCGGCGCCCGCCGCCGCGTCACCGCCGTCGCCCCCGCCGCCACCGCCCGAGTCGCGCGCCGCGCCGTCCGCCACGCGCGCGTCGCTCTCGCCTCCGTCCGCCGCGCGCCGCGGATGCGCGCACCCGACCGCGCCCCCGCCCCCAACCCCAACCCCAACCCCAACCGCAACCCCCAGCGCAACCATGACGAGCGGGCCCACTCCAGGCGCAACGATGGAGACACGCACCCGTTCAGCGTAGCATGGGGCGCCGCGCCCGAAGGCGGCGGCAGACGGCGGCGGCGACAAAGCCATGGCGGGCGTGACCAAAGACGATTACCTCGCGCTCGTGCGCGAGCTCCAACGCCACGACCACCTGTATTACGTGCTGGACCGCCCCGAGCTCGGCGACGCCGACTACGACGCGCTGTACCGGCGGCTGCGCGAGATCGAAGAGACGCACCCCGACTGGGTCATGCCGGACTCGCCGAGCCTGCGCGTCGGCGGCGCGCCCGTCGCCGCCTTCGAACAGGTCGTGCGCGACGTGCCGATGCTGTCGCTCGACAACACCTACGACGCGGCGGAGCTGGCGGAGTTCCACGGCCGCGTCGTCGAGGCGCTGCCCGGCGAGGCCGTGCCGTTCGTGGTCGAGCCCAAGATCGACGGCCTGGGCATCGAGCTCTGGTACCAGGGCGGGCTCTTGGTCGACGCCGCCACGCGCGGCGACGGACGCACCGGCGAGCGCATCACCCGCAACGCGCAGACCATCCGCGAGATCCCGCTGCGGCTCGCCGAGCCGCTCACGTTCCGCGTGCGCGGCGAGGTGTACTTCCGCCTCGCCGACTTCGCCGCGCTCAACGAGGAGCTGGAAGCGGACGGAAAGCCCGCCTTCAAGAACGCCCGCAACGCCGCCGCCGGAAGCCTGCGGCTGCTCGACCCGTCCGTCACCGCCTCTCGGCCGCTGCGCGTGTTCCTCTACCACGTGCCCGAGGGCGAGGCCTTCGCCCCCACGCAATGGACGACGCTGGAGCGGCTGCGCGCGCTGGGCTTCCCGGTGTGCGCCGACGCCGCCCGCTGCGACGGCTTCGAGGCCGTGCAGGCCGCCTACGAGAAGCTGCTGTCACGGCGCGAACGCCTCCCCTACGAGGCCGACGGCGTGGTGGTGAAAGTCGACTCCTACGCGCAGCAGCGGCGGCTGGGCGCCACGGCGAAGTACCCGCGCTGGGCCATCGCCTACAAGTTCCCGGCGCGGCGCGCCACGACGCGCGTGCGCGGCATCCTGGTGCAGGTGGGGCGCACCGGCGCGCTCACCCCGGTGGCCGACCTGGAGCCGGTGGAGCTGAGCGGCACCACCGTGTCGCGCGCGTCGCTGCACAACGAGGACCAGATGCGCGCGCTCGACGTGCGCATCGGCGACGCCGTGGTCATCGAGAAGGCCGGCGAGATCATCCCGCAGGTCATCGAGGTGTTGAAGGACCGTCGCGACGGCGGCGAGCAGGCGTTCGCCATGCCGCAGCGCTGTCCCGTGTGCGGTACGCCGGCGGAGCGGCGCGAAGGCGAGGTGGCGCGGCGCTGCCCCAACGTGCGCTGTCCGGCGCGCGTGAAGGAGCTCATCCGCTACTTCGCCACGCGGCGCGCCATGGACGTGGATCACCTCGGCCCGGCGCTCGTCGACCAGCTCGTGGAAAGCGGGCTCGTGCGCGACGTCGCCGACCTGTACGCGCTGACCGTGGAGCAGCTCCTGCCGCTGGAGCGCATGGCGGAGAAGTCGGCGCGCAACGTGGTGGCGGCCATCGCCCGTTCGCGCGCGCCTGGGGCGCGCACGCTGCGCCGGCTGCTCACGGCGCTCGGGCTCCCGCACGTGGGCGACGTGATGGCGGCGCTGGTGGCGGCGCGCTTCGGCCGGCTGTCGCGGCTGGCGGCCATGTCGCCCGAGGAGGCCGGCGCGGCGCTGGAAGGCGTGCACCGCATCGGTCCGGAGATCCGCGAGAGCCTGCGCGAGTGGCTCGCCGCGCCGGAGAACGGCGCGCTGCTGGCGAAGCTCGTCGCCGCGGGCGTGGACCCCGAGGAGCCGGCGGCGGACGCGGCGGCGGCGGCAGCGGCGGCGACGGGCCCGTTGGCCGGCAAGAAGATCGCCGTGACCGGGACGCTCGGGCGCAAGCGTGACCAGGTGCAGCGCGACGTGGAAGCGCACGGCGGCGTCTTCGCCCGCGCGGTCAGCGGGGAGACCGACTACCTCGTCGCCGGCGAGAAGGTCGGCCGCAAGAAGATCGAAGCCGCCGAGGCGAAGGGCGTGAAGGTCATCGACGAGGAGACGCTGTACCGCTGGATGGCCGGCGACCTGCCGGACGCGCCGGGCGGCGGGCCGATCGGCGAGCCGGGGGGATCGAATCCCTAGTTGGCGCGCCGCGCGTGCCCCGCTAGATTCGCGCGATGCCTGCGGCCGATCCGTCGTCGCGAACGCTGTCGCTCGGCACGGGGCTGCGCTACCACGTGCTCGAGTGGGGCGCCGCCGACGCCGCCCTCGACCACACGGTCGTGCTGCTGCACGGCTTCCTCGACTTCGCCTGGACGTGGGAGGAGACGGTCGCCGCCGCGCTGGCCGGGCGCTTCCACTTGGTGGCACCCGACATGCGCGGTCACGGCGACAGCGACCGCGTCGGCGCGGGCGGCTACTACCACTTCATGGACTACCTCGCCGACCTCGACGAAGTGATCGCGCAGACGGCGCGCGCGCGCCTTTCGCTCGTCGGCCACTCGATGGGCGGGAGCATCGCCGGCTACTGGGCCGGCACGTTCCCGGCGCGCCTGGCGCGGCTGGCGCTGCTGGAAGGCACCGGCCCGCCCGAGTCGAGCGAGACTGCGCCCGAGCGCGTGGCGTCGTGGATCTCCGGGTGGCGCCACGCACGCGGGCGCGCGCCGCGCCGCTACGCGGACGTGGCCGCCGCCGCCGCGCAGCTACGCCGCAACGACCCGCTGCTCGGCGAAGCGCTGTCGCTGCGCCTGGCCGAGCGCGGCACCGCTCCGGCCGGCGCGGGCGCGGGCGCAGGCGGCGAGCGGGTCTTCAAGCACGACCCGCTGCACGTGACGACCGGTCCGTACGGTTTCCGCCTGGACGCCGCGCAGGAGTTCTGGCGGCGCGTGACCTGCCCCGTGCTGCTCGTGGACGGCGGCGAGTCGTTCTTCCACCACGAGCCCGCCGAGGCCGAGCGCCGCCACGCCTGCTTCGCCGACCGCCGCCACGCCGTGCTCCCCGGCGCCGGCCACATGATGCAGCGCCACCAGCCCGCCGCCCTCGCCCGCCTCCTCGCCGAGTTCCTGTCGTAGGGGCGCCGCGCCGTCCCCGGGCCGCTCCACGTCGAAGCGGGGGAGGTCGGTGGCGGCGCCGCAGCCCCGGCGTTGAACGCGTCAATCGAGGGACCGTCGTGCGCTGCGCCAGCGCCTCCGCGGCGCGCCTCATACCACGGGCAGGTGGCCTTCGCGGAAGCCGGCGGGGGCGGAGGCGCCGCGCGTGCGCAGCTCGTCGAGCAGGCGGCGGCGCTCCTCGGCGACGGCGCTGACGTACTCCAGGACTTGCGGATGCGACATGATCACGCGCTGGAACTCGGCGCGCGGCAGCTCCAGCGCGAAGCACTTGGAGACGGCGCGCACCGTCGCCACCGCGGCGCCGCGCGTCAGCAGCGACAGCTCCCCGGCCAGGTCGCCGGCGCCCAGCTCCGCCACGATCGTCCCGTCCACGTCCACCTGCGCGCGGCCGCACAGCACGATGAAGAGCCCGGGCGAGAGATTGCCCTGCGCGATGACGACGGCGCCGGGCTCGACCTCCAGGAAACGGAAGCGCGCGGCCAGCTCCAGGCGCTCGTCGCCGGAGAACGGGGCGAAGAGGGGGCTGGTGTCGACGAGCGTGTCGACGAGACGATCGCGCAAGAAGCCGAGCAGCACCTGCACCGCGTAGGGCGAGCTGTGCACGAGCGCCGAGATGACGAGCCGGTCCACCGCCAGGAGCTCCGTGTCCGTGACGGCCACCACCGTGGCGTTGCGCGGCTGGTTGGTGACGAGCGCGATCTCGCCGAAGAAGTGGCCTTCGCCGAGGCGCGCGACCTCGACGGGCGGCGCGGCGGGCGCGCCCTGGACGTGCACGGCGACCTCGCCGTGGGCCACCACGTAGAGCGCGTCGGGCTTGTCGCCCTGCCGGAACGCCACCTCGCCGGCCGCGAGCCGCACGAGGCGCACGCGCTCGATCATCAGCTTGAGGCGGAATTCGTCGAGCCGCGAAAAGAGCGGCGTGCGCGGCATCACCGAGCGCACCGTCTCGGCGATGCTGGTCGCCGCGTCTCCACCCGCCGCCGGCCCGGCCGACGACACGAGCGGGATCTCGTACGCGGCCGCGCCGCCGGAGTCCCGCGGCGCCCCGTCGCCGGCGGCCGTGCGACTCACCGACGGCAGCTCGCGCGAGCGGCGCGCGCCCGGCACCAGGCGTGACAGCGCCATCTCTTCGATGGGCGGTCCCGGCGGCGGTCCCGCGGGAGGCGCGGGGGACGGCTCGGGCGGCGGCATCGGCGCCGCCGGCCTCGCCGCCCCGCCGGCAGACGGCATCCCACCAAGCGCCTCGTCCAGCTCCACGTCGATGGGCACTTCGCCGGACGCGCCAGACGCGGGGCTCACGCCGTCGCCGCCGCTGTCGCCGCCGCCGCCGCTGTCGCCGCCGCCGCCGCCGCCGCCGCCGCCGCCGCCGTCGCTGCGCGCGACCGCCGCAGCCGGCGCGACAGGCACGGCCGGCACGCCGCCCGAACCGAACGAAACCCCCGCCGGCAGCCCGCGCTCCGCGTGCAGCGACGCCAGCCGCGACTGCGTGGCCGTGTGCGACGGGTCCAGCTCCAGGATCCACTTGCACACGGCAATCGCCTTCAACAGCGACCCGTCGGCCGAGTAGACGTCGGCCCCGCGCGCCAGCGCCGCTACCGCCGCGTCGCGCTCGCCCAGCTTCGCCAGCATCTCGCCGGCGCGTTGCGGCCAGGCGCCCTGGCTCGGCTCCACCTCCTCGAGCGCCAGGTACGCCTCCAACGCCTTGCGCCAGCGCCCCTTCGCCGCGGCGTCCGCCGCCGCGTCCTTCAGCTTGCGCACGTCGACCCGGGACATTCCCCCCATCCTACCGCCTCGCCGCGCCGCGTGGCCATTTCGCCGCGCCGCGCGCGCCCGCCGCGGGGCCGCGCCCCCGACCGGAGCGTCCCCGCCGGCACGTTGCGAAAACCCCCGCCCTGTGGTTGACAGGCCCGTAACCAGACCGTTACGTCCAAGGAGCAGGCATGCTACGTCACGCGCATCGGTGGGCCGCGTTCGGCGCCGCCGTCATCCTCGTGCAGTTCCAGTCCGGCTGCGGCTGCGGCGAGCACGGCACCGCCGACTCGGGCACCGCCGCCGACGGCGGCGCCAGCGACTCGGGCGAGCCGTTCGGGTGGGACTCGGGCGCGCCCGTGACCGACGGCCGCGACCCGACGGTCGCCGCGGCGTGCGGCGAAGCGCGCGCCGGCGTCATCATGGCGGGCCAGGACGCCGCGCTCATCGGCGGCACCTCCGCGGAGGGGCGCACCGGCGCCGGCGACGTCGCCCTCTACAACTGCAAGGTGCGCTTCGTCGTCCAGGGCGCGCGCGACGGCGACGGCTACCTCCTCAGCCCCGGCTCGCTCATCGACGCGGACGTCGTGCGCCCCGCCGGCGAGCCCGGCTGGGACCCCATCGACGAGTTCGACACGATGTTCGGCCCCTACACGACGTTCGCCGCCACCGAGGTCGGCGTCGTCGCCGACGGCTCGGACGGCGGGCCGGCCATCGTGCGCGCCATCGGCACCGACGCCCCGCTCGAGTTCATCAGCGGCGCCGTCGGCATCGCCGGCATGCAGCAGAACCTGCTCATCATCCAGGACTACGTCCTGGAGCCCGACGCGTCGGTCATGCGCATCGACACGCGCTTCGTGGCCGTCGGCCCGCACTCCGTGCCGCTGCAGCTCGGGGACTTCGTCCTCTACAGCGACGACGGCTACGACCCGTTCGCCGCGCCCGGCCCCGGCTTCGACCGCGCCGGACAGTCGGGCCTGCTGGAGATCGCCGGCACCTGCGGCGAGCACAACGAGATGTGCGTCGGCTCGTTCGGCGACGAGACGTTCGACTTCCTGGTCGGCTCGTTCCTCTCCGGGCTGGGCGCCAACAACGACATCTCCATCTTCCCGTACTTCATCGAGACGGTGTCGATCGGCAGCTACTCGGAGCACACGACCACGCGCTACGTCGCCGTGGGCGCCGACCTGGACGACGTGACGCGCGCCTATTTCGCCACGCGCGGCACGGCGACGGTCGAGGTGAGCGGCACCGTGACCGAGACCGGGACGGCCGCCCCCGTGGGCGGCGCCCGCGTGCACCTCGTCTCCACGGCGGGCGGCGGGCGCTCGTACACCACGTTCGCCGTCTCCGCCGCGGACGGCACCTGGGACGCCGCCGTCCCCGCCGGCGATTACGACGTCATCGTCACCGGCTCCGGCATCGGCCAGGACGTCGACGTCCCCGGCGCGGCGCCGTGGCCGTTCCCCTACGCCGACGGGCGCGGGCGCGGCGAGACGCTCGCCGTGACCATCGACGGCGCGCAGGGGCCCGTCGACCTGACGATCGGCCCCGCCGCCACGGTCAACCTCACGCTCACCGACGGCAACGGCGGGCTGACCGGAGGCAAGGTCATCTTCGGCTGGCCGGCCAGCGCCGGCGGCGGCGACCCCGAGCCCAACGACCCGATGCTCGACGAGCGCAACGCCTACGGCTTCGCCCGCAAGGTGGCCTGGACGGCGGACGGGACGATGACCGTAGCGCTGGAGCCCGGCACCTACGACGTCACCGCGGCGCACGGCTTCAACGCCGAGATCGACGCGCGCACCGACGTGGTCGTCGATCCAGCGTCGGGGCCGCTCGACCTGACCTTCGATCTGCCCGTGGTCGTCGATCACGACGGCTACTACGCCGCCGACAACCACGAGCACGCCGCGCCGAGCATCCACGGCGAGTGCACCGTGGAGGAGCGTCCCGTGGTGAACATCGCCGAGGGGCTCGACTTCTTCGTGTCGGCGGACCACGACATCGTCATCGACTACCAGCCCGTCATCGAGCGGCTCGGCCTCGGCGACCTGCAGCACAACATCCCCGGCGAAGAAGTGAGCCCGTTGTGGGGGCACTTCATCCCCTATCCGGTGACGCCCGACGACACGCTGCCGAACCACGGCGCCATCCCCTGGTGGCAGGGCATGGGCTTCACGCTGCAGGAGATCGTCTCGTGGTCGTCGACGGTGCTGAAGGCCGGGCTCGTGCAGATCAACCACGGCCGCTCCAGCGGCGCCGGCTACTTCACGACCGCGGACTTCGACCCCGTGACGGGGAGCGTGGGCGTGCCCGGCTCGTGGGACGACACGCTGGAGGTGATGGAGATCGTCAACGGCAAGGGAAGCGGCGAGCGCGAGTCGCTGCTCATCGACTGGTATGCGCTGTTGAACATGGGCAAGACGATGGCCGGGACGGGCGTGTCGGACTCGCACCACCGGCTCGGCGGCGAGCCCGGCTACGGGCGCACCTACTATTACTTGCCCGGCGCCGCGACGATCCCCGACATCGACGCCGACATGGTCGCCGGCGCCGCGCTCGGCGGCCGGCTCATCGTGTCAGGCGGCCCGTTCATCTCGGTGTCGCTCCTCGGCGAGACCGTCGGCGGCACCGCGGTGCCCACCGGCGCCGGCCCCTACGACCTCCTCATCGAGGTCCGCGCGCCACAATGGATGGCCGACGTCATGACCTCCGTCGAGGTCATCGCCAACGGCCTGGTCGAGCAGAGCTTCGTGCTCGATCCCATGAGCGCCACATCCCCTGTCGTCTTCTCCACGGTCCTGCCCGTCGACCCGTCCGTCGACACCTGGTACATCGTCCGTACCGACGGCGGCTCCCTCTTCCCGGTGGTTCCCGGCGCCGAGGCCTTCGCCGTCACGAACCCCGTCTACCTCGACCTCGCCGGCGACGGCTTCGACGCGCCCGGGCTTTAGCGCGAAGACGCGAGCGCGATCCTCCCGCTCTCCTGCGGAATCCACAGTGCGATCGTGTTGGTCTCGATGATGCGGACGCGCGACGCAACGACGTGCGTTGACGCGGGCGGGGCTTTGCGGGCTAGATGCCGGCGGAGGATCCATGACGACGACGAGGCAGCGCGCGGGGTCGAGGACGCGGGACGTCTGGGCTGGGCTGGGCGCGGGCGCGGCGGTGGTGCTGGCGCTGGGCGGGGCCGGATGCGGGCCCCGGGGCGGCACCGACGCGACGGGACCGGGGCCAGACGGCGGTGGTACGAGCACCGATGCGGTCGCCGCCGGCACCGACGCGGGCCCGCCGTGCGGCACCGAGCTCCTGCCGACGACGGCCATCACGGGCACCGAGGGCATCGCCATCGGCCCAACGGGCACGCTCTACTATTCGCAATTCCGCGCGGTCGGGCGGCGCATACCCGGCGGCGCCCCGGACGGCACCTGGGTCAGCATCAGCGGCGCCGATACGATCTGGGGATTGGCGCTCTCGCCGGACGGCATCCTGTACGTGGGCTCGCCTTCCACCGGGACGCTCTACGCGATCGACACGAACGCCGCGTCGCCGGTGGCTTCGTCGATCGTCCCGGTCGCGGGCACCCCCAACGGCTTGACCATGGGGCCCGACGGCGCCGTGTACTACGGCGACTTCAACACCGGGCAGGTCTATCGCGTTACGCCCGCGGGCGTCCGCACGCAGGTGACGACGAGCCCGGTGCCCTCGGCGAACGGGCTCCTGTTCGATCCGGACGGGACGCTCCTGGTGCTGAACTACGGCGGCGGCACGATCTGGCGGCTGACGCTCGACGCGTCCATGGTCGAGACCGGGCGCGTGATGGCCGGAGACGCCGGCGGGGCCATGATCGACGGCATCGGACGGGACGCGATGGGCCGCTACTACGTGACCGACAACAGCGGCGACAGGCTGTTGCGGTTCGACGCCTCGTTCGGAAACCAGACGCCGCTGCTCACGGGAATCGGCGCCGCCGCGAACGTCGCCTTCGGCAAGGGTGCGCTCGCCTGCACCGACGTCTACGTCGCGTCCAGCGGCGCGCTGGGACTCTTCCACGGCGACAGCGCGGGGACGCCCTAGGCGTCGCGCAGCTTGACCGACTCAGTCGATGGGCTTGGGCTTCGGCAAGCCGGGCGCCGGTCGTGACGCCTTGAGGGGACGAAGCTTCACGACGGTCGTGTCGGAACGGTCGGTGGCGAGGGTCGCCTCCGCCTCGGCGTAGCCCTTCAGGGACAGACGGATACGGGGGCGGGGGGCGCCAAGGGCCACCTCCCACTCGTAGGGGGTCTCTCCAAGGCGTTTGCCGCTGGGCAGGTCGATCACGTCGGCGCGGCTCGGCGCCGACTCCACGCGCAGGACGACGGTGCGGGGCGCGGTGGCGAGCGTTGCGGCGGGCGCGCCGGTAGAGGCCGCAGGAGCGGGCGCGGGCGAGTCGGGGGAGAGAGCAGTCGGCGTCGCCGGCGCGGAGGCCGCAAGACGCGGGCGCGCCTTGCGCGCGGGTTCGCCATCGGACAGGGCGGCGCGTTCGTCGTCCTCCGCGGCGATTGGTCTGGCGACGGGGCGGCGGGCGGGCTCGTCCACCGGGGGGCGTCCGCCGATGAGGTACACCGCCAGGGCACCGGCGACGAAGACGGAGGCCCCCAGCACGGCCACGAGGAGCCGGCGGCGAGCGGCCGGCGCCGCAGGCGCCGCCCGCGGGGGCGCAGACACCTCCCCGGCGCTGGTACGCAGCGTGGTGGGGCTGGCCGGACCGGCGACGGCGCGCGGGAGGGGCGGCGAAGTAGGGCCGGCCAGCGGGGGCATCTTCGTCGTGCCGCTCTCGGTGTCGACGAAGGGGATCAACGGGGCAGCCTCGCCGGCGAGCGCCGCCTGGAGGTCGAGCATGGACTGGAAGCGCGCGGCGGGCTCCTTCTCCAGGCAGCGGAGGACGATGCGCTCCCCATCCTCGCTGATGCGCGGGTCGAACTGGCGGGGCGGGTCGGGCGTCGCGAACATCTGCTTCTTGATGATCCCGGGGATGGAGTCCGCTTCGAAGGGCAGGCGGCCGACGAGCAGCTCGTAGAGCATCACGCCCAGCGCGTACACGTCGCTGCGGGCGTCCGCGTGCTTGGCGCCCTCGGCCTGCTCGGGCGACATGTAGCTGGGCGTGCCGAGCAGCGCCAGGCTGTGCGTCTCGAGGCCGGGCTGGAGCCCCGCCTCGGCCAGCTTGGCGATGCCGAAGTCGAGGATCTTGATGCGGGCGGCCGTCGGCGCGCCGGGGCTCGGCGTCACGAAGACGTTCGCGGGCTTGAGGTCACGGTGGATGATGCCGTGGGCGTGCGCCGCGGCGAGCGCGCGCGCCACGCGCAGCCCGATCGCCCGCACGATCGGCTCGGGCTGGGCCCCGTCGTCCCGGAGAAGGTCCTGGAGGGTGCGCCCCTTCAAGTACTCCATGACGATGTAGGGTGCACCTTCCGGGGTCTCGCCCATGTCGTAGATCTCGACGATGTCCTCGTGGGCGACCTCGTTGGCGGCGCGCGCCTCGTTCTTGAACCGCTGGACGACGTCGGGCCGCTTGGCGTACTTCGGGTGGAGGAGCTTCAGGACCGCCTTGCGCGCAATGGCGGTGTGTTCCGCCAGGTAGACGGCGCCCATCCCGCCTTCGCCGAGAAGCGAGAGGATCCGGTACGGGCCGATTTGCTGGCCGATCAACGCCGCTGCGCCTTGGACGGTCGGGGGTTGACCTCCGGGCGGGGATGGAGGGGTCATCGTCGCCGTTGCCTCCCGCGCGGACGCAGCGAAGTGCGGCGTGCGAGGCGGGACCAGTGCGCGAGCGCCACGCGCGGGCCTCCTTCGTCCCCGCGCGCAGGCGGCGCGGCCACCGAGCGCCCCACCTGATCGCCGGCCGCCAGACCGGTGAAGACGCCGCCGGCCATCGGGTCGACCCCCGCGGCGCCGCCGAAGAACACGTAGACCTGGCCGCGCGCGGAGGAGAAGCCGGCGTTGGGGCCGCCGGCGTCGCTGAAGAAGGCGCCGATCACGAGGTCGGCGAAGCCGTCGCCGTTGACGTCCCCGGCGCCGGCCACGGCGGAGCCGAAGAAGTCGTTGGAATGCTCTCCGTCGAGCAGGTCGTCGGCCACGGGGTCGAACGTGGCGCCGCCGGGGCCCCGGAAGACGTAGGCCCGGCCGGCGGACGAGACGGGGCCGGCGTCCGCTCGGCTGGCGCCGACGACGAGGTCGTCGACGCCGTCCCCGTTCACGTCTCCCGCGCCGGCCAGGCTGATGCCGAACCGGTCTCCCACGAGGGCGCCCGACAAGGTCGCGTCCGCCAGCGCGTCCAGCGAGGCCGCGTCGCCGCCGAGGTATACGTAGGCGCGACCGGTCAGGGTCGCGCTCAGTTCTGCGCCGACCGCGAAGTCGGCGAACCCGTCCCCGTCGAGGTCCCCCGCGCCCGCGACCGCGTAGCCGAAGTCGTCGCCGGCAATCTCGCCGTCGAGAACGAGGTCCGCCGTGTCGTCGAACGCCCCCGCGCCGCCGAGGAACACCGCCGCGGTGCCCGAGTCCAGCTCGCCGCCGTCCCCTTGATGCGCTCCGATCACGAGGTCGCCGTACCCGTCTCCGTTCACGTCGCCCGCGGAGGCGCACGTTCCGAACTGGTCACCCGCGCTGCCGCGCAGGACCGCGTCGGCGATCGGGTCGAACGAGACGCCGGCGCCGCCGCGGTAGAGGTACGCGGCGCCCGCCTGCACCCCGGCGTCGTCGTTTTGCAACGCCCCCACGAGAACGTCGTCGAACCCGTCGCCGTCGACGTCTCCCGCGCCCGCGACCGAGAATCCGAAAGAATCGTTGGGGGCCGCGCCGTTCAGGGACGCGGCGGCGGCGGCGGGCAAAGAGACGCCGCCGAGGTACACGTACGCGCGTCCAGCGTCCATGGCCGCCGCGTCGCTGTAGGGCTCGCCCACGATCAGGTCCGCGAAGCCGTCCGCGTTCACGTCGGCGAACGCGAGCGAGCCCCCGTTCCCCCCGAGCTCGGCCCCGGCCTCCTGGCCGGAGAGCGTGGCATCGGGACCGGCGTCCCAGGCGGCGCCTGGACCGCCCTGGAAGAGGTACACGCGTCCGGCGTCCGCGCCGGCCGCCGTGGCTGCACTGGGGGCCGCGGCGACGACCTCCGCGTAGCCGTCACCGTCGAGGTCGTGCGCGTCGCGGCCGGCGTTGACGTACCAGGCGGCCGAGTAGGCGGAGCAGGCGGCGCCCGCACAGGCGCGCACGCGCCAGTGGTATCGAGCCCCGACCGGCGCGACGATCGCGGCCGACAGGTCCGCGGCCGGCGTGTACGTGGTGGCGCCGACGCTGACGGTCGCCGTCGCGGGCGTGCCGAACGCGGGGTCCGTCCCGTACTGAAGCTCATACGTGATCGCCGCGCCCGCGCCGACCGTGGAAGGCTCCCAGACGAAGACCGGCCGGAGCGAGCCCGGGACGTGGACCGACCCGACGTACGAGTTGTTCATCGGCTTGCGCGGGACCGGAACCGTCGGCGGACCGGCGCAGGCCGCGAGGTCGAAGGCGCACGAAGGGTCGCAGGAGAGAAGGCCGCCGGAGAAGCCGAGCGAGACGCAGTCCGCGCCCCCGAGGTCGGAGGCGTCGCACAGCTCGCCGCTCTCGCGCACGCCGTTGCCGCACGTGCCCCCGGCGTCGGTCCCCGCGTCCGTACCACCGAGGAAGACGGTGTAGTCGGTCACGCGGTCGGGCGCGATCTCGCGCGTGTCGCACCCGGTCCCGAGGTCGACGCCGGCCGCGTCGCGCGCCGTCACGCAGGCCGTGAACGGGCCGCTGAGCGCGCCGCCGCGGCTGCGCCGCCGGGAGGCCTCGAGCTGGATGGCGAGGGTCGTGGGGAGCACAATCTCCGCCTCCCCGGGGAGCAGGCCGAAGTCCACCGCTTCGGTGCGCCCAGGCCCGGAGACCTCGACGTGCAAGACGACGATTCCGGCAAGCTGGCCTTCGACCGTCACACGCACCCCCGCCTCGTCCCGGCACCGGCAGCCGCTCGCGGCGCCGAGCCCGCCAAAGAGGGCGACCGCAGCAAGGAGGCCCACGACGCGCATCACCAGCCTCCAATCGTCACGGGGCCGCGGTCCACGGCGCCGAAGTCGAGGCCTCCGTCGCGGCCTGTGGAGATGAGGACGCCGGCGAGCACGCCGCCCAGGAGCAGCGCGCCCGCCCCACCGGCGACGATTCCCCAGACCGCGGTCCCGCGAGGACGGCGCGCCGGGCGCGACTCGGCCGGCGCAACGAGCGCGGGGCTGGCGGCGGGGGGCGCAGGCCCGGCGAGCGCGGCGACGCGCGCCTCGGCGGCGACGCGGAGGGCGGAGTCGAGGTCGGGCGCGCCCAGCGCCTTCGCGAAGGCGGCGTGCGCGCCGGCAGGATCGCCGAGCGTCTCGCGACACAGGCCGATGTGGACCCAGGGCTCGCCCCTTGCGGGCGCGTGCTCGGCCGCGCGCAGCAGCTCGGCGACCGCGCCCTTGCAGTCGCCGCGGGCCTTCAGGTCGACGCCAACCGCCAGACGCAGCTCCGCCGCGTAGGCCGTGGCCTTGGCGCGGTCGGCCGTCTCGCTGGCCGGGGCGGCGTCGAGGTAGCGCTCGTAGAGCTCCGCCGCGCGGGCGCTCTCGGAGAGGCCGAGTTTCCGATAGCACGTGGCCTCGCTGTAGAGGTAGGCGCCCTCGGGGTCGGCGGCGTAGGCTTCGTGGAAGCGCGCGGCGGCGCCGCGCAGGTCGCCGGCCTCATAGAGCGCCTTGCCCTTCTCGTAGAGCTTGAGCGCCGCGCTCTTGTCGGCGCCGGCGGCGGCGCCGGGGAGCGAGAGAGTACCGAAGGCTGCGCACGCCGCCGCCGCCAGGCTCCACGCGCTTCGACTCTTCATGCCTTTGCGGCGCCCCCTTGCCCCGTCCCGCGACGGCGGCGACATGGGACCACTTTGCCTTGCCGTCGATACACCGTCAATGCGCACGCGCGTCATGGCTCCTCTCCCCCGGACGGGTCGTGCCGCTTCACGAGGTGGTGCAGCTTGTGCGTCTCCAGGGCGCGGTAGAACGTGGCGCGCGAGACGCCGAGCGCACGCCGCGCCGCCCGTGCGTCCCCCTTGAGCTCCATGAGCGCGCGGCTCACGTACAGCCGCTCGAACTCCGCCAGCGCCTCGGGCAGCGGCCGTAGCGGCGCCGCCACGCCGGCGAGCGAGGCGAGGGAGGCCTTCAAGCTGCCCGCGAGGCTGTCCTCGATGCCGCGCAGCCGCTCGTTCTCCGCCTCGGCCGCCTTCCGCTGGGTCCGCACGTCGCGGTACGACGCGAGGCCGCGCTGCCGCTCCACCAGGTCGAGGACCGCCTCGTCGAGGTCCGCCTGCGCGACCGACGTGGGAAAGACGGCCTTGAGGCCGTGCGCCGCAGCCCTTGCCGCGAGCGCCAGCGCCGGTCCGGCGGGCTTGCGGTCCAGCTCGGCCAGCACGCCCACGAGCACCAGCGTGCGGGTGTGCGGCTCCTCGTCGAGCCGCGCACGCAGGGCGAAAGCCTCGTCGAGGGTGCGCAGCGCGACGACCCACACGTCTCGGCGGCGCGCCACGTGCGTCGCGGCGCGCTCCATCGCGGCCTCGACGCTGCGCGCTTCGGCCGACGGGATGCGCAGCGCGCGCGGCCCGGCAGCGTCGAAGGGCATGGTCTTCCTCACCGCGACCTCCCGGTCCTCACGTAGTCGATCGCGGCGTCAACGCTGCCGAAGAGCCCCAGCTTGCGTACGGCGTCGTGAAGGCGCGGAGCGCGGCGTGCCAGCTCGGCCGCACTGGGCCGCCCACCCGCGTCCACGTACTCGCGCAGCGCCGCCACGACGCGCAGGCGCACCGCGCGTTGGTCGGGCAGCGGCCCGTATGCCGCCGCGTAGCGCCGCGGCGTCAACAGATGCGCCTGAACGATGTGCGTCGCGAGGTCGTTCTGCGGCTTCCGGCAGACGGCGCAGGTCACCAGCACGTCGAGCGGGTCCGGCGATCCGCCGGCGCCTTGCCCAGCCGGCGGCCGTCCTCTTGCCACCGGCGCCAGCCCCGCCGCGCGCAGCGCTTCGCGCCAGCTCCCGAAAACGCGGCGCACCGGCCGGCGCAGCCCCTCGTGGTGATGCGCCGACAGGGGCCCACCCTCGGTCGCGCGGCGCTGAAGCTCCGCGACCAGTTGCCCGCGCGTCCACGCCTTGCCGCCGTTGTCCTCGGAGGTCTTTCGACCGCGCCGGACTACCTTCACTTGCCCCACCTGTCGTCTCCTGTTCTACGCGGCCCCGGGCCCGGTGCCGCCCGTGATGACCCCCGACCCCACCAGTGAGGCCTACTCACCCCAGGAATTCAAGCGTGTCCCGCCATTACCTGCTGCAGAAGTGAGACGGAAATGCCGGGCCGATGCCGCGCGCGCCACAGGCAATCCGTCGCCAAGACGCCGCGCGCGCCAGCCCCCTATTTCCGCCGCGGCACGCTTTCTGCTGACTGCGAGGGCATGGACGCGAAGACGCCACAGCTGAGCGCGCAGCGGTTCCTGGACTGGCGCGCGGCGCTCGCGCGACTGCACGCGCAGGTCCGCCCCGCGCTGCACCCCGGTGCGCCGTCCGCCGCCTCGGTAACGCTGAACCGCAAGGTGGTCGCCGCGCTCGACGTAAGGGTCGTGGAGCGCGAGGGCGCCGATTGGATCGAGTACGAGATCGTACTGTACCTGCACGGCGGCGATCAGGCGCGCGCCCGTGTGGTCCTGTACGACGGCCGCACCGGTGAGGTGCTTCGCGCGTTCGTCGAGGACATGACCTCCGGCGCCCCCTCCCGCGTCGCGGGCGGCCTGGCGCTTCAGGGCGACGCGGAGCTGCTGTGCGACGTGGAGCTGCTTGACGATCCCGAAGCGCGCGCCTCGGCGTTCGCTTGGGTCGTGGCTCGGGGCACCCTGCCGCCCGCGCGGCCGATGCGGCCGGGACGGCCATGACCGCACGAGGGAAGATCCACGCCCTGGAGTTCTACGTCTGTTCGAACGACCGCTTCTGTGTCGGCTGCTTCGACGCGGAGGAACCGGCGGACGGCGGAGACGAATTGGCGCCAGCGCCGCTGACTGCGGCGACGGTGACTCCCCCGCGAACCGCCGCCCCACCGGTCCACGACACGGCGCGCCGTCCGTCTGGGGCCGGCCCCGCAGCGTCCCTGCCTGACGCGCCCGCAGATCAGCCGCGCGCGCTCTTCGACGCGCGCTTCGGTCGACTCCATCTGCGCCAAGGTGAGGCGGTGGAGCTGAGCGCGCGGACCGACCACGTGCCGCGCGGCGTCCCGGCCGTCATCGCGCTGCGGCGCCGCGGCGAGACCGAGCCCTTCGACACCCTCGAAGCCGAGGTAGAGGACGACCGGATCTCCGCCTGCTGGACGCCGGGGTCGGGCCTCGCGCGCGAGGACCTCGGGGCCGCCGACGACGTGGAGATCGACTTCACGGTCGCCGCCGCCGGACTGGAAGCCACCGCGGCGCCGGTTCCGCTGGAACGCGGGAGGATCGTCATTGCCGAGCGGCTCGTGGACCACGACGGCCGTCCGTACTCGGAGGAGACGTTCGCGGCCGTGGACGCGGACGGCCGCGAGGTGGGACGCGCCGTCACCGACGCCGCGGGCTGGTTCGTGCTCGAGGTGCCGCGGCCCGGCGAGTACACCCTGCGCATCGCGGACCGGTGCGGCCAGGTGCAGGAGCACGGGGCGGAGTCGGACAGCGGACTCTTGGAGGACGTCGCGTTCGGCCCCGACGAGCACACGGACCACGTGTTCGGCCGATCGGGCGCGGGGAGCACCGGCGCCACGCACGGGGAGGCCGGCGAAGAGGAGGGACACGATGACGATCTGGAATGAAGAAGTGACGGAGAAGCCCGCGGCCTGCGCCGCGGGCGACGGGCAGAGCGTGTTCTTCGCAGGGCGGCGCTACCCGATCGGCGTGCCGGTCGTCCTCTGGAACGAGCCGGTCCGCCGCTACGCGATGTCCAACCTGACCAAGCCCGGCGCCTGGCGCAAGGACGGCGCGGCGCTGGCGCCGTGCTTCAACTTCTACATCCACCGCGACGTCGCCTGGGACCCGTTCGCGTTCGACGAGACGAAACGGCCCTATGTCGGCCGCTTCGTCGGCGCGGGCGGGGCGGGCGCGCCCTACGCGTGCGAGCGGCGCGTCCGCTACCAGACGACGCTTCCGGGGGGCGAGCGGCGGTGGGTCTTCGACACCGTCTTCGACGAGACGGCGCCCACGTACGAGCGCACGGTCGCCGACATCCGCCGCAAGGTGACTCAGCTCGTCATTCACCACGACGGCGCCTGGAATTCACGCGCCTGCTACCAGACGCTGCTGACGAGGCCGAACAAGGCGACACCGCCCAAGCCGCTCAATCTGAGCGTCCAGTTCATGCTCGACCACGACGGCACCGTCTATCAGGCCGCGGACATGGCGCACTGCTGCGCGCACATCGGCCCGCACAACGGGATTGCGATCGGCGTCGAGATCAACCATCCGTGCATCACGAACGGCTGCGAGATCGTCCGCGGCGGCGTTCCCGAGAAGCTCCCGCCGAGGTTTCAGGGCGCGCTCTATGGCGGCGACAAGGCCAGCCAGGCGCTGGCGCTCGAGCTGCGCGCCTGGCTGGAGGCGCGGGCGATCGCGCCCGTGGCCGTGGGCGACGGCCGGCTGTACTATCCCGTGACGGTCAGCCGCCCCGTCAACGACGGCAGCAAGCGGCGGGTGACGGCGCGCGGCTTCGTCTTCGGGCGGATCCAATCCGGCAAGGGCACCTACGAGGGCATCCTGATGGACTACACGCCCGAACAGCACCAGGCGATCCGGGCGCTGTGCCGCGGGGTGATCGCGGCCACCGGCATCCGGCCCGCCATCGCCGGGCTCCCCGGAGACCCCTACGCGTTCAACTTCCAGCACGAGGCGGAGGAGACCGGCACGGCGAACGCCGCCAAGAAGCACCATGGCATCGTCGGGCACGTCCACCTCACGGGCTCGACCAAGTTCGATCCCAACTGTGCGTTCCGCTGGCGGGACCTCGCGGCCGACCTGACCGGCGCCGCCGTCGCGCCCGCGCCCGTCCCGGCGCCCGCGCCCGGGGTCACCACGGCGCGACATGCATCGGTGACGGCGCGCGTGTTCTCGGCGCTGACCAGCAAGGGACTCGCCGACCTGAGCGCGTCGCTGCGCGCGACGGCCACGCCCGTCGGCCCGGACGCGACGGGCGGCGATCCGGCGGCGCGCGACGACGCGGCGGCCCAGGCGCGCGCGATGGTGGAGACCGTTCAGACGTTGCTGCTGCTGCTGCACGCCACCGGCTACCTCACCCGCGAGCCGGCGGCCGTCACGGGCACCCTGGACGCGAGCACCCTGGATGCGCTGGAGGAGTTCGCCCGGCTGCGCAAGTTCCCTTACAAGGGGCTGCTCACCGGCGCACTGCGCGAGGAGCTGTTCGACGCCGCCCGGGAGCGTGAGCTGGTGACGGCGGAGCCCGCGTCGTGAGGTTCTGGCGCTGCTGCGTCCTGGCGGCGCTATGCACACCGGCGTGCGCCGGCGAGGACTCCGTTGCGGATCCGGACCGCGCGCCCGCCGACCGGCCCGCCCATCCCGCGCGGTCCGCGGGCGCGCACGACGAGCCACGCGGCTCCGCGGTCCGCGTCGCCGCGACGCCCGAGAGCGCGGACGGCTCCGCCGCCGCCGTCCCCGAGCATTCCAGGAGTCCAGACCGAGACGAGGTCGCTGCCCTGGCCGCGCTCCTTCCTTCCAAGCCGCCGGTCGGCTGGAAGGCCACCTTCGCCAGGGAGGGCACGGCGGAGGGGTGCCTGAACGAGGACTACGACGACTACGTTGACGGCTACGAGTGGAGGCCGCCTGCTCCCGCGCGCTCGCCGGTGAAGATCCCAGGCGTGGGCGACTTGAGGGAAGTCGCCACCTTCAGTCCCTCAGGGAGCCGCTTCGTCCTGTACGGGCGGCCATTCGACACACCGGACGAGCACGGAGGTTGGTTGGTGACGAAGGTCTGTCTCCCCCATGATCTGCGCTTCATCTACATCTACACCGACACGGACGTGCCCCAGTTCCAGGGCAACCTTCCGTTTGAAGCGCCGCTGTCTCCGCTTCAGGCCCTGCTCCTCGCGTCGACTGTGGACACCGCCCGCGAGCTTGCCCGCGTCTTCGTCGCCAACAGGTTCTCCGAAGTAGAGGTCGCCGCCGCGGTCAACGCCGCCGGCTACCGCCGGCACAAGGCCGGCGACGCCGCCGGCGCGCTGCCCTGGTTCGAGCTGGCGGCGGCGACCGATCCGCGTTCCGAGCAAGCGCTCTACAACGCCGCGTGCGCCGCCTCACGGGCCGGGCATCTCGACGCGGCCGGCGCGCACCTGGCCGCGCTCAAGGCGCTCGGCACGGATCGCGCCGCGAAGTACCTGGAGAAGAGCCGCACCGATCCCGATCTCGCCGCGCTGCGGGCCGCGGGTGCCGACGTACATCGCGAAGGGCCGGCCCCGGCCAGGCCGTGAGGGGACTCGGAGGGGGGGCTTGCGGACGTTGGAACCACACGCTAGGGAGCGGTGTCCGTCACTACGCTACGTCATCAAGGAGGGACCGGAGATGGCCACGAAGCCTCGCTGGAAGCTGGACGACGCCCTGCGCCGCGCGCGCACGGCGACACGCCTCACGAACAAGCACAGCGCCGCGGTGACGCCCCGGCTGGACGCCGGGCTGGTCACCCAGCTCGTCTCCGACCGGGAGACCCTCGGCGACGCGACCGCTCGGGGCGCGGAAGCGCTGACCGGGCAGAAGACCGCGACGAAGACGGAGCGCACGACGGCCGAGGGCGCGCACGCGTTCGTGATTGCGATCCGCAACGCGGTCGACCGGACCCGGGGCGCCCCGCCGCCGCTCCGCACTGCGGTCGGCATCGGCGACGACCTGCGCAAGACCGACACCCAGGGTGTGGTCGCCGTGCTTCGCAGCGTGGTCCAGAACGCCTCGGCGCTCGCGGCCTGCGGCGTCAGCTCGGACGACGTGACGAAAGCCACGACCATGATCGCCGACCTGCTGGGAGCCGACGACACGCAGGGGCAGAAGATGGACGACCGCGCCGACCACACCGAGGACAAGAACGACGTGCAGCTCCGCCTCGAGGCCGCCGTCGACCAGATCAGCGCGCGCGGGGCGTTGGCGTTCGTCGGAGACCCCGTGCTCAAGGCGCGTTTCGAGCGCCTCGTCGCGAGCGGCGGCCCCACGCCCGAGGACGAGCAGGCGGCGGAGACTGAGCCGTCCGCCGGGCCCTAGCGCAAAGCCGTCCCACGGCGTCATGGCGTAAGTGGCCGGAACGATTACTGTCGGCCGAGTGTAAGACGCCGTCGGCCGAGTGTAAGAGGCCGTCGGCAGAGTGTCAGAGGCCGTCGGCAGAGTGTCAGAGGCCGTCGGCCGAGTGTAGAGGCCCGTCGGCCGACCGTCAGAGGCCGTCGGCCGAGTGTAAGACGCCGTCAGCCGAGTGTGAGACGACATCGGCGGACCGTGACGACGCGTCAGCCAAGCGCAAGAGGTCGTCGGCGGACCGTGACGTCGCGTCGGCCGAGTGCAGGACACCATCGGCACACTGTCATGTGTGACCGGCCGAGTGCAGGAGGCCGTCGGCGGACCGACTGTGTGTGACCGGGCCTGTCGTTGTGTGACCGGGCCTGTCGAGCTGTGAACGCCGTCGGCCGACCGGTGTGTGACGCCCTCGACGCCTGCAGATCGTCGACGGTACCATGGAGATTTCCGCGCTACCGTCTGCAGTGGCAATGAGCAAGGGCCTAGACTTGGCGGGCGTGCGTCGCGCCAGCCCCGACAGCGGGGCAAGGGGGCTGCGTGGGGCTGGCACGCCGCACGCTAACGCCGATGGGTCACGCCTCCGGAATCGACACGCCATGTCCGCCACCTCCAGGAGTGGGCAAGGAGGTGGCGGACATGGCTTTGATCGATCGGAAGGCAGAAGGGTTCCCGCATCATCGGCTCGACGCGTACGTGGTGGCGCGCGACGTCGTCGCATTCGTGGCGGCGAACCGGCAGCGGTGGCGCGGGCTGCCGGGTGAGGCGGGGCCGCAGCTGGAACGCGCCGCGGTGAGCGCGATGCTCAACGTGGCGGAGGCGGCGGGGCGGCAGGGGGTGCGGGACCGCGCGCGGGTCTTCGCGCTGGCGCGCGGCGAGGTGCTCGAGGCTGAAGCGGCGCTGGACGTCGCGGTGCTGTTCGGCGCACTGAGCGACGCCGAGGCGGCGCCGGTGCGGGCGCTGATGGCGCGGCTGGGGCAGATGCTGTCGCGGTTGTCGCGGTAGGCGCGGCTTGGCGCCGGCGTCGGCGTCGCGCTCGGCGTCGGCGTCGGCGTTGTGCTCGGCGTCGGCGTCGGCTTCGTGCTCGGCGTCGTGCTCGGAGTCGGCGTCGGCTTCGTGCTCGGCGTCGTGCTCGGCGTCGTGGTCGGCGTCGGCGTCGGCGTCGGCTTCGTGCACGGCGTCGGCGTCGCGTCTAAGACGCGGTTACGATTTCGCACGCGACCCCTTTTCGTGCGGCGTGGGGCGCGTTACAAGGGCACGCAACGGAGAGGTTCAATGGGCACGACCTTGCTGGCGGTGGCGACGCGGAAGGGGCTTTGGCTGTATCGCAGCACGGATCGGAAGAGCTGGGGGGTCGACGGGCCGCATCACTTCGGAAGCATCGTGCACCATGCGGTGCTGGACCCGCGCGACCGGACGACGTTCTTGGCGGCGGCGCGGACGGGGCATCTGGGACCGGTGGTGATGCGGTCGCGCGACGAGGGGAAGACGTGGACGCAGGTGGGGACGCCGGCGTTCCCTAAGGGCGAGCCGCGCGCGCGCGCGGTGGACCACGTGTTCTGGCTGACGCCGGGGCACGCGGACCAGCCGAGCTCCTGGTACGCGGGCACGTCGCCGCAGGGGCTCTTCCGGAGCGAGGACGCGGGCGAGTCGTGGGCGCCGGTGTCGGGCTTCAACGACCACCCGGACCAGGCGCAGTGGGTGCACGGCGACCAGGACCAGACGCCGGACGGGGGCAAGACGCACTCGGTGCTGGTCGACCCGCGCGATCCGGCGCACCTGTACCTGGGGCTGTCGGGGGGCGGGTTCTTCGAGTCGCCCGACGCGGGGGCGTCGTGGCGGCCGCTCAACAGCGGCGTGGCGATGGACTTCGCGCCACCGCCGCCCGACGGCGGCGAATATCCGTTCGGGCACGACCCGCACTGCGTGCAGCTCCACCCGCGGCGGCCGGACCGGCTGTGGCGGCAGGACCACTGCGGGATGTATCGCCTGGACCGCGACCGCGGCGACCGCTGGGAGCGCGTGGGGCGGGCCATGCCCGCCGAGATCGGCGACATCGGGTTTCCGATCGCGCTGCATCCGCGCGACCCGGACGCGGCGTGGGTGTTCCCGATGGACGGCGGCACGGTATGGCCGCGCACGAGCCCGGGCGGCAAGCCGGCGGTGTACGCCACCCGCGACGCGGGCGCCTCCTGGCAGCGGCTCGACCGCGGCCTCCCCGCCGAGCAGGCGTGGTGGACCGTCAAGCGCCAGTGCCTCGCCACCGACGCGGGCGACCCGGTGGGCCTGTACTTCGGAACGACCAGCGGCGAGCTGTGGGCGAGCGCCGACGAAGGGGCGCACTTCGCGTCCATCGCTGCGCACCTGCCGCACGTGTACTCCGTGACGGTCGGAACGCCGGCATGACGCGCGTGCTGCTGCCCACGCACTTGCGCAGCTACACCGCCGGCGCCGCGCAGATCGACGCGGAGGGGCGGACGCTCGGCGAGGTGCTGGCCGACGTGGAGGCGCGCCACCCGGGCCTGCGGGTGCGCATCATCGACGAGCAGGACCGCATCCGCCCGCACGTGAAGTGCTTCGTGGCGGGAGAGCAGGCCAAGGAGCTGAGCGTGCCGGTCACCGGCGAGGTGCAGATCATCGCCGCGCTCTCCGGCGGCTGAGCCGTGCCTCGGTACGTGGCCGCCTGTACGCCTGGTGCGGCGACGTTCGAGCTGTCCTCCGACGCGTCGGTCCACGCCATCATCTGCGGCTGCGCGCTTGCGCGACGGCGCGGCGCCGTTCGGCGGACGGCGGACGGCGAGCGGCGCGGCGCGGCCCGGGGCCGGTGCGCCGCCGCGGGGCCGCGGCGCGGCCCGTGGCTCACGCTGCGTCGAGGGCGGCGCGCACTTCCCGCAGCAAGCCCTCCGGGGAAAACGGCTTCTCCAGCAGGCGCGGGCGGGCGACCGTGGCGGCGCCGCCGGCGAGGCCCTGCTCGCTGAAGCCGGACGTGAAGAGAACCCGCATCTCGGGCCGGACCGCCAGCAGGCGCTCGGACAGCTCGACCCCGCTCGCGCGCGGCAAGACGACGTCGCTCAGCAGGAGGTGGATCGGGCCGGCGTGGCGCGCGGCGTGCTGCTCGCCTTCGGCCGCTGTCGGCGCGCCCAGCGTGCAATAGCCGGCCCCTCCGAGGCAGCGCAGGACCAGCGCGAGTATCTGCGGATCATCTTCGACGACCAGCACCGTTTCGGTGCCGGTGCGAGGCGGACCGGCCGGCCGGACGTCTACTCTCGCCACCGCTTCCTGAGCGCGCGGTAGGTAGATCTTGAAGACGGAGCCGTGCCCGGGCTCGCTGTAGACCCAGATGAAGCCGCCCGCCTGGCGCACGATGCCGTAGGACGTGGCCAGCCCCAGGCCGGTGCCGCGTCCCTCCGCCTTGGTCGTGAAGAAAGGCTCGAACAGTCGATCCCGGACCGCGGCCGTCATGCCGGTGCCGCTGTCGGTGACGGCGACCAGCACGTAGGCGCCGGCGGGGATGACGTTGCCGCGCCGCTCGGCGTGGTCCTGGTCGAACGCGACCTCGCGTGTCTCGACGGTCAGCGTCCCTCCGCCCGGCATCGCGTCCCGCGCGTTGACGGCCAGGTTCATCAGCACCTGCTCGAACGCGTTGGCGTCGATGCGAACGGGCGGGGCCTCGGGCGCGAGCACCGTGCGAAGCTCGACGGTGGCGCCGAGCAGCCGCGCCAGCAGCTTCGAGGCGCCGCTCACCGCGGCGTTGAGGTCGATGACCGCCGGGTCGTGCGGCCTCGTCCGGGAGAACGTGAGCAGCTGGCGGGTGAGGGCGGCGGCGCGGTCGGTGGCGGCGGTGACCTCCGCCAGATCCGCGTCCACCGGGCTTTCGGGCCCCAGTGCGTGGCGCGCGAAGTCGGTGTAGCTGCGAATCACCGTGAGCAGGTTGTTGAAGTCGTGCGCCACGCCGCCCGCCAGGTTGCCGATGGCGTCCATCTTCTGGGCCTGGCGCATCGTCGCCTCGAGCCGCTTTCGCTCGGTGACGTCGACGGACAGCACGGCGATGCCCTCCGGGCACGGCTCGATGCGCAGCTCGAACCAGGCGCGGTCCCCGTTGGCGTGGGTGAACTCGTTCTCCACGTCGTGCGCGCGCCGCTCCCCCATGCAGCGCTCCAGGAGCGCGAACAGCGGCGTCTGGTCGATCCCCGGGTAGCACTCCATCATCGTGCGCCCCAGGAGCTCGCCGGCAGGCTTGCGTCCCTGCTCGGCGACCGCGCGATTGACGAAGACGTACCGCCAATCGAAGCCGATGATCTGGAACCCCTCGCGCATCGCGTCGAGGGTGTCGCGCAGGCGCTGCGCGTCGGCAGACCACACGGCCTCGCCCGCGCCGTTCATGCGGCGACCTCGCCCGGGTGCACGGCGACCGCGCGGCGGTTCGGGGTTTCGGTCATCTCACCTCTTGCGGGACATCGGCCGCGGCGCGCGAGACTTTAGGCGCCGGCGCTCCTACTTCTTGCGCATCATCGTCGGCGGGAACGCGAAGAAGAGCGCGAGGGCGAGGTTCACGCCGACGCCGGCAATCGCGTTCAGCTGGCTCACGCCAACGGCCACCACGTAGAAGAGCGGGCCGAAGCGGTACTGGCGCGTGAGGTCCTCGGCCGCCGCCCGCGAGATGCCGTCGCCGAGGAGCCGGTGGCCCTTCGCCGCGTAGCGCCACAAGAGGTTGAAGAAGACGGCGATGACCACGCCGGTGAGGCTGTAAAACGTGGCGGCGAGGCGCGCGTCCGAGGAGCGCAGGTACTCCGACAGGACCGCGGTGGGGAACGGCACGAACGTGATGCCGAAAAGGAGGAGCCCGTTGAAGAGCAGGAGCCCGTCGTCGGAGCGACGGATGAGCGTGAAGAGCCGGTGGTGGTTCACCCACATGATGCCGATCGTCAGGAAGCTGACGACGAACGACAACGCCGCCGGCCACTCGTGAAGCAGCGCGGCGAGGAGCTGCCCGTCCGGCACGTCGCGCGGGATCTTCAGCTCGAGGATAAGGAGCGTGATGGCGATGGCGAACACGCCGTCGCTGAACGCCTCGATGCGGGCGGTCTCCTTCGCTTCGGCGGCGGCGGCGCGGCCGTGACGGGGCTCGTCGCTCATCGCCACGGTGTGTAACACGGCGGACGTCGGGCGCGCGGGCGCACGGAGGGGTCCGCGGGCAAGATCGCGCGGTCACTGGAGTTGTGCCCGCCCTGCAGGCCGGCGGTGGCCCCGCTCCGCGGCCCCGCGGGCGAATCGCCGGCCGACTTTCTCCGCGTCGCTCGGAATGCTCCACCGCGCGGAACGGTAAGACACTCGAACCTCGAAACGCGCTGGATCGGGCCGTTCCCCCCCTGGCGTCACCAGGTGCCACCTCGGAGTGCCACGACGATGAAGACCGCGCTCGCAGTCCTCCTCGGATTCTCTTATCCGCTGACCGTCTTTGCCGACGAGGCGCCGGCCCCGCCCGCCCCGGCCCCCGAGACCGCTCCGGCGACGATGGCGGCGCCCGCTCCCGCGTCGGCGCCTGCGCCGGCGGCCGCGCCGCGCGACTCCGGCCGCTTTCGCTGGGGAATCTCGGCGGGCGCAGGCACGTTCGTCCCGGGGCCGATGGTAAACTTCGGCACGGAGGTGCGCGCCGGATGGCAGATCAACCCCATCCTCGGCGTATCCGTCGCGGGCGGCGCGGAAAGTGGCTTCTTCTTCGGAGGGCGCGTCACCACGAACGGCGCGGCCTTGTCCGTGTCGGCGGTCTCGTTCTGGCACGTGGGCGTGGAGGCGGAGGCGATGTTCGGCAACATGTTCTTCGTCGCCGGCGGGCCCCACCTGCTGCGCGGCGGCTGGGGCAGCGTGCGCGAGGGCGCCGACAGCAACGGCGCGGTGACCCAGAGCGTCCTCGCCGTCGGCGGGTGGATGCCGGGCTTCGACTTCAAGGTGGGCCTCGGCTTCGGCAAGCCGCGGCCCAGCGGCCGCCGCAACCAGTTCACCCTCTCGCTCGACACGATGTTCGCGTTCGCCCCGCCCGGCGTCTACGTGGCCCAGAACGTGGACGCGAACGGGAACGTCACGCAGGACGTGTCGAGGACCGGCTTCGCCATCGGCATCGCGCCGATGCTGATGTTCGGCTTCGAGATGCGCTGACGCGCGGCCCCCCGGAGGCGTCCGGCCTGAATGCGTCCGGCTGCTCCTCGCGCCGCACGTGCGACGGCTTAGGAAGGCGCGCACGTCGTCGTCCGCGCTCGCGACGCGTCGGACGAGCGACCTTTCTGGCACTGGAAGAAACGCACCGGGTACGTCGCGGCGGCGTTCTACGCCCACGGCGGGGTCGTCGCGTTCGTCGACGACGGCTGCGCGCGCGCTGGGACCGCACCGAACGTCCTCGCGAAGGTCGGCGGCGACGGCGTCCGCGTGGCCCTGGAGCGCGTGCTCGCCGACCGGTTCGTCGTCCACTGCACGGCTGGGTCGAGTAGCGCGGCCCCGTGGGGAAAATGCCCTAGCGTTCGGCAGAATGGCTTGACCCGGCGGCTGGGGCGGTGTGAGGTGATCGCGTGCGTGATGGCGCCGTGCGGCGCGGGCGGCGTTCGAAGAGGGGAGCATGGCGGAGGAACGGGGGTCGGGGGAGCAGCGGGCGGAGCAGCGGCTGCGCGTGCTCGCCGACACGATGCGCGCGTTCGCCGAGGCGACGAGCGACTTGCCGGCGTTGCTCGACACGATCGTCCGCCGCATGACGGACAGCATTGCCGACTTCTGCGCGGTGCGGCTGCTGGAGGACGAAGGGCAGATGCTGGGCATGGCCGTGGGCTACGACCGCGACCCGGAGGCCTTGGCGAACCTGCAGCAGCTGTTCGACTCGGTGCCGCGCCGCGTACAAGACGTGCCGCTCTTCCAGCACGCCGCCTCGGGGCGCCCGCTCCTGGTGCCGTCCCTCGACGCGGACAAGCTGCGCGCCGCCATCGGGCCGGAGCTCGCGGCGAAGGCGCTGCGCAGCGGGATCAGCAGCCTGCTGGTGATGCCGTTGCGCGCGCACGGTCGGGTCATCGGCATCCTCACGCTGGCGCGCCGCGGCGCCGGCCGCGCGCCGCTCGACCAAGCGGACCTGGCGCTGGCGCAGGACCTGGCCGACCACGCCGCCGTGGCCATCACGAACGGGCGCCTCTACGCGGACGCGCAGCAGGCGCTGGCCGAGCGCGCGCGCGTCCAGGAAGCGCTGCAGCGCTCGGAGGAGCAGCTTCGCCACGCGCAGAAGATGGAGGCGCTCGGGCGCCTCGCCGGCGGCATCGCCCACGACTTCAACAACCTTCTGACCGTCATCCTCAGCTGCGGCGACTCGCTGCTGGCCGACCCCGGCGCGCCCGAGGCGCGCGAGGACGTGGAGGAGATCCGCCACGCCGCCCAGCGCGCCACCGAGCTGACGCGACAGCTGCTCGCCTTCGGCCGCCAACAGGTCCTGCAGCCGAGCGTGACGAGCCTGAACGACGTTGTCGCCGAGGCGGAAAAGTTGCTGCGGCGGCTCCTCGGCGAAGACGTTCAGCTGGTCGCGCGCGGCGCGTCTGGTCTCTGGCCGGTGCTGGTCGATCCGGGCCAGATGCAGCAGGTCATCGTGAACCTGGCCGTGAACGCACGCGACGCCATGCCCGGGGGCGGGAAGCTCACGATCGAGACGGGGAACGTGACGCTGGACGAAACCTATGCGTCGCAGCACGTCGGCGTGACGCCGGGCCCCCACGTGATGCTGGCGGTGAGCGACACGGGCTCGGGCATGGACCGCGAGACGCAGGCGCGCATCTTCGATCCGTTCTTCACGACCAAGGAGCGTGGCCTCGGCCTGGGGCTGGCGATCTGCCACCAGATCCTGGAGCGGCACCACGGCGCCATCCAGGTCGACACGGCCGAGGGCCGCGGCACCACCGTCACCTGCTTCCTGCCCATCGCGCGCCCATGACCCCCGCCCGCATCCTGATCGCCGACGACGAGGACAGCCTGCGCTGGGTGCTGGAAAAGGGGCTGC
>DASYRF010000222.1:0-24003 GCA_036004705.1 Myxococcota bacterium
AGCCACGACATCGCCGACTCGTCGCGCGCCGCCAAGGTGCGGCTCGCCGTCATGGAATACAAGGACGAGGGCGACGAATACGTCACCAAGGTCCGCGCCCGCTTCACGACGAAGTTCGACAAGATTCGGTCGGCGCTGACCAGCCTGGTGGCGTCGGGGGGCGGCGACATCCCCGAGGCGGTCGTGGCGGCCGTCCGCGGCGCGCTCGACGAGCTGGAATGGGATCCCGACGCCGCCAAGACCATCATCCTCATCGCCGACGCGCCCTCGCACGCCGACGATCCGGGGAGGCGCGGGCTCGGGGCGCTGGCCGCCAAGCGCGGCGTGGCCATCGACACGGTCATCGTCGGCACCGGCACCTACGCGGGCGGCTATGACGCGTCGGCCGTGTCGGCCATGCCGAGCGGCGACGGCGGCGGTGACGACGGCGACGGCAGCAGCGGCTCGGGCGACGACGCGGTCGACAACCTCGACGCCATCGCCAAGGCCGTCGGCCACGGCGAGCTGTTCGATGCCACCCGGGACGCCAAGAGCTACCGCAGCCACGTCACGCGCATCCTCGCCGACCTGCGGGCCGGCGCGTCGAGCCTGTCGTCGGCCAAGAGCAGCGACGTCGCCTTCGTCGTCGACACGACCGGCTCGATGGGCAGCGCCTGCTCGGCGCTGAACGAGATGAGCGGTCCCATCGGCGCCTTCATCGACGCCGGCAACCGCATCGCCGTCGTCAACTACAAGGACAAGGGCGACGAGTTCGTGTCGCGCACCGAAGTGGGCTTCACCAAGAGCACCGACGACGTGATGGCGGCCTTCCGCCGGCTGGAGGCGTCAGGCGGCGGCGACCTTCCCGAGTCCGTCTACGCCGGGCTCTGGGAGGCGGCGGGGCTGTCGTGGCGGCCGAAGGCGGGCAGGGTCATCATCCTCATCGCCGACGCCGAGGCGCACCGCTGGCCGCCGCGCGACAAGGTCTACAAGTGGTTCGAGGACACCGGCGCGGGCCTGGCGGTCATCAAGACGGGGTCGTGGTGATGCGCGCGGCGCCGACACGTCCGGCGCGGCGCCGTGTGACGGGCCGGCGCTTGCGTCGGACGCGGCTCGCGTTGTGGGTCGCGCTGAGCGCCCTGTCGCCCGCGGTGGCCGCGGCGGGGTGCGGGGCAGGGACGGCGACCGGGACCGCCACGGCCAGCGGTGCCGCTGGCAGCGCGGGGGCTTTGCCGGCCGGGGGCACCGGCATGGAAGGCGGCGGCGGCGGCACGGGCGGCGCCCTTCCGCCCGGCCATCCACCGATGGGGGCGACGGACGGCCTGCCGCCGGGTCACCCCGCGATGGCCGGCGCGCCGGGTACCGGCGGTGGCATGGACATGGCGGCAGGCGCGGGCTCGCCGGCGATGCTGATGTGGACCGCGCCCGACGGCTGGGTCGCGCGCACGCCGTCGTCGAAGATGCGGCTCGCCGAGTTCGCGCTCCCGCACGCCGCGGGCGACGCCGAAGACGCCTCGCTGGCCATCTACTGGTTCGGCGGCGCGGCGGGCGGGGTCGCCGCCAACGTCGACCGCTGGCTCGGGCAGTTCGTCCAGGCGGACGGCCGCGCCACCAAGGACGTCGCGAAGATCGACAAGCGCACCGTCGGCCCCTTCGCCGTCACCGTCGTCGACGTCGCCGGCACGTTCAACGCCGAGATGACGCCCGGCTCGGGTGTGGCCGCCACCAAGACCGGCTGGCGGATGCTCGGCGCCATCGTCGAAGCGCCCGAGGGCGCCTACTTCGTGAAGGCGATCGGTCCGCAGAAGACGCTCGATCTGTGGAAGGCGAGCTTCGACGCCTTCCTCGGCTCGCTGAAGCCCGCGCCGATGTGACGACGCGCCGGGGCGCGTGGTAGCTTCGCCGCCCGATGCCCACGACCCCGTCGACTCCGGCGCGGCGCTTCTATCGCGCCGCGGATTGCCCCCCCGACGCCCTCGCCAGCGAGCGCGTCGCGGTGCTGGGCTACGGCAACCTCGGCCGCACCGCGGCCCTGAACCTGCGCGACAGCGGCGCGGACGTGCGCATCGGCAACCGCGAGGACGAGTACGCGCCCGTGGCGCGCCGCGAGGGCTTCACCGTCGTGCCCATCGCCGAGGCCTCGCGCGACGACGTGGTGTTCGTGCTGCTGCCCGACGAGGTCATCCCCGAGGTGTTTGCGGAGCTCATCGCCCCGGCGCTGCGCCCCGGCGCGGCTATCGCGTTCGGCTCGGGGTACAACCTCGCCTACGGGCTCATCACCCCGCCGCCGGCGGTGGACGTGCTGCTGGTGGCGCCGCGCATGGCCGGCGAGACGGCGCGCGGGCGCTACGTCGCCGGGGACGGCTTCTGGGCATACGTCGGAGTGGAGGCGGACCGCAGCGGCAAGGCGCAACGGCGCATGCTGGGCCTGACGGCGGGGCTCGGCGTGCTGCGCGCCGGGGCGCTGGAGATGACGGCCAAGATGGAGGCGCTGATCGACCTGTTCATCGAGCAGAGCGTCGGGCCGCTGCTCGGGTCGGCGATCATGATCGCGTTCGAGGTGGGGCGCGAGGCCGGCATCCCCCCCGAGGCGCTCGTGCTGGAGATGTACATGTCGGGCGAGATGGAGACGGTGTTCACCGCTTTCCGCGAGACGGGCTTCTATCGCGCGGCCGAGGTACACGGGCCGACGGCGCTGTTCGGCGGCGTGACGCGCACCATGGAGGTGGACAAGGCCGCCCTGGCGGCGCGCTTCCAGGAGGTGCTGGAGGACATCCGCGCCGGCGGGTTCGCCCGGCGCTTCCAGGAGGAAGCGCACACCGGCTACCCGATGCTCGCCATCGCCAAGCAGATGATCCACGAGCCCTCGCCCATCGCCGAGGCGGAGGAGCGCCTGCGCGAAGTGATGGGCCGCCCGCCCAAGTGACGGTCGCCCCCGCCGCGAACGGGCGCCGGCGCGCCTTCCAGACGCGTGCGTTCGCGCTGACCTGGATGGCGTATGCGGCCTACTACCTGTGCCGCAAGAACTGGGGCGTGGCCAAGGCCAGCGTCGAGGCGGCGCTCGGCACC
The DNA here is from genome assembly GCA_036004705.1 of Myxococcota bacterium. Taxonomy (GTDB): domain Bacteria; phylum Myxococcota_A; class Polyangia; order DASYRF01; family DASYRF01; genus DASYRF01. Next base: position 3,049 of record DASYRF010000222.1, read on the forward strand.
GGCATCGGCGGCGTGGCGACCATCGAGACGGGCTACAACGTCGCCTACATGCTGGGGCAGTCGGCGAGCGGGATCGCCGGCGACAAGCTCGGCGCCAAACGGCTGCTCGTGGTCGGGATGGTGGCGTCGGCGGCGTGCAACTGGTGGTTCGGCGTTTCCACCGCCGTGCCGGTGATGTTCGCGGCCCTATGCTTGAACGGCGTGGCGCAGTCGACCGGCTGGCCCAACACGGTGCGCTCGATGAGCGAATGGTTCGGCCCCACGTCGCGCGGGCGGGTGATGGGTCTGTGGAGCACGAACTACGTGGTGGGCGGCATCGCCGGATCGGCGCTGGCGTCGTGGCTCATCGGCTGGGGATGGCGCTGGACGTACCTCGGGCCGGCGATGGCGCTGGCGCTGTTGGCGCTGGTGTTCGGGGTGCTGCACGTGTCGCGCCCGGCGGACGTGGGGTTGACGGCGTGGGATCCGGACCCGGCGGACGCGCCGCCTCCGTGGCCGTCGCCGTCGCCGTCGTCGTCGCCGTCGTCGTCGTTGTCGCCGTCGTCGTCCGTGTCACGGGCGGCGACGCGGGCGCGGCTCCTGCGAACGCCGGCGCTGTGGGCCTTCGGCGCCGCGTACTTCTGCCTGAAGCTCATCCGCTACACCATGCTCTTCTGGCTCCCATACTTCCTGACCAAGCGCCTCGGCTACGAGAAGAGCGCCGCCGGTTTCCTCTCGGTGGCCTTCGAGGTGGGCGGCGTGGTCGGCGCGCTCTTCGCCGGCTGGCTGTCCGACCGCGTCTTCGGCGCGCGGCGGGTCCCGGCCGCCGCCCTGCTGGCGTTGCTGCTGGCAGGCGCGCTCTTCCTGTACATCCGCGTCGCCGCGCTCGGACCCGCCGCGAACTTCGCGGGCATGTTCCTCGTGGGGCTTTGCTTGTTCGGGCCCGATTCGCTGTTGGCCGGCGCCGCCGCGCAGGACCTCGGCGGGCGCGACGGCGCCGGGACGGCCGCAGGCATGATCAACGGCATCGGCTCGGCGGGCCAGGTGGTGCAGAGCTATCTCACAGCATGGATCGCCACCGCCTACGGGTGGGACAACCTCTTCCTGCTCTTCGTGGTGCTGGCGCTCGGCTGTGTGGCGGTGCTGCTGCCGTTCTGGCGCCTCGGCGGCGCGGCCCCTAGTCGGGCGTCACCGCAGCCGTCGTGAACACGCCGGCGCGCACGTCCACCGCCAACGTGGATATCGTCTGCGGCGCGCCCCCCGGCGCGAGCGGCGCCGAGAACGTCACGGTCAGCGGCCCGACCGGCGCGTTGAAGATGAGCATCGCGCCGCTGCCGTCGCTCGAGGGATTGGCGGCGAGCGGCAGCCCGCCGCGCACGTAGACGATCGACGTCGACGCGCCGGTGACGCTCAGCGCGATGGTCGTCTCGGGCACGCCGGCGCCCGCGCAGTCGACGAGCTGCATGCCCACCTCGCCCTGCGCCAGGTCCTGCGTGGCGCCCGCCGTCGCCTCCAGCACCGTCAGGCTCGTCTCGTTGATGATCACCACCGGGCCGAGGTCGACGTCGGCGGTGACGGCCTTGTCGCGGTACGCGTAGGTCGTGCGCAGCATCGCCATGGCGTCGCCGCTCAACTTGAGGAAGCCGTCCCAGCCGGCCGCGCCGAGCGGCACTGCGAGCATCGCGGCGCCGGTCGCGTCGCTGACCGTGGTGCCGAGCGGGAGGGTCTCGGCGAGGTCGGTGCGGTCGAAGGCGGCGACGGTGACGCCGGCCAGGCCGTTGTCGGGCGTCGACGCCTCGGCGACGGTGAACGTGAGCGCCGCGCTCGGCGTGGTCGGCGGCGGCGGCGCATTCAGGCCGAGGCACGAGAAGTCCGGCGGCGGCGGCGGCGCGGCGTCGGTGCCGCTCGCGTCCGAGGCGGCGTCGGGCGCCGTTGCGTCCGTTCCGTCGTTCGACACACGGCCTCCGCAGCCGGTGAGAAGAGTGCAAGCGAGCGTACAGGCCGCCGCGACGCGTCGGTTCGGCATCGCGCGAGCGTTCCGCACCCGCGCGCGCATGTCAACGCCGGCCGCCGCGCGTTGACGCCCCCGCGCGCCGCGCAGTACCGTATCCACATGGCCCCGGTCCGCGCCGTGCTCGCCGCTACCGTCGCGCCCGTCGCTGCCGCCGCCGTCGCCGCGCTCGCCTGCGCGGCCTGCACCCCGACCGACCGGCCGCTCCTCGACCAGCCGTCGTGGTTCCCGGCCGTGCCGTCGCTCGCCGTGCCGCGGGGCGCCGCCGGCGATGAGATGCCGCTCGACGTCCCCACGAACGTCCTCATCCGCGTGCAAATGAACGGCATGCCGGTGGTCGCCGCCACGGTGAACGACACGACGGTTCGGCTGGAGTCCGGGAGCGCGGCGCTCCCGGCGACGGTCACCTACGACGTGATGGACAACGAGGTGGTCGTTGCGCCGGCCGCGGAGCTCCCCGCCGACGCGCTCGTCGAGGTCGTCGTGGGCACCGGTGTGATCTCCGACCCCGGCCCTGGCGCCGCCGGCGTCGGCCTCGCCGACGATGCGCGCCTGCCGTTCCGCACCGGCGCCGGACCCGACAGCGTGGCCCCGACGTTCGCGATCGCCTGCGACGCGACCGCCATGCTCTGTGCCGACGGCGTGACCGCTTGCACAACCGACGCCGACTGCCCCCTGCCGTTCACCGTCTTCCCGGAGGAGATCGGCCGCCCGCGCCCTTACGTCCTGCGCGCGAACGTCGACAGGCGCTTCGCCGCGGATGACAAGAGCAGCGCGTCGGAGCTGAGCTACGTGGCCTACGTGGCGACGGCGCCCGGCGCCCAGGACTTCGCCGGCCCGCGCACCGACCTGTTCGACATGGAGGCGGTCGGAGCGACGCACCGCCTCCTCCGGCTCGACCGCAGCACCGACTACTACGTCGTCATCCGCGCTCTCGACGCCGCCGGCAACGAGAGCGAGAACACCGTCGAGGTCGGCCCCGTGCGCACCGGCGACCTGCCCGATCGCTGCATCTGCCCGCATCGATGTTCCGTCGATGCCACGTGCTGCAGCCCGACTTCGGCGATGCCGTGTCCAGCACCACAGACGTGCGACGAGGTGCCGGGGATGTGTTCGATTGACGGCACGCCGTGTACCACCGGCGGCGTGGAGTGCCCGACGCGGCTCCTCTGGAACGAGGCCTACTTGTCGTTCGGCTGCCACGAGTGCCTGAACTGCCACGGCACCTCGGCCGAGGCGGCGCCCGAGGGGATGTACATGCCGCAGGTGGGAGTGGATCCCTACGACTGGATCGTCGGCGTCCCTTCGCGGGAGATGCCTACGCTCCGGCGCGTCGAGCCGTTCAACGCGGCGCGAAGCTACATCGTCCTCAAGCGGCTCGGGAAGGCGTGCTCGGCCTTCATGTTCGGCGCCGGAACGGTCGGCATGGACATGCCCGCCAGCACCCGCAACGAGAGCGCGCCCTGCGTGCCGGTCTCGCTGGAGTGCTGCTCCAGTCGCGTCGGTGATCTGACCATCGGCTCTTCCAGCGACTTCCTGGCGTGGATCGATCTCGGCGCGCCGCAGAACGGCGATTTCTCGTCCTTCAGTTGCGGCGAGTAACCCGGTCCGGTTGCGGGGACTGACCCGGTCCAGTTGCGGGGAGTAACCCCGTCCGGTTGCGGGGAGTGACCTGGTCCAGTTGCGGGGAGTGACCCTGGTCGGACGACGGGCGCAGCCGAAGACGTTGCCTCCGGCGCGAGGAGCCCGGACGGCTACATGCAGAAGCCCATCATGCCGATCGCGTGGTCGCAGTGCGAGTCCGCGTCGGCCACGCCGCCCTTGCCGGCGAAGCAGGCGTGGTAGCCGCGGCAGTCGAGCTGCGCCGGCGTCAGCGCGGCGCAGTCAGCCATGCACATCGTCATGTCATAGCCCGCGGGGAAATTGTTGTCGGTCGAGCAGTTCGCGATGTACGCGGTGCAGTACTCGGCGCACGTCGAGCCGGACATCGCGCACATGAACGCCGCGTCGGTGCCGACGGCCGAGTCGGTGCCGCCGCCGCCGCCCGAGTCTGTGCCGGGGGTCGTGCCGCTGTCAGTATCCTTGTGGGGGCAGCCGGAGAGCGCCAGCGCCGCGGTCAGCGCGATGAGCGCCGAAAAAAGCCATACCTTCATCGTTCCTCCTCGTAAATGAAGAAAAGGACAGCAAAAAGTCCCAAAGTTGTTGCGACGCGGCAAATATAGAACGGTCCAGGCGTCGTGTCAATTTCCGGCGCACCGCGTCCAAGCTTCCTGGGTACACGCCCAACCCCCAGCCCCGGCAGGTTGTTTCCGCTTGACCCACCCGCGCGCCGGCGCTACGAAACGGGCGCTCCTGCGAAGTCAGGTGAAAGATAAGCGATGACTCAAGAAGGCGGAATTTCAGGCGAAATAGATGCCGCGCGCCCGGCGCGTGCCCGTTACGACGCGATTGTCATCGGCGGTGGACCCGCCGGAAGCACCGTCTCGGCCATGCTGGCCATGAAGGGGCGACGCGTCCTGCTCATCGAAAAGGAGCAGTTCCCGCGCTTCCACATCGGCGAGTCGCTGCTGCCCTACAACAACAAGATCCTGCGGCGCCTGGGGGTGTTCGAGGACCTCTGCGCCGACGCCCTCATCAAGTGGGGGGCGCACTTCGTCGCGCCGGACGGCTGTACGGAGCAGACGTACTACTTCAAGGACACGCTCGACAAGGACGAGCCCCACGCCTTCGAGGTGGAGCGCGCCAAGTTCGACGACCTGCTGCTGCGCAACGCCCAGCGCAAGGGGGTCGAGGTGCGCGAGCGCTGTGCCGTGGAGGAGGTGCTGTTCGACGGCGACCAGGCCGTGGGCGTGCGGGCGCGCGACCTGCCGCCGGCGGCGGCGCGCCCCGACGGCGGCCGGGGACCCGCGCGCGCCGCGGAGTCGTTCGAGGTGCGCGCGCCGTTCGTCGTCGACGCGAGCGGGCGCGACACCTTTCTGTCGGTGCGCCTGGGCTGGAAGAAGCGCGACCTGCCCATCTCGAAGACGGCCTTTTTCACGCATTGGGACGGCGTGGAGCGGTTGCCGGGGCGCGACTGCGGCAACATCACCATCGCGACGTGGCAGCACGGCTGGACCTGGATGATCCCGCTGCACCGCGACGGGCTGCGCATGTCGGTGGGCATCGTGTGCCACAAGGACTGGGTGCAGCAGCGCGGCCAGGACGAGACGCAGGACCAGTTCTACGTGCGTACGCTGCAGCAGAGCCCGGCGGTGTGGGCGCGTTTCGCCGCCGCGCGGCAGCTCATGCCGTCGCGGACGATCGCCGACATCAGCTACCGCTGCGAGCGCTACGCGGGGAGCGGGTTCGTGCTGGTGGGCGACGCCGGTTCGTTCATGGACCCCATCTTCTCCAGCGGCGTGCACCTGGCGATGACGGGCGGGGCGCTATGCGCCGACGCCATCGACCGCGGGCTGACGGAGGCGCGCACCGACCCGCGCCTGTTCGCGGCGTACGAGGCGCACGTGCGCGCGGCGACCGAGACGTTCTTCCGCTTCATCTACGCCTGGTACACGCCGGGGCTGCACCGCGTGTTCTATACGCCGACGCGCAAGCTCAAGATCCTGGAGACGGTCACGTCGATGCTGGCGGGCGACGTGTGGGACTGGAAGAAGCGGCTGCGCATGGAAGTGTTCTTCGGCGTGCTGGCGTTCGAGCGTTTCATGTTCCGCCTGACGCAAGGCCCGGAGCCGGAGGCCGTATGGCGGCCGCAGGCGCCCGGCGCGACCGCGGCGGCGGCGGCGCGGAAGGCAGCGCCAGCCGCCTAGGGACGCTCGTCGCTGAGGTCGACGCGCAGGCTCAGGGCCGCGAGCGCTTGCGCGACGGACAGCAGCTCGGCGTAGGTCGTCGCGTCGGCGAAGCGGAGCCGTACGCCGCGGGGGGCGTCGGCGCCCGCGCTGGCGACGAGGCCGTCACCATCCGTGAGCAGCGTGCGCGCCGCGGCGGCGAGCGCCGTGGCGGCGACGTGTCCGCCGTAGCCTGGCACGGAGAAAGGCGCCGCCCCGGCGAACAGGACGGTGGCGACGCCGCCGGCGCCGAGGTCGATGGTGCGGGCGGGCGCGGGGCCGGTGGCCGGAGCCAGCGACACGTCGCCGCCCTGGCAGGGAAAGGGGCCGAACGCCGTCTGGCAGCCAAGACGCAGGGCGGTCAGGCCGGCGGCGCGGGCGGCGGTGAGCGCGGCGCGCAGCGCGCGACCGGGCGCGGCGGCGTCGGCGAGCAGCAGGACGGCGGGCGTGAGCGGCGAACCGAAAGCGCCGGGCGGGCCGGGCGGGCCGGGGTCGGGCGGGCCGGGCGCGTCGGGCGGGCCAGGCGAGCCGAGAGCGCCGGGCGGGACGGCGCTGGGCGTGAGGGCGCGCAGCGCGCGGGTGAACGCGCCGGCAGCGAGCGGCAGGCCGGGGAAGGGGGCGCCGGCTTCGGCGTCGCCGAAGCGGAGCATGCCGTCGGCGCCCACGCCGGCGGTCGGGCGCGGGCCGCCGGTGAGCGTGCCGTCGGCGGCGACCACGAGGTGCGCGCCCAGCGGGACGACGGCCGCTGGCTCGCCGGGCGGCGGGGCGAGCGGCCAGCCACGCGCGCCGGGCGTGACGAACGCGTAGGACAGCGGGACGCGCGCGGCCAGGACGTGCGCGCGCAGGCGCGTGACGGCGTCGTGTGCGCGGCGAAGGCCTGGGTCGGGCGAACGCAGCGCCGTCTCGGCGCGCCGCAGGAGATCGGCGAGGTGGCGCTGCACGACGAGCGCCTCGTCGGAGAGCTCGCGCACCGGGTCGGCCGCGGCGGATGGGTCGTCGAGAAGGACGCCGGGGGCTGCGGCGGACTCGGGCGGTGCCGGCAGGCCGAGCGCCGCGTGGCCGCAGGCCGCGACGGCAAAGTCCTTGCGGAACTCCAGCGACACGCGCATCGACGGGTCGGGCTGGGCCTCGGGGCAGGAGTCGAGGCAGCCGTCGACGAGCAGGGCGCGCGCCGCGAGGGCGGAGCGGCCGGGCCCGCCGCTGGGCTCGACCGGGCAGTAGACGGCGTATTCGGCGGCGAGCACCAAGTCGGCGTGGAGCGGCGCGGCTTCGGCGCGGTCCAGCGCATCCGCGCCGCGCGCGAGCAACCAGAGCCACGCGGCCGTCGAGAGCGGTCCGCCCGCGTCGGCGGCGGCGCGCAGCTTGTAGGCGTCGCCGGCGGCGGCGTCGTCGAGCAGCGCCTGCACGGCCGCATCGCCCAGGGCGCGTGCGCGCGCTGCCACGGCCGCCTCCGTCGAGGTTGCGCCCGACTCCTCAGCCGTGCCGGGCGCGCCGGGCGGGGAGACGGGGAAGCGCACCGCGCCGGCTGGCGCGGAAGCGGCGGGGGCCGGAGCAGCGGCGTGGGGCGCACCCGCGGCGAGGGCGCGCAGCGCGGCGTCCAGCGCGGGATCGGGTGTGGCGGTGGCACGTGCGAGCGCGGTGGCGGCGAGCGGCTCGAGCAGGACGGCGGCGGCGGCGCGCAGGGCGCGCGCGCGCGCGTCGGCGCCCGCCGTCCCGCGCGGTGTGCGGCGCGCGGCGAGGCGCTCCAGCGCGGCGAGCGCGGCGGAGACGCGCGCGGCGTCGCCCGTCGCGCGGGCGATGGCCAGGTCCGCCTGCGCACGGGCGAAGGCGTCCGCCGCGGCGTGGCACCCCGCCGCGCCGCCCAGTCCCAACGCCACGATGCACCCGATCGCCGCGGTGACCGCGGCGGCGCCGGCGCTGCGCCCGGCCAAGCGCCCACGGCGCGCGCGCGCGACGGGAGGCGCGCCGGCCGGTTCGTGGCGGCGCCCGGCGCCGCGCTCCGGGCGCACGTGTGCGCCGCTCATCCGGCTGTCGCCGGCCGCGCGGGCGCCGGCAGCGGGGGTGGCGGCGGCAAAGCCGGCATCGTCGCCGGCAGCTTGAGCCCGCCGTACAGCGTCAGGTGAAATCTTAGGTCGGCTGGCCCGGGGGCCGCGGCGGCGAACGCGCCGGAAGTCCAGGACGCGAAGATGGCCGCCAGGCACGCCTCCAAGACCGCGTCGCCGCCCGAGTGCACGGCCGTGGCCGTCCCCTTCGTGAGCGGTCGCGCGGCCGCGGCGTCGAACCCGACATTGACTTCGACGAGCCCGCGAAGACCGGGCTTCGCGTCCAGGCGGTCCGCCAGGCACGCGCTCGCCTCCGGCAGGCGCGCCGCGACCGCCGCGCGCGCGTTTTCCGCGTCGAGCGCTCCCGTCACCGAAAGGTCCGCGAGCGTCACGGCCGGCCTGCGCAGCTCGCCGAAGTCCGGCCGCGCCGTGCCTTCCGGCGCGAGGGGCAAACCCTTCGTCGCCGGCGGACGCGCCGCTGCCGTGGCTGTGGCCGGCGCCTCGCTCGCCGGAGCTGGGGTTCCCGTCGTCAACACGTTCGCCGGCCCCTCGCACGTGCAGCCGGCGATCGCCGCCGACAGGCCGGCCAGCACCACCGCCAGCGCCGACGTCGACTCCTGCAAAGCTCCTCCCTTCAACCGTCCACCCCGCTCGCGTCCGGATCGACGCCGTCCACGCCGCCCGCTTCCGCATGGCAGCGGTAGATATACCCGCACCCCAGCCTCTCGCAAAAATCCCGCGGCCGACCCGGCCACGCGCCCGTAGCGCCCGCCGCACGTGACTGCGCGAGCGTTCCACACAGCCGCGCCAGCGTTCGTTCCATCTCATCCAGCGTCGCGGCCTGCGCCGCGGCCGTCGCCGCGGAGGCGTCGCCCGTCCCGCCCGCTTGGCCGGCCGTCGCGGACGAGCCGGGCGAAATCGGCGACGCGGGCGCCACCGGCAGCCAGACGGGCGGCGCGCCGCGGTCGCGCAGGAAGACGAGCCCAGCGCGCGGCAACGGGCCGCGCGGCAGCAGCGTGCGGACCGCCACGGCGTAGGCCAGCAGCTGGAAGCGGTACGCGTCGAGCGCGCGCGGGTCGCGCCGCGCGTACTTGTAGTCCAGCACCAGCACCGGCTCCTGAGGCCCGCGGTCGACGAGCAGGTCGATCTGCCCGTGCACCAGCATCTCCGGTGCAGGCCGGCCCGCGCGCGCCGCGGCGGCGAGTGGCCCCGCGACGCGCAGGACGAACGGCACCTCGCGGCGGGCGCCTGGCTCTGCCAGCATCCGTCCGGCCGAGCCCGCCAGGAAGGCCGCGACGTCGTCGGCGAGCGCAGTCGCCTCGGGTGACGCCTCTTCGTCAGGCGACAGGTCGGCCCCGAGCCCGGCGCGCAGTTCAGCCGCCGTCGCGCCGGGCGCCGCCCGCTCCAGCAGCCGGTGGGCCAGCACGCCGCGGGCAATCGGACCTGGGTCCCACGGCGCGTCCTCACCGTCGCCGGCGCCGGCGCCAGCGGCCGGCTCGTCCGCGCGCTGTCCGAAGTGCGCCGCGCGTGCATCTTCGCCGCCGGGGCCCGTGTCCTCCCTCCGCGCCCGGTCCGGGTGCTCCAGCAGGTGGATCTCGTGCAGGAAGTGATAGCGCCGCGGACAAGCGTCGAGGTCGGCAAGGGCGGTGACGGTCGCTTCCAGGCGCGCCGGCGCGAGGGGAGGCGGCGCGAACGCGCGGGCCACGTCCGCGGCGGTGACGGTCGGCGGCGTCTCCGTCGCCGCGTCCCGCGCGACGGGCGGCGGCAGCGACGAAGCGCGGATGCGGAGGAACAGCGGGTCGGCCGCGGCTCCGGCGCCCGGCGCGACGACGTGCAGCGGCGCGATCTCCTCCAGCGCCGCGCGCCATGCGCCTCCGCGGCCGCGCCCGCTCCCGCTCCCGACTGCCGCCGGCCCGCACAGCACCAGCAGGTCGCGCGCCCGCGTGCAGGCCACGTAGAAGATGCGTGCCTCCTCCGCCTCTTCGCGCGCTTCGCTGCGCGCGTGCACGCGCTCCCAGTCGCCGGTGTCGGCGAAGTCGCGCGGCAGCCGCGGCAACTTCACCGCGAGCCCGGCCGTGCGCTCCCACAGCACCGCGGGCGGCGCGAAGGCCCGCGCGTCCCCCAGTCCGGGCAGCACCACCACAGGAAACTCCAGCCCCTTCGCGCGATGAATGGTCATTACCTTCACCACGTCGGCGTCCTCGGCGACCGGCGCACCCTCTTCCTCGTCGGGCGCGCGCTGGACGGCGCGGCGCAGCCGCGCGGCGAACCCACGCGCCCCCCCGCCGCCCGGCGCGGCGTCCTGTGCGCCGGCCAGCTCCACGAGCCGCTCCACGTTGGCCACCTTCTGCACGCCGTCGCTGGTGGCCGCCAACACCGCGCATAGGTCCGTCTCGTCGAGCGCGCGGCGCAGCGTGCCGGCGGCGCCGAGGCGGTCGGCCTGCGCTTCGAGCCGCTCCCAGAGCGCCACGAAGCGGCGCAGCCGGGCGCGCTCGTCCGGCGGCACGCCCAGGCCAGCCAGGAGCGCGTCGTCGCCGGCCGCTCGCCGCACCGCGCGCGGATCCAGGCGCAGCGACCCGGCCGCAGTCGCGCCGTGGCCGGGATCCTCGCCCGCCGCGCCGGGCGCCGCGCCTTCGCCGGCATCGTCGCGCGCCGCCGTCTCGCCAGGACTGGCGGTCTTGGCCGCGCGCGGCACGGGCAGCGCCAGCGCCAGCAGCGTCCGGTCCGACACCAGGCACAGCGGCGATCGCAGCACCGTGAGCAGCGCCACCGGGTCGGCGTCGGCCTCGCCGGTGGCGAGCGCGAGCAATGACGCTAGGTCGCGCGCCTCCTGCGTGTCGTACAGGCCGCGCCCGCCGACGACGTAGTGCGGCAGGCCGGCCCGACGCAGCGCCTGCCGGTACTCCTCCACGTGCGTGAAGCGGCGCAGCAGGATCGCCACGTCGCGCAGCGGGCGGCCCAGTGCGCCGATGCGCGCCGCCACCGCGTCCGCCTCGCGCGCCCGCGCCCCGGTCTCCGGACCGGCGTCGAATTCCAGCAGCTCCACGCCGCCGCCGGGAACGTCGTCGCGCAGCGGCGCCAGCGCATGCGCTTCGTCGAAGCGGATCTCGAACGGCTCGCGCGCCTCGGCCATCACGTGCGTGAAGAGCGCGTTAGTGAAACGCACCAGCGCCGGCACCGCGCGTCGCGAGCGCGACAGCACGACCTCGCCCGCGCCGCCCGTGCGCGCCAGCGCCTCCAGCGTCTCGGAGAAGACTGTCACGTCGGCGCCGCGGAATTCGTAGATGCATTGCTTGAGGTCGCCGACCACGAACAGGCGGCGCTCGCCCACGGCGAGCCGCTCCCCCGCGTCGTCCGCCGGCGCCAGCGCGGCGTGCACGCCGGGCGGCTCCGCCAACAGGCGCACCAGGTCGCGCTGCACGCGATTGGTGTCCTGGAACTCGTCCACCAGCACCGCGTCCCAGCGCGCCTTGACGGCGGCGCGCACGTCGCGCCGGTCGCGCAGCAGGTCGCGTGTGCGCAAGAGAAGGTCGCCGAAGTCGAGCGCGCCGCGCGCTCGCTTGGCCGCGCGGTAGCGGCCCGCCGTCGCCTCCAGCAGCGCCAGCAGCCCGTGCACCGCCGGGGCCGCGAGCCACGTGCGGGCCGCGCGGGCCGCGCGCACCAGCGCCGCGCGCAGCGCCTCGCGGTCGGCGGCCGCCTCCGTGCTGCGCAGCTGGGCCGTCGCTTTGTGCAGCGCCACCGCGGCCTCATGGAACTGCCAGAGCGTCGCGCCGTCCATCGCCTTCCCCGGCGCGCCTCCGCCGCCGCCCGCCAGCGCCCCTGCACCCGCGTGCAGCGCGCCGGTCGCGCCACCGCTGTCTTCTCCGAGCAGCGCCGCGGCCGCGCGCGCGAAGGCCGCGCCGGCCTGCATCGCCCCGGCGATGCGCGCCGAGGCTCGCCCCGATCGCTCCAGCGCGCCGAGCGCCGCTCGCGCTCGCGCTGTCTCCGCCGCCAGCGCAGCTGCGGCGCGGCTGCGGTCGTACGGCGCTCCGAGCGGCGCCAGCGCCGCCGCCTCGTGCCCGATGCCCTCCTCGACGAATCGCGCGTGCAGCCCCACGGCGAGATCCAGCAGGCCCTTGCGCCCGCCCACGGGGAACGCGCGTGCCGCCGCCCGCGCCGGCTCGGCCACGCGCGGGTCGGACGAGACCAGCGCGTCGAGCAGCGCCCCCTGCGCCGCCTCCTCCAGCAGGGCGAACGCCTCCGTCTCGTCCACCAGCGCGAAGTCCGGGTCGACCGCCGCCGCCGCCGCGTGACGGCGCAGCAGCGCCGCGCCGAGCTGATGGAAGTTCCCGATCGTCGCCGCGCCCAGCTCGCGCCGCACCGCCTCCCAGTGCGCGCGGCCCGGCGGCGTCGCCGCGCGCGGCAGGTCCATCAGCGCGTCGGGCGCGTCCGGCGCCGCCTCCAGCGCCGCCACGCGCCGCGCCAGGCGCGCCCGGATCTCCGCCGCCGCGTCCTCGCCAAACGTCAGCAGCAGGAGGCGTGCCGGGGCGACCGCGCCGCGCGCCCCCAGCCCGCCCAGCAGACTCAGCGCGGTGCTGACCAGCGCGTGTGTCTTGCCTGTGCCGGCGCCGGCCTGCACGCCGAGGTTTCGGTCGAAGCGGTAGGCGTCCTCGACCTCGAGCCTGGCCAGCACGAGTCGTCAGGGCGTCGGGTTGGTGCCGCCGCGCACGACGTAGGCGACGCCCGCGCCGGCGGGTCCCGCGGCGACCACGAGGTCCGCGAAGCCGTCGCCGTCCAAGTCGCCGACCGCCAGCGCCGCGCCGAGGCCCGCCGTTCCCGGTTCCGGCAGCAGCGTCGCCTCCGCTGGCACCGCGTCCAGGTCGGCGGTGAGCGGCGCGCCGATCGCGCGGCCGAGCCACAGGTGCGCGCGCCCGCCGCCGGCGAAGGCCGCGTCCGAGCCCGGCTCCCCCACGAGCAGGTCGGCGCGTCCGTCGTTGTTGGCGTCGCCCGTGGCCAGCGCTGCGCCCAGCCCCGCCGCGGCCGTCGCGCCGCCCACCGCGATCGTCACGTCGGCCCCGCCGGCCGCCTGGTCGCGCGCCAGGCCCGCCCCCAGCGCCACCGTCGTGCCGAGCACGCACGCCACCGTGCCAGGGCCGTCTGCCGCGGCCGTCGCGTCGTAGAGCGGCGCGCCTGCGCACAGCTCGGCGCGGCCGTCGCCGTCGAGGTCGCCGAGCGCCGCCGCCGCGCCCAGCGCGGCGCCCGGGTCGGGGCCCCCCTGCAGCACGAGCTCGTACTCGCCTGCCAGCGCGTCGAGCACCGACGTCGCCGCGCCTGGCGACAGCGCGCGCCCGCGCCAGAGCAGGACGTCGCCCGCGTCGGTGTAGGCCTCGCCCGCGCCGTCGCCGCCCGGCGCCGCCGCCGCCACGTCGTCCAGCCCGTCGCCGTCGAAGTCGCCGGCCGCCAGCGTGCTCCCCAGCGCGTCGCCGCCGTCGGCGCCCAGGAACTGCATCTCGGCGGCCGCCGCCGCGTCGATCGCCGCCGGCAGCGGCGCGAAGGCGCGCCCCACGATCACGTGCACACGCCCCGCGCCGGTGCGCGGGACGCTGGGTGAGTACCCCGGCTCGCCGATGATCAGCTCGTCGAGCCCGTCGTCGTTCAGATCGCCTGCCGCCACCGCCGCGCCGCCCCCGTCGCCCGCCGGCAGCGTCACCGTGACGTCGGCGGGCGCCGCGGTGAGGTCCAGCGCCAGCGGGAGGGTTGCGGCGGCCATCGTCGCGCCCAGGACCACGTGCACCGCCGTCTCGCCGGGCGCTCCCATCACGAGGTCGTCCAGCCCGTCGCCGTCGAGGTCGCCCGCCGCCACCGCCGCCCCCAGCGCGCTCCCCGCCGCGCCGGTCACGCTCACCGCCGCGGCCAGCGCCACGTCCACGGCCGCCGGCGACCCCGCCGGCGGGAGGTCCACGCCCAGCACCACGCGCACCGTCGCCGCGGCGTCGTCCCCGAACGCCGCGTCGCCCAGCCCGTCGCCGTCGAAGTCGCCCACCGCCAGGACCGGACCCGCCGCGGACAGCCGCCACGCCGCCGGCGAGGGCACCGCGCCCAGGTCCACGGTCGCCGGTACCGGAGGCGGTGCGTCGCAGGCGTGCCCGCACTGATCGCCGTCGAGTGCGTTGCCGTCGTCGCACGTCTCGCCGGCGAGCGCGTCAGTTACGCCGTCGCCGCAGAACGCCGCCACGCAGGTCGTGCGGCAAGCGTCGGGCGCCGTGTCGCTGTTGGCCGCGCCGTCGTCGCACGCCTCGCCCATGTCGGTGACCCCGTCGCCGCACGTCGGCAGCGCGCAGGTCGTGCGGCAGGCGTCGGGCACGGTGTCGCTGTTGGCGGCGCCGTCGTCGCAGCTCTCGCCGGTATCGGTCACGCCGTCCCCGCATCCCGCCGCCGCGCAGGTCGTGCGGCAGGCGTCGGGCGCCGTGTCGTCGTTGGCGGCGCCGGCGTCGCACGCCTCGCCGCTGTCGACGACCGCGTCACCGCAGGCCGGCAGCACGCAGGCGACGCGGCAGGCGTCGGGCATCGCGTTCGAGTTGGCGGCGCCGTCGTCGCACTCCTCGCTGCTGTCGGTGACTCCGTCGCTGCATCGCGCCGGCGTGCAATCGGTGCGGCACGCGTCCGGCGTCGTGTCGGAGTTCGCGGCGCCCTGGTCGCAGGCTTCGGCCAGCACCACGTCCGCCACGCCGTTGCCGCAGAACGGCGCGATCGTCACGCCCGCGGTCGTGCTGTGGTGCCGGTCGATCGCCGCCGTCGTCGCGCCCGTCGCCAGCTCGTTCCCCGCCGCGTCGCGCGCGCTGATCGCGACCGTCACGTCGCCGTCCAGCGAACCGCGCAGCGACACCGCGAAGCTCGCCGGGAAGGTGATCGGAGCTCCCGGCATCGCCGGGAAAGCCTCCATGTCGTCGTCCTGCCCCGCCAGCGAGAAAGTGGCGACGAGCTGGGCGATGCCCGCTCCGTCGTAGCCCACGCTGGGCGTGACCTCCACGACGATCACCGAGTGTCTGTGGCAGCCCGCCGCCGCAGCAGCGAGCCCCGCCGCCAGCAGCGCCGCGCCGCCGATGCCGCGCGCGCAAGTCTTCGTCATGATCCGCGACCGTAGAGAGCAACCGCCCGCGCGTCAAGGCCGAGGCCGTTGATGCGATCGCCACGTCGTGCTAGCGAATCGCCATGACCCTCTGCGCGATCTTTCTCGAGATGGCGCCGGTGCGCGCACAATCAGCCTGCCGCGCTGGAAAGGAAAGTCGACGCTCGCGGCTGACGACTTCGTCGAGCACGCGCTCCCGAACTTCTTTTTCCACGGTGAGGACCGCGTACGCCATCCTGCGCCACAACGGCGTCGACGTCGGCAACCGCGACTTCCTCGGCCCGCTCACGTTGCGCTGAGGGGGCCATGTCCGTGCCCGCGCCTGCGCGCCTCGTCACCATCGGCCAGAGCCACTACTGCGAGAAAGCGCGCTGGGCGCTGGAGCGCGCCGCCGTCCCGTACGTGGAGGACGCGCACCTGCCGCTCGCTCACTGGATCTGGAGCGTCGCCGCCGGAGGCGGGCGTACAGTGCCCGTGCTCGTGACCGCCGACCGCCGCGTCCTGCGCGACTCCACCGACATCCTGCACTTCGCGGATGCGCTCGCCCCCGCGGATCGCAGGCTCTACCCGGCGGCGCCGGCCGCCCGCCGCGAGGCGGACGAGCTCGAGGACCGCTTCGACGTGCACCTGGGGCCGCACACCCGGCGGCTCGCCTACTTCCACCTCCTCCCGGAGCGGGCGCTCCTGCTCGGCCTGCTCCACCCGACCGTCGGCCGGATCGAGCGCGCCCTCGTCCGGCCGCTCTTCGGCGCCGTGAGCTTCTTGCTGCGGCGCGGGCTCGACATCACGCCCGTCACCGCCGACCGTTCGCGCGGCCGGATCCTCGCCGTGCTCGACGAGGTCGGCGTCCTCCTCGGCGACGGGCGCCGCTTCCTCGCCGGCGACGCCTTCACCGCCGCCGACCTCACGTTCGCCGCGCTGGCCGCGCCGATGCTCGCCCCGCCCGAGTACGGCGCCCCGCTCCCGCGCCTCGAAGACCTGCCGCCGGAGATGCGCGCCGACGTCGAGCGCTTCCGTGCCCACCCTGCCGGCGCCTTCGCTCTGCGCCTCTACGCCGAGCACCGGCGCGCCGCCGCTGGACGCAATGGAGCGTGCCACTTCCGCGTCTAGCGCGTCGTCTTGATGAAATCTTGATGCGCCTTGGCGCCGATTTTACGCGGTCCTGACGCGCGACGGCTTAAGGTTTGCGCCGCTGGAGGCAGCTGGGGGTCGCCGCCCGAAGTCAGGGCGGCGTACGACCATGTCCCATGATCCCGCGACGCAGACGGCGGCGCCTGCCGAGGAGCCGCCGCCGCGGCTCGTGCCCGAGCCGTCAACTCTCGCGCCCGAGCCCGGACCACCCATCGCCGAGCCGGCGCCGCTTCCCCTGCGCGTCTGGCGCTTCTTGGTGGGCGCGCCCCGCAACCTCGCCGACCGTTCCATTTTTCACCGCCTGGCGCTCATCCCCTTCCTGGCCTGGGTCGGGCTCGGCGCCGACGGGCTGTCGTCCTCCGCCTACGGTCCCGAAGAGGCGTTCCGCTCGCTCGGCGAGCATCGCTACCTCGCCGTGGTGCTGGCCGCCGTCATGGCGACGACGATCCTCGTCATCTCCGCCGCCTACAGCCGTATCATCGAGGCGTTCCCGCACGGCGGAGGGGGATACGTGGTCGCCAGCAAGCTCCTCGGCGAGCGCATCGGCCTGACTTCCGGCGCCGCGCTCGTCGTCGACTACGTGCTCACGATCACGGTCTCCATCGCCGCCGCCGGCGACGCCCTCTTCAGCTTCGTGCCGCTCCACTTCCACGTGTGGAAGCTGCCGCTCGAGGTGTTCTTCATCGCCGGCCTCACCACGCTCAACATCCGCGGCATTCGTGAGTCGGTCATGACGCTCACGCCGGTGTTCCTGATCTTCCTCGTTACGCACGCCGCCCTGATACTCGCCGGCATCGGCCGCCACGCCGCGGCGCTGCCCGCCACCGCCGCCGGCCTCGGCGCCGGCTTCCACCACGGCTACGCGACGCTCGGCACGGCGGGGCTCTTGCTCCTGCTGGTGCACGCCTATTCCCTCGGCGGCGGCACCTACACCGGCATCGAGGCCGTCTCAAACGGCATCCCCATCATGCGCGAGCCGCGCGTGCAGACGGCCAAGCGCACGATGATCTACATGGCCAGCTCCTTGGCCGTCACCGCCTCCGGCCTGCTGCTTTGCTACCTGCTCTGGAACGTCGCCCACGCCGAGGGCAAGACCCTCAACGCCGTGCTCACCGAGCTCGTCTTCGGCGACCTGCCGTTCGGGCGAGCGCTCGTGGTCCTCACGCTCTTCTCGGAAGGGGCGCTGCTGGTCGTGGCCGCCCAGGCGGGCTTCGTCGACGGCCCGCGCGTGCTGTCGAACATGGCCATCGACTCGTGGGTGCCGCGGCGCTTCGCCGCGCTGTCCGATCGGCTCACCACGCAGAACGGCCTGCTGCTCATGGGCGCCGCTTCGCTCGCGGCGCTCCTGTACACGCGCGGCGACGTGCGCCACATCGTCGTCATGTACAGCATCAACGTGTTCTTGACGTTCTCGCTGTCGATGTTGTCGATGACGCGCGCCACCTGGCGGCGCCGCCGGGGCCGCCCCTGGAAGCGCCGCATGACGCTGTTCGGCGCCGGCTTCCTCTTGTGCGCGACCATCCTCGTCATCACCGTGCGCGAGAAGTTTCTGGTAGGCGGCTGGATCACGCTGGCGGTCACCGGCTCGCTGGTGGTGCTGTGCTTCGTCATCCGCCGCCACTACCGCCGCGTCACCGCCCTCATCGCCAAGCTGTACGCCGAGCTCAACCAGCTGCCGCCCGAGCCGTCCGGTCCCGTGCCCGACCTCGACCGGCAGAAGCCCACGGCGGCGGTGCTTGTCGCCGCCTACGGCGGCCTCGGCATTCACACGACGCTGAACATCTTCCGCGCGTTCCCCGGCTACTTCCACAACGTCGTCTTCGTGTCGGTCGGCGTCGTAGACAGCGGCGCCTTCAAGGGCGAGGAGGCGCTGGCGGAGCTGCGCGCGCGCACCGAGGAGGCGCTGCAGCGCTACGTCGGGCTGGCGCGCCGTCTCGGCGTGGCCGCCACCTACCGCATGGCCATGGGCACCGACGCGGTGGAGGAGGCGGAGAAGCTGTGCCACGCTGTGCTCGAGGAGTTCCCGCGCACCACTTTCGTCGCCGGCAAGGTAATCTTCGAGCGCGAGCGATGGTACCAGCGCGTTCTGCACAACGAGACTGCCTACGCCATCCAGAAGCGCCTGCAGTGGGCAGGCTACTCGATGGTGATCCTCCCCGCGCGCGTGCAGTAGGCCCGCGGACGGCGGGGCCATGAAGCCGCTCGCGCCGCGCGCCCGCCTGAAGATCTTCTTCGGGTTCGCCTCCGGCGTGGGAAAGACGCATGCGATGCTGGAGTCGGCGCGGCGGCTGCGCGCCGAGGGCGCCGACGTGGTGGCGGGCTGGGTGGAGACGCACGGCCGACCCGAGACGGCGGCGCTTCTCGAAGGCCTGGAGACACTGCCGCGCCGCGCGGTCGCCGGAGGCGCCGCGCTCGCCGGCGAGCTGGACCTGGAGCGCGCACTGGCGCGGCGGCCCCGCGTGCTGCTGGTGGACGACGTCGCCCACGTGAACGCGCCGGGGCTGCGCCACGCACGGCGCTGGCAGGACGTGCTGGACTTGCTCGACGCCGGCATCGAGGTCCACACCACGCTCAACGTGCAGCAGATCGAAAGCCTGAACGACGTCGTCGCGCAGATCACCGGGTTTCGCCCGCGCGAGACGGTGCCCGACGCGGTGCTCGACCGCGCCGACGAGATTGAGCTCTGCGACCTCGCGCCCGAGGAGCTGTTGGAGCGGCTGCGCGAGGGGAAGGTGCGCGTGCCGCCCGAGGCGGCGCCGGCGGGCACCGGACCACCGCACGTTTTCCAGCGCGGGAGCTTGCTGGCGCTTCGCGAGCTGGCGCTGCGGCGCACCGCGGACCGCGTCGACGCCGACGTGCTCGAGTACCGGCGCGCCCACGCCATCGAAACGACGTGGCCGGCGAGCGAGCGCATCCTGGTGTGCGTCGGGCCGAGCCCGGCGTCGTCGCGCCTGGTGCGCGCGGCGCGGCGCATGGCGGCGGGCCTGCGCGCGCCCTGGGTGGCGGCCTACGTCCAGGCCGCCGGGGCGGCGGCGCCCGGGCCGGGCGACCAGCAGCGCCTGGACGCGCATCTGCGCCTGGCCGAGTCGCTGGGCGGCGAGGCGGTGCGGCTGGCCGGCCCGCGCGTGGGGCGCACGCTGCTGGAGTACGCGCGCCGCCACAACGTCACGCGCATCGTCATCGGCAAGCCGACCCATTCGCGGCTGCGCGACGTGCTGCGCGGGTCGGTGCTGGACGAGGTCGTGCGCGGCAGCGGCGACATCGACGTGCACGTCATCTCCGGCGACGAGGGCCCGGCGGCGGACGCGCCGGGGCCGGCGGCGCGCGTGCGCGCGGCGTGGGGCGGCTATGCGTGGGCGGCGGGGCTGGTGACGGCGGCGACAGCGGTCTCGGCGCTGGCACGGCCGCTGCTGTCGGCGGAAGACACGGTCATGTTGTACCTGCTCGGCATCATGGTCGTGGCGGCGCGCTTCGGGCGTGGGCCGTCGGTGGCGGCGGCGGCGCTGTCGGTGGGCGCCTACGACTTTTTCTTCGTGCCGCCGTACTACACGTTCAACGTGGCGAACGCGCGGCATCTGCTGACGTTCGCGATGATGTTCGGCGTGGGTCTCGTCATCAGCGCGCTGACGCTGCGAGTGAGGCGCCAGGAGCACGAGGCGCGGCTGCGCGAGGAGCGCACGGCCACGCTGTATGCGCTAAGCCGCGACCTGGGCGTCGCGGTGGACGAGGGCGCGGTGGCCGAGGTGGTGGCGCGCCATGCCTGGGACGTCTTCGCCGCCGGCGCGGCCGTGCTGCTGCCAGACGGGGCGGCGGCGCCTCGCGTCGCGGCGCGCCGGGGCGACCTGGTGCTGGAGGCGCCGGAGCTGGACGCGGCGCGCTGGGTGCTGGAGCACGGGCGTCCCGCGGGGCGCGGGACCGAGACGCTGCCGGAGGCGCGCGTGGCCTGCCATCCGCTGCTTGCCGGCGGGGAGGCGCGCGGCGTGCTCGCCCTCGCGCCGGGCGCGGGGCGCGCCGCGCCGGCAGACGCGCGCCACTTCCTCGACGCCTTCGCGCGACAGGCGACGCTGGCGCTGGAGCGGGCGCGCCTGGCGGAGGACGCCAAGGCGGCGGCGCTGCGGGCGCGCACCGAGCAGATGCGCAGCTCGCTGCTGAGCGCCGTGTCGCACGACCTGCGCACGCCGCTGGCCGCCATCACCGGGGCGGCGACCGCGCTGCGCGACGACGCGGCGCACGTGTCGGCGGGCGATCGCGCCGACCTGCTGGAGACGATCTGCGAGGAGGCGGAGCGGCTGGAGCGGCTCGTGGGGAACCTGCTCGACATGACGCGGCTGGATTCGGGCGTGCAGCCCAAGCGCGAGTGGGTGCCGCTGGAGGAGATCGTGGGCACGGCGTTGGAGCGGCTCGACCGGCGGCTGGAAGGGCGGGCGGTGACGGCGGACCTCGCCGCCGACCTGCCGCTCGTGCCGGTCGATCCGGTGCTGCTGGAGCTGGTGTTCGTGAACCTGCTCGAGAACGCGGCCAAGTACACGCCGCCCGCAAGCCCCATCGAGGTGCGCGCCCGGCGGGACGGCGGTGCCGCCGTGCTGGTGGAGGTGGCGGACCGCGGCCCGGGGTTGCCCGCGGGAGCGGAGGAAAAGGTGTTCGAGAAATTCTACCGCGGTCCGCACGTGGGCGTTGCGGGCGTGGGGCTGGGGCTGCCGATCTGTCGCGGCGTCGTCGAGGCGCACGGCGGCACGATCGCCGGCACGAGCCGCTCCGGCGGCGGCGCGCTGTTCCGCATCACGTTGCCGATCGTGGGGCGCGCGCCGGCGATGCTGGAGGACGCGGGCGCCGAGGCGCACACGGGCGCGGGCCCGGCGG